>PFBU01000037.1:17963-18105 GCA_002773185.1 Candidatus Magasanikbacteria bacterium CG10_big_fil_rev_8_21_14_0_10_36_16 | reverse complement strand
TAAAAAATTAATAATTAGTAACTATTAACTAGTAATTTTTATAAAAAACAGAGATAGGTTTGAAAGATAATTATTATTTCTATGTATCTCAATTGTATTTCTATTTTATTAAAAAAAATTTAAATTAAAAACAGAGCTGGCA
>PFBU01000037.1:9815-17882 GCA_002773185.1 Candidatus Magasanikbacteria bacterium CG10_big_fil_rev_8_21_14_0_10_36_16 | reverse complement strand
TATCATGGGTGTAGCTTTGAATTTGGAAGAAGAAACTGTTGGTGCCATGATTTTGGGTGAATATGAAAAAATCAAAGAAGGTGATATTGTCAAAAGAACAGGTAGAATTTTGTCGGTACCAGTTGGTGAAAAAGTAATCGGTCGTGTGGTGAATGCTCTTGGACAAGCTATTGATGGAAAAGGTGATATTGTAACTAAAGAATTTTATCCTATAGAAAAGACTGCTCCTGGTGTGATGAGTCGTCAACCTGTAGCTGTGCCAGTACAGACCGGTATCAAAGCTATTGATGCTATGATTCCAATTGGACGTGGACAACGTGAACTTATTATTGGTGATCGTCAGACTGGTAAGACCGCCATTGCGATTGACGCTATCATCAACCAAAAAGGTCAAAACATGAAATGTATTTATGTAGCTATCGGCCAAAAAGAATCAAAAGTAGCTCGTATCGTAGCCAAGCTCGAAGAAAATGGTGCTATGGAATATACTACTGTTGTAGTTGCTGGCGCATCTGATCCTGCTGCAATGTCTTTCATTGCCCCTTATGCTGGTGTCACTATGGCTGAATACTTCGCTGACAAAGGTGAAGATGTACTTATCGTTTATGATGATCTTACCAAACAAGCTTGGGCTTATCGTGAAATTTCTTTGCTTCTAAGACGCCCACCAGGACGTGAAGCTTATCCTGGAGACGTATTTTATCTTCATTCTCGTCTGCTAGAACGTGCTTGTAATTTGAACAAAGAACATGGTGGTGGATCAATTACCGCTCTTCCTATTATTGAAACTCAAGCTTCTGACGTGACGGCTTACATTCCTACCAACGTAATTTCTATTACTGATGGTCAGATTTTTTTGGAAACAGATTTGTTTTTCAAGGGTATTCGTCCAGCTGTCAACGTGGGTATTTCAGTTTCTCGTGTTGGTGGTGCTGCTCAAACAAAACCAATGAAAAAAGTTTCTGGTAAAATTAAGCTTGCTCTTGCTCAATATCGTGAGCTTGAAGCTTTTGCTCAATTTGCAAGTGACCTTGATGTTGAGACTAAGAAGCAATTGGATAGAGGTGCCAGAGTAGTAGAACTTATGAAACAATCTCAATACAGTCCAATGGCTGTGGCTGATCAAGTTGCTTCTATTTATGCTGTTGACAATGGTTACTTTGATGATGTTGCTGTCACAGATATTTTGAAAACAGAAAAAAAATTATTGGATTTTTTAAGAGGTAGTCATTCTACACTTCTAGAAAAAATTTCTAAAGGTGATTGGGAAGATAGTACTATCAACGATTTACGTGGAGCCTGTGAGGACTTCAATAAATAAACAAATTCTAAATAATATACAAATCACAATTTTGTAATCCGTAAATCTGGATTATCCGGATATCCGAATTATTTAAACTAATAAATCATAAATATGGCAGTGTCCGCTAAAGCAATCAAAACTAGAATAAAATCAGTTTCCAATACCAAGAAAATTACCAAGGCGATGGAAATGGTTTCTGCTGCCAAAATGCGCAAAGCTGTGCAGGCTGCTTTGGATACTAGAGAATATGCTACTACAGCTTGGGATCTATTAATAAATTTGTCCAAAACTCAAAAAGAAGACATACCACTTTTGGAAATCAGACAAGTAAAAAGAATTCTTGTAATACTTATTACTTCCAATCGTGGTCTTTGTGGAAGTTTCAATTCCAATATTATCAAAAAAACTGCAACCCAACTAAAAGATCCAAGAAATATTAGTTTTCAACGTGCTCGTAATAAACATACCCAACCAAGTGATCATGTAGAAGTGGATGTAATTGGTATTGGTCGCAAAGGTGCTGATTTTTGTAAAAAACACGGGTTTAATCTGATTGCTTCTTTCAACAGTATTTCTGACAAACCAGTTTTGGAAGATGTGATGGTCGCTTCTCAGATGATAATTGGTGATTATATTACCAAGAAATATGATAAGGTTGTAGTATCTTATACTGATTATCGTTCGGCTGTAGTTCAAGAAGCTAAAATTCGTCAAGTATTACCAATCTCAGAATTTGATTTGGAAAAGATGATTACCGAGCTTGGCCGTGATGAAGATTTGCAAGACAGAACTCTTAGTAAAGAAACACAAGAACAATTAAATGAATATTTATTTGAACCAGGAAAAAAAGAAGTTTTAGAAACAATTTTGCCTAGATTGGTAGAAATGCAAATTTATCAATCTTTGTTAGAAAGTTCAGCTAGTGAACATAGTGCCCGTATGATAGCGATGAAAAACGCAGGGGACTCTGCGAGTGATATGATAAAAGAATTGAATCTTACTTACAACAAGACTAGACAAGCAGCGATTACGCAAGAAATTGCCGAGATTGCTGGGGGTGCTGCGGCATTAAGTTGATTGGTTTAGTGGTTAATTAGTTTATTAGTTATTATATGGAGGGAAATAATAAGTATAAAGACTTTACAGAATTGGATGCTTGGAAATTAGCACATGGGTTAAGAACAAAAGTAAATATATTATGTAAGTTTTTGCCAGATTATAAAAAATATAACGTAATTGACCAAATAAGAAGATCATCTTCATCAGTGGCTGCTAATATAACAGAAGGACATGGAAGATTTCACTTTCAAGAAAATATACAGTTTTGTAGACAAGCTAGAGGTTCACTATCTGAAACAAAAGATCATTTAATATTTATAAAAGATTTAAATTATATAAAAAAAGTAAGTAGCGTAGAACATTTGATTGAACTTTGTGAAAAAACAAATAAAAAATTGAATGGATACATTGCTTATTTGAAAAAATGTAAACAAAATGAAAACTAATAAACCATTAAACAAATAAACTTATTTTTATGAAAAATACTGGAAAAATATCTCAAATTATCGGTGTTGTGGCAGACGTCAAATTTGATTCGGGAGAGCTTCCTGCAATTTATAATGCACTTGAAACCAAAATACCAAATGGTGAAACTTTGATTTTGGAAGTTCAACAACACTTAGGATCTGGTACTGTGCGTGCTATCGCTATGAGTAGTACAGACGGACTTGAACGTGGTGCTGAAGTGTCTGACACTGGTGCTCCAATTTCTGTCCCAGTTGGGCCTGAGACTCTTGGTCGTATGTACAATGTAGTAGGTGAAACAATTGATGGCAAAGGCGCAAGTAAAACCAAGAAAAAGTATTCTATCCATCGTAAAGCTCCAAGTTTCAAAGAACAATCCACAAAATCTGAAGTATTAGAAACGGGTATCAAAGTTATTGATTTGTTTTGTCCATTCTTGAAAGGTGGCAAAGTTGGTTTGTTTGGTGGTGCTGGTGTTGGTAAGACTGTTATTATTCAAGAACTTATTCGTAACATTGCTCAAGAACACGGCGGTTATTCTATGTTTGCTGGTGTTGGTGAACGTACTCGTGAAGGAAATGATCTTTATCGTGAAATGGAAGAATCTGGAGTTCTAGATAAGACTGCCTTAGTCTTTGGTCAAATGAATGAACCACCAGGGGCTCGTGCTCGCGTAGCTCTTACCGCACTAGCCATGGCTGAATATTTTCGTGATGAAGAAGGAAAAGATTTGCTTTTGTTTATTGATAATATTTTCCGTTTTACTCAAGCCGGTTCAGAAGTTTCTGCCTTGCTTGGACGTATGCCTTCTGCTGTAGGTTATCAACCAACTTTGGCGACAGAAATGGGTGCTTTACAAGAACGTATCACTTCTACAGATAAAGGTTCTATTACTTCTGTACAAGCTGTTTATGTGCCAGCAGACGATCTTACTGATCCAGCTCCGGCTACTACTTTTGCCCATCTTGACTCTACTGTTACTTTGAATCGTTCACTTGCTTCACTGGGTATTTATCCTGCAGTTGACCCACTTGATTCTGGTTCTACTATTCTTGATCCAAATATAGTTGGTGAAGAGCATTATCGTACAGCTCTTGAAGTTCAAAGAGTCTTACAACGTTATAAAGATTTGCAAGATATCATCGCTATTCTTGGTATGGAAGAATTGTCCGATGATGATAAATTGACAGTTACTCGTGCTCGTAAACTTCAAAAATTCTTGAGTCAGCCTTTCCATGTTGCAGAAGTATTTACTGGAAGTCCAGGAAAATATGTCAAACTTGCTGATACTGTACGTGGTTTTCGTGAAATTCTTGATGGTAAACATGATGACAAACCTGAACAAGCTTTTTATATGAAAGGATCTATAGATGAGGTCAAATAAATAAAACTATATCTCTAATTATCTCCATTTATCTCCTTATAATAAAATAGAGATAAAAAAAAGAGATATATTGAGATAAAATTGTATCTATGTCAACACAAACTTTAAAATTTATAATAATCACCCCAGAAAAAAAAGTATACGAGAATGAAATTCTTCAAGTAACTATTCCTACTACTTCTGGTGAAATCACAGTATTACCAGGGCACATTCCTTTGATTTCTGTTCTTCAGGCTGGGGAAATGAAAATAAAAGATAAAGACGGTGAACATCCTTATGCTGTGTCTGGGGGTTTCTTGGAGGTAAGATCTAATAGTGAATTAGTTATTTTGGCTGACCGCGCAGAAAGAGCTGATAGTATTGATATTGAACGGGCGCAAGAAGCTCGTCAGAGAGCAGAAGAAGAAATGACCAAAGCTAAAGCAGGTGAAGATGTAGACTATGCTAGGTTGCAAGCTCTTATTGATAAAGAAATGAACAGAATAAGAGTAGGTAATAAATACAGAAAATAAAAGATAAAGACCACTTTTCACAAGGTGGTTTTACAATATTGACAGATTGTGAGTTTAGTGAGAGAATATGCTTCATATTTATAATTCAATTAATTTTTTAGATTAAAATAACAAGATTCATTCAAAATTTTTATGTTAAAATTTTTTGCAAAAATATTTAAAACACCAAAAAATATAATTTCTTTTTCCAAAAACGATCTTAATCAGATGGATTTTTTTGAAATTGGAGAAAAAATACAAGATAAAGTCAAAAAACTGTTTAGAGGTTCTCTAGCTATTAGACAAATTGATGCTGGATCTGATAATGCTTGTGAGCAAGAGCTGATAGCTTTGTCTAATAGCTTTTATGATGTTGAACGTTTTGGTATTCATTTTGTAGCTTCGCCAAGACATGCTGATATGTTGCTTGTAACTGGTCCTGTGACACGCAATATGGCCAAAGCTGTCAAAGATGCCTATGATGGCACACCAAACCCTAAGATTGTAGTAGCAATAGGTGATGATGCGATTGATGGTGGAATATTCAAAAATTCTTATGCAGTTTTAAATGGTGTTGATTCTGTTGTGCCTGTAGATTATCAAATTCTGGGAGATCCTCCTACGCCAACTATTATACTTTATTCATTACTCAAGATTCTTGAAACAGTAGAAGATAAAACTTTACAGAAAAAATAATATGTTAGAAATTATCGCATCACCTATTAGTTTTTTTATTTTACTTTCATTATTTTTTGTTGGGGCGATAGGCTCTTTATTTTTTTATAAAAATAATAACCAAGCCAATGCTTGGAGTAGTTTTTTCGTTATTAGTGGCTCATTAGTTGGATTAGTTTTTTCAATAGTAAACATTTTGACGAAAAATAGCCTTTTATTTGGTTTAAAAACATCATTTTTTTCATTCTTTACTATATCCTTTCATATTGATTTATTGTCTAGTTTTTTTGTTTTTGTTATTTCTTTGTTAGCTTTATTTTGTTCTATTTATGGAATAGGCTATGTTAGACACTACTATAAAAAATATAATATTGGTGTTTTGGGATTTTTTTATAACTTATTTATTGGTAGTTTAATTTTAGTTGTTACTTCTTCAAATGGAATCCTCTTTCTTATTTTTTGGGAAATAATGTCAATTAGTTCTTATTTTTTGGTTGTTTATGATAACCATGATGATGACAATGTAAAAGCTGGTTTGTTGTATTTAGTAATGACTTATATTGGTACATCTTTTATTATTTTGGCTTTTTTACTTTTATATAAATATATTGGTTCTTTTGATTTTTTAGTAATAAAAGATAATATAGCACTTATTCCTGCATCTATAAAAAACATCGTTTTTGTTTCAGCATTTATTGGTTTTGGGTTGAAGGCTGGTATTATTCCTTTGCATATTTGGTTACCAGTGGCTCATCCAGCGGCTCCTTCTCATGTTTCAGCATTGATGTCTGGTATTATGATTAAGAGTGGTATTTATATGATGATAAGATTATTTTTGGATATTTTACAACCAGTACCATTTTGGTGGGGATTGATGGTGTTGGTGGTTGGTTCAATCTCAGCCTTACTAGGAGTTTTATATGCACTTACCGAACATGATATCAAAAGATTGTTGGCTTATCATAGTATTGAAAATATTGGTATTATTTTACTTGGTCTTGGAAGTGCTTTGACTTTTTATTCTCTTAATTTGCCAGCTCTAGCTCTACTTGGTTTGATTGCAGCCTTATTTCACACACTTAATCATGCTATTTTCAAAGCTTTGCTTTTTTTGAGTGCAGGATCAGTCATCAACGAAGTGCATACTCGTAACATGGAAGAATATGGCGGTCTAATAAAATACATGCCACAAACAGCTTTGTTTTTTCTTATTGGTTCTGTCGCTATTTCTGCTTTGCCACCGTTTAATGGTTTTTTTAGTGAATGGTTGACATACCAAGCTTTATTTCAAGGAATAGCTCAGATGAGTTTTGTAACTCAGTGGATATTTATTTTGGCAACAGGTTCTTTGGTATTTACTGGTGGGCTAGCATTAGCTTGTTTTGTCAAAGCTTTTGGTGTCACTTTTTTGGCTCGTCCACGTAGTAAGAAGGTAACATGTGCTAAAGAATCTGCTTTGTCAATGCGTCTTGGTATGGGGGGGCTAGCATTATTAACACTTTTGTTTGGAGTTTTTTCTGGATATATAATTAGTATTATCAATACAGTAAGCCAAAGTTTGGGTATTTTCAAAAATTCATCTTCTGCTATAAATATTTCCTCTAGTCAAAGTATGAGTGTTTCTAATGGATTTTCTTCAATTTCTGGTCCTTTAATTTTTGTCTTGTTTGTTGTTACTATTTTTTTGGTAGTCTTCATTTTCAAAAAAATAATTAATAGAAAACAAAAAGAATGCACTACTAATACTTGGGATTGCGGTACAAATTTTACTCCACGTGCTGAAATAACTGCAACTGGATTTTCACGATCAATAATTTTGATTTTTAAAGGTTTACTCAAACCAACTATTCAACATAATATTGAGTATTATGATGATCAAAATAGGTATTTACCAAAATCAAGAACAGTAACTTTAAATATTGGTAATGTGTATCATACTTATCTTTATCAACCTTTACACATAGTAATTAACAAATTATCAGTAAAAGCTAAAACTATACAAAACGGTAATATTGATCTTTATATTTCTTATATTCTTGTTGCACTTATGCTGGCTTTATTAGTAATATTATAGTTTTATGTCAATATTTATTTTGGTAATACAATTAATTTTTATACCAGCTTTTTCACCATTGTGTGTTGGTATCATCAGAAAAATAAAAGCTAAGCTACAAAATCGTCAGGGTGCAAATATTTTTCAACCTTATAGAGATATTTGGAAACTACTCCACAAAGATGAAGTGCTAAGTCGTGATGCTTCGTGGATTTTTAGATTTACGCCTTATATTGTTTTTGCTGTGACACTAGTTGTCGGTATGAGTATTCCTCTTTTTGTTCCCCATGTTTTTGGTTTTATGACTAGTGATATTTTATTTATTGTTTATACTTTAGCTATTGGGACTTTTTTTATGGCTTTGGCTGGCATGGATACTGGTAGTGCTTTTGGTGGATTTGGTTCAAGCCGTGAAATGACTATTTCAGCTTTAGCTGAAGGTGGTTTTATTTTTTCATTATTGACTATGGCTTTGATAGTCGGCTCTAGTAATTTATTTGATATAACGAGCTTCACCAGATCAATAAATAGTCAATATTTTTTACCAATGATACTCGCATTTTGTGGTTTTTTTATTGTTTTACTGGCTGAAACTACTAGATTTCCTTTTGATAATCCTGCTACTCATTTAGAATTG
>PFBU01000037.1:5655-9787 GCA_002773185.1 Candidatus Magasanikbacteria bacterium CG10_big_fil_rev_8_21_14_0_10_36_16 | reverse complement strand
TGGAATATTCTGGTAAACGTCTGGCGCTTATGGAATGGGCAGCTAGCAATAAACTACTTATTTTCATTGCACTTGGTGCAAATTTATCTTTTCCATTTGGATTTCCTATGAATGTTGGTTTTGTGGCAATAGCTCTTGGTATCTTTTATTTTCTGATGAAAATGTTTTTATTTTGTGTGATTATTGCTGTATTAGAATCGAGTATTGCTAAATTCAGATTTTTTAGATTACCAGATTTATTGTTAATTTCTTTTATTTTTAATGTCGTGGCAATCGGACTTATTTATTCAATTAAATAAAACATTTACCTTTGTTTTTATAGTGATAATTTATGAATTTATTAACTTTACAATTTTTATCTGAGATAATATTATTGTCTGTGATTTTTTTACTTATCATGAAAAAAAATTTTTCAGCTGTATCCTTTTATAGCCTACAATCATTAGTAGTTGTGATTATCCTGCTTAATTCTTTTTTTGAAACCAAAGAACTCTTGATGTTGCTAGTTATATTCATAATGTTTATTGTTAAAGTTATTATTGCACCACTATTTTTTATTCGTTTAATAAAAAAATATGCTTTGTCTTTTTCTGCTAGTACCTACCTTAGTACACCAATCACCTTGATTATTATTACAATTTTAGTTTTTATAGCTCACTCACAAAGACTGCTTCCTTTGACCAGTATTGTAGCAAATCACCAAATTTTATTGTCTCTGGCTTTGTCGTCCATGTTTCTTTCTTTATTTTTGATAGTCAACCGCAAAGGCGCTTTATCACAAATTATTGGTATTTTGTCTTTTGAAAATAGTATTGTGGTGTTTGCTGTTTTCGCCAATTTAGAACAATCAGCTTCTTTGCAATTGGGAATTATTTTTGATATTTTTATTTGGATTATGATTGCTTCTATCTTTATTTCAATGTTGTATAAACATTTTGGAACACTAAATGTGTCTTCTATGAAAAAATTAAAAGATTAAAAATATGGAAATTTTTTTTATAATAACAACCTTATTTATTACTGCTATAATAAATCTTCTTAGCAAAAGAAAGGTAATTATTGAAGTTGTTTCAGTAATTTCTTCATTAGTCTCTTTGATATTGTCTGTTGTAGTGGCCTTAAAAGTAGCATCAACAGGAATTTATATACCAGGCTCTGGAAGATTTTTTTCAATTGATGCTTTGGGAGGTATTATCGTTTTGGTACTTGGTTTGGTTGGTTTTGCTACTACTATTTATTCTGTAGAATATTTACGTCAGGAAGTACACAAAAATGTCATTGGCTTTACACGTATGAAGCAATATTTTATTTTGTTGAATATATTTTTTTTAGCTATGTTTTTGGCAGCTACTTCAAGTAATCCTATTTTTGCCTGGATTTCTATTGAGGCTACGACATTGTCCACAGCCTTTTTGATAAGTTTTTATGACAAACCTTCGGCTATTGAAGGGGCTTGGAAGTACTTGATTATCAATTCTATAGGGCTACTTTTGGGATTTTTTGGAACTTTATTATTTTTTACTTCTATTGATTTGTCTAGTGCTGGTTTGGTAGATTGGCATTCGCTAGCTATCAATGCGACGCATCTTGATCCGTTACTTGCCAAAATTGCTTTTGTTTTTGTACTTATTGGTTATGGAACAAAAGTTGGTCTTGTGCCAATGCATACTTGGAAACCCGATGCTTATAGCAAAGCCCCGGCACCTATTGGAGCCTTGCTATCTAGTGCTTTGTTGCCAATTGCTTTTGTAATTATCTTGAGATACAAAGCTATTACAGATATGGTGGTTGGTCCTTTGTTTAGTCAAAGATTATTGATTACTTTTGGAATATTGTCTATTGCTGTAGCCGCTTTGATTATGTTCAATGCCAAAAATTACAAACGATTACTTGCTTATTCTAGTATTGAAAATGCTGGAGTAATGGCACTTGGTTTTGGTTTTGGCGGCTTGGGTTTTTTTGCAGCGACGCTCCATTTGATTTATCATTCTTGTGTAAAAGTTGTGCTTTTTTTGTCTTCAGGTAATTTGTTACTCAAGTATAATTCAGCTAAAATTTTCAATGTCAAAGGAACTTTAAAAGTTATACCGATTACTAGTGTACTTTTTATTACTGGTTTTTTGATTGTGACGGGTGTACCTCCATTTGGTATGTTTATGACCAAACTTTACATTTTGTCGGCTGGGATGAAAGACTATCCCTTTGTTAGTTTGATTGCTTTATTTTTTCTCTCGTTGGTTTTTGTAAGTTTTTTGAAGCATGTTACTGCTATGTTTTTTGGAGAGAAACCAGAGGGTATTAAGAAAGGTGATAATAATATTTGGTTGCTTATCCCACAAATTTCAATGGTAGTTATTATAATTATTTTGAGTTTTTATTTACCACCTTTTTTGAAGACTTTAATTAACGAAGTTGTTTTGCAATACTAATATGATAAAAGAAAAAATAAAATTATACCTTCCAAAAAATGTCAATGTGGAATATCACAATAATTTGGCTATTTTTGAAGTGTCTCCTGCACAAATAGAAAATATTGTTGAAGAATTACATAATCAAAAAAAACTTTCATTAAAATTAGTTACCGCTACTGACGAAAGAAAAGAAAATGGTGTGTTTAAAATTTGGTATTTATTTGGTGTGCCTGGTGATAATTTTTTTATTTGTCCTTTTATTGAGTTGAAAAATACTTTTGAATTTCCTTCACTGGCCAATCTTGTACCTGAAATACTGAACTACGAAAGAAAAATACAAACTTTTTTTGGTCTCAAGGCACAAGGCATTCTAGATAATAGAGCAATTATTTTGCATGAAAATTATCCAAGTGAGGCTTTTCCTCTACGTCAAGATTTTGATTGGAAAACAAAACTAAAAGAATCTAGTGGAAAATATGAGTTTCAAAAAGTAAAAGGTGAGGGGATTTATGAAATTCCAGTTGGACCAATTCATGCTGGTATTATTGAGCCTGGGCATTTTCGTTTTAGTATGGCCGGAGAAAGTATTGTACAACTTGAACCACGTTTGGGCTATGCCCACAAAGGTAGTGAAAAATTATTTGAAATTTTATCTCTAGAAAATAAAGTGCGTTTGTCAGAAAAAATTTCTGGCGATAGCTCCTTTAGTCACTCCTTAACTTTTTGTCAAACAATAGAAAAATTAGCTGAAATTAATGTGCCAAAACGCGCTTTATATTTGCGAACTATTTTTGCTGAATTAGAAAGATTGTCCAATCACCTTGGTGATATTGGTGCTATCATGATGGATACTGGTTTTAGTTTTGGAGGAGCTCATGGATCACGTCTGCGTGAGATAATTATGCAAATCAATGAAAAACTGACAGGAAGTAGATTTTTGCGTCAAGTCAACACTATTGGTGGAATAAAAAAAGACTTAAGTAATGACAATAAAGAATATTTAAAAAATAGATTAAATGAGATTAACAAAGATTTTGAAGAAGTAATAGCTGTTGCTGAAAATAGTGCTTCACTATTGAATCGTCTCAAGGGTACTGGTGTAATTTCTTCTGAAATTGCTAGTAACTATAGCGTGGTAGGTGTTGCTGGTAGAGCTGTAGGTATAGAACGTGATATACGTATTGATTTTCCATACGCTGCTTATGCAGAATTGTCTATGGGTTCAATACCTGTAGAACAAGACGGCGATGTCAATGCTAGATTTCAAATACGTATTAGAGAAATTCGTAAATCAATAGAAATAATACAAGAATCTTTACAAAAACTTCCAGAAGGTGCTATTTGCATGGTTGATAATTCTATACAATTAAAAAAGAACGCTTTGTCTGTCAGTATTGTAGAAGGTTGGCGTGGGGAAATAGTTTATTTTGTGGCTACAGATTCACAAGGTGAAATTAGTAGGGTATTACCTCGCGATCCATCATTTATCAATTGGCCAGTACTTGGTGAAGCTGCTTTGAATAACATTGTGCCAGATTTTCCTCTAATCAATAAGAGCTTCAATTTGTCTTATACAGGAAATGACCTATAAAGATAAAATGTTTAGCTAGTGTGTAGTACTTTTTATCTAAAATTTACAAAAACAACAGTTATAAACTGGTGTTTTTTGTTGTTTGAATATTTATCCACCGTTACCATTGAAATTAATACAAAAATAGCAT
>PFBU01000037.1:5162-5645 GCA_002773185.1 Candidatus Magasanikbacteria bacterium CG10_big_fil_rev_8_21_14_0_10_36_16 | reverse complement strand
GTTAAAATAAAAAATTAAGGCAAAAAGCAATTTTTAATTTATAAATAATAAATAATATATGACAGAACAAGAAAAATATCTTGTCAAAAATAACATGCAAAATGTAGTTACTTCTGTAAATGTCAAGGCTACTTTTCGTGAAGCGCTACAAAAAATGGTGGATGGACGTACCAATGGTTTGGTCGTGGTTGACAATGAAAATTATGTCAAAGGTATCTTGTCTAGTATGGATTTAATTCAATATGTTGTACCTGATTATCTAGAAGATGACAAACATCTAGCTGCTTTTGAAGTTGCTGAAGAATTTTCCAAGAGAATAAAAGAGGTCGCTGAGGAACCTATTACTAAATTTATGACAGATAAAGTTCACACTATCAAAGAAGGCCACACTTTGATGGAGGCTGCTACAATGCTTTCTGAATTCAAAATTCGTCAAATTCCTGTTGTCAATGATGAAGAAAAGCTTGTTGGTTATATCAATCG
>PFBU01000037.1:0-5137 GCA_002773185.1 Candidatus Magasanikbacteria bacterium CG10_big_fil_rev_8_21_14_0_10_36_16 | reverse complement strand
TTGTTGGTTATATCAATCGTACAGACATCAAAAAAGCCATTGCCCATGTGTTGGGAATTCATTAATAAAAATAATAAAGATTTATAAAATATTATATGGGAATCTCTTTTTGGATTACGCTCGTTGTCTTTGTTGTGACTTATGCTATCATCATCTCTGAAAAAGTCCACCGTACTGTCATTGCTATGGCTGGAGCTGGACTTCTAGTTTTGTTGGGCATTGTCACACAAGAAAAGGCGATTGAAGGAATTGACTTCAACACTTTGGGGCTTTTGATTGGTATGATGATTATCGTCGGAATTGCCAAGCATAGTGGTATGTTTCAGTATGTAGCTATCTGGGCTACCAAAGTTGGCAAAGGTAATCCTATAAAAATATATATACTTTTACTTGTTATTGTAGCTGTTTTTTCTGCTTTACTTGACAACGTGACAACTGTGCTTCTTATGATACCTGTCACTTTTGTGGTTGCTCATAACTTGAAAATTCATCCTAAGCCCTTTCTTATTGGAGCAATTTTATTATCAAATATTGGTGGTACAGCTACACTTATAGGAGACCCGCCAAACATTCTGATTGGTAGTGCTAGTGGTCTTACTTTCAATGATTTTTTGTTTAATCTTGCTCCTATTTCTCTGTTTGTTTCTACTGTGACTATTGGGCTTTTGGTTTTTATTTATCGCAAACAACTTGTGGCTACTCCAGAAGATCAAGCCACTATTGCCAAATTCAATCCAAAAGAAGCTATTTCTGATGTAAAATTACTCAAAAAAGCATTGTTTGTTTTGGGAATTGTTTTAGTTGGTTTTTTCACTCATGGTGCTACACATCTAGAAGGTGCAACTATTGCTCTTGGCGGAGCTGCTCTGATGTTACTTTTGACCATGCATGACCCTGAGGAACATTTGAAAGAAGTAGAATGGACTACTATCTTCTTCTTTATGGGACTTTTTATTCTTGTGGTAGCTTTGGAAGAAGTCGGAGCTATCCGTATGTTGGCTGAAGGATTGTTGAAACTTACTGGAGGCAATATGATAGCTACTACTATGAGTGTTTTGTGGGGTTCGGCAGTATTCTCAGCTATCATTGATAATATTCCTTTTGTAGCTACAATGATTCCTCTTATCAAAGATTTGGGTGCTATCTCAGGCTTACCATTAGTACCACTATGGTGGGTATTGGCTCTCGGTGCTGATATTGGTGGTAATGCTACTCTAGTTGGCGCCTCAGCCAATGTCGTAGTGAGCGGTATCGCTGGTAGAGAAGGATATAGGATTGGTTTTGGTGAGTATATGAAAATAGCCTTACCATTAACTTTCGTAGCTTTGGTAATGTGTTCAATTTACGTATTCTTCCGTTATCTTATTTGAGAGTTAGAATAAATCAAAATAAAAATACATCCAGAAAATGGATGTATTTTTTGTTATAAACATACTTTTCAACTAGAACGACATGTGGTCTATATGACCAAAATACTATCTCCTTTCACCCCACGATGTGGGGTGAATACATTCGGACGCATGAAGGCGTCCGAATGTATTTTGGGGTTCATTTCCTCCCGAGACATTCGAAGTGCCGTCTCGTGAAGGAGTCTCTGCATGTGATTATCATGCAAGGACTCGAAATTTTCTCTGGTGAGTATGGGTTTTTTGTGGACGGTTCCAACCGTTCACTTCTTGCTCGTTTCACTTTTGTGATGGAGGATGGCAAAGCCATTCATCACCATTCTTCGGTCAATCCGTGAGGTCTAGCCGAAAAAAGGGGATTGAGACTACTTTAACAAAGGAAGTACGTCGTCTCAATCAATCTAAGTTTTGGTTTTTTGAAACAAAAGTTTAGATTGGTTTTTTATTTTATAAAAACAATTCTATTTTTTAGAATTGTTTTTGTTTTGTAATTATGGTAAAATTTATACAACTTTAATTTTTAATTATAAAATTATGTCAGATCAAGAAATGGTGACTGGCCCACGAGAATATAGTTTTGATAATATAAGAATATTTTATAAAGATCATTTTGATTCAAAAAGAATGCGCCATGTTTTGGAATATTTAGGTGATTCTGAAGATAATATATTTGAAAACTTGATCGATGATGGTGCTACGGATGATTTGTCTGAGTCTATTATTAAATTTATAGAAAATTCAGCTAGTAATCCTAGAGATATGCCTTGTTTACTGATAGAATTAAGTACTCCTGAAGAAATAGATTTTTGGAAGAGTACTTATGATATTAATATAGATTTGTTAAAACAACAGAAGTTATTAGCTATACAGGATAAAGATAGTAATGAATATAAACTAATTTTAAAAGATCTTGAAGATAGTATTGTTGATCAAGTCAGTGTGGTAAATAAAACTGCTATTTTGTCTAATTTGTTGTCAAAAAAATAGTTATTTTTGGCTCAACTGTAACACTTTTCTAACTTTTACGCCTTCTGTTGTATGCCCGCCCAATTTGTGGGTATTCTTATATTATGAAGTATAACACCAAACAAACATTCAAAATGTACTGGCAACAATCTTGGAAATACAAATGGATTTTTATTTCCATGTTTTTATTTTTATTGATTGGCGACACTTTTTCTATTCTTGCTCCTTATTGGTATAAGAAATTTTTTGATGTCCTTTCTTCTAATCCTGATGTTCAAATTCTTTATAATACATTATTTATTATTTTGGCTATAAAAATTTTGCATTGGTTTTTTATTCGTATTATGGCTTTTTTGTATATAAAATTTAACACTGATTGCATGAAAGATTTGAATGATATTTGTTTTTCTGAAATTCACAAACATTCTTTTTCTTTTTTTAATAATAATTTCGTAGGTTCTTTGGTAAAAAAAGTTGGTAGATTTGTTCAAGCTTTTGATAGAATTTCAGATAGAATAATTTGGGATCTTTCACCTATAATTATCAATGTTACTCTTATCTCTGTAGTATTGTTTAGTCGCAATAAGTTTTTTGCATTGATAATACTTTCTTGGATTTTTATTTTTGTATTGACTAGTTACTTTTTTAGTAAATTCAAATTAAAATATGATTTTAAGAGGAGTCAACTTGATTCTAAAGTAGGAGCTTTTTTGGCTGATTCTTTTACCAATAATACCAATGTAAAATTATTAGTTGGTTATGATAGAGAGTGTAAGGATTTTCAACAAAAGACAGAAGATTTAAGAAATATAAGAAAATTTTCTTGGGATATGTCTATATGGTTTGACGGAGCGCAATGGATGCTTATGATTGTACTCGAGATTGTAATGATGTTTTATGCTATCAAAGTTTGGCAGACTGGAAATTTGACAGTGGGGGATTTTATACTCATCCAGTCTTATCTTATTATTATTTTTGAAAAGTTTTTTGGCTTTGGTCGTGTGATTAGAGATTTTTATGAGTCACTTGCTGACGCTGAAGAAATGACAGAAATAATGAATACGCCACATGATGTACAAGATGTTAAAAATGCCAAAACTTTGCAAGTTACTGAAGGTAAAGTAGAATTTGTAGATGTAAAATTTGCTTACAACAAAACCAGACAGGTAATCAAAAAAATGAATTTGATAATAAAGCCAAATGAAAAAATAGCACTAGTGGGTTCATCTGGAGCAGGTAAGACTACTATTATAAAATTACTCTTACGTCAGCATGATATTTCTGGTGGAAAAATTTTGATTGATGGACAAAGTATTGTCAAAGTTACTCAAGAAAGTTTGTGGCAAAATGTTAGTCTTGTTCCGCAAGATCCAATACTTTTTCACCGAAGTATTATAGAGAATATTCGTTATGCCAAAGCTGATGCTACTGACGAAGAAGTTATGGAAGCAACCAAACAAGCCAACGCTCATGAATTTATTTTAGGCTTAGTTGAGGGTTATAATACTTTAGTTGGTGAGAGAGGTATAAAACTTTCTGGCGGTGAAAGACAGCGTGTCGCGATAGCTAGAGCCATACTCAAAAATTCACCGATTCTTGTCCTAGACGAAGCAACCTCTAGTCTTGATTCTCAATCAGAAAAACTTATTCAAGATGCTTTGGATAATCTGATGAAAGACAAAACTGTAATTATTGTAGCACACAGACTTTCTACGATTATGCATTCTGATAGGATTTTGGTGATAGAACATGGTGGTATTGTAGAGCAGGGTTCACACAAAGTACTTTTGAAAAAGAAAAAAGGTATCTATAGTAATTTGTGGAATATTCAGGTTGGTGGATTTTTGGCTTGACATAAATAAAGTAAAAATGTTATTATGATTTACATAATAATATTTCTTAATTAAAATTTTAACTAATTTTTTTTATGTCAGAAATAGAAGAATTAAGTATTCCTATAGAAGAAAGAGCTACTTTTTTTAAACGTAGTATTTTTTTACCTTTAATTCAAGGTCTTCCTGTGAATGAAGCAGTTGAAAAATTATTTAATCTGTGGAAAAAAGACCCTGTAGATCTTGATATTGAAGTACTCCCCAGTCTTGGAGAACCTAGACCAAAATTACTTGAAGCCAGATTAAATTTATTGATAACGTTGCTTAATGTAGTTACCAAATATCCCAAAATAGCCGAAGAAATTGGTTTAGATGATAAATTTGATCATATGTCAGAAGAAGATTTTCAAGACGATGACGATGAAGTTGAGCCTGAAAAAAATTTGTTACAAACTCTGAAAAAATATAACATCAATCCTTTTGTTTTACGTTTCGCAAATAGTAATAGCAAAGAAAAGATTGCAGAAGAATTGTCAGATGTGTCTAATGAGGAAGAAGCCTTATCTACACTACTATCCATAATTTTGGATGAGATTGAAGAATCTAATTCTGTAGCTGACACTAAAATCGTAGATAAATTTTTGTTACTATTAAACACGTTAAAAGTTATTCCTCTTAAAGAAAATCGTAAACCATTTTTCCCTTTTGGAATAGTAAGTGGATTTGTTGGGTCAGACCAAGGATCACAAATAATAATGGCAGATGATAAAAAATTCAAGAAACAATTACTAGAATTTTATCAAAGTAAAAAAGGATTATGGAAAACGGTTGTTTATATACAAGAATAAATTATTAAATAAAAATTATGTCAGAAGAAACAAAAAAACCAACAGAAGAACTAGAACCAAGGGATGTTTGTTGTAATGATGGACA
>PFBU01000034.1 GCA_002773185.1 Candidatus Magasanikbacteria bacterium CG10_big_fil_rev_8_21_14_0_10_36_16 | reverse complement strand
GGTAATGATTTTTCTGGTGGAATTAGTAAAGATAAATACAATGAATATTTGAATAATTCCAATAGACCCCTGTTTAATAGAGCGATTAGTGGTAGCTTTCCTTCAGGGTCAGTTATCAAACCAGCGATTGCCTCTGGGGCTTTACAAGAACAAATTATCACAGTCAATACCACATTTTTGAGTACTGGTGGTTTGCGTGTGGCTGAGTGGTTTTTTCCTGACTGGCAAGTTGGTGGCCATGGTATTACCAATGTTCGCAAGTCTTTAGCTTTGTCTGTAAATACTTTTTACTATTATATTGGTGGTGGTTATGGAAATTTTATTGGTTTAGGGGTAGATAAAATAAATGAATATTTAAAAGATTTTGGCTTTGGTAAAGTATTAGGAATAGATTTACCAGCTGAATCTAGTGGTTTTTTGCCTACATCACAATGGAAACAACGTGTCAAAAAAGAACCTTGGTATATTGGAGATACTTACAACTATTCCATTGGGCAAGGCGATTTCCTAACCACACCATTACAGATTGCCGATATGACAGCTACAGTTGCTAATGGTGGAACATTGTATATTCCTCATATTGTAAAACAAATTGTCAATCCAGAAACTGAGGAAGTTACTACTGTTAAACCAGAAGTTTTGAATCAAAATTTTGTGGATCAAGCAAATATAAATACTATTCGTCTTGGTATGAAGGATTGTGTAGCTTATGGTTCTTGTGTGACTTTGAAAAGCCTGTCTTTTAGCTCGGCTGGGAAAACAGGTACAGCTCAATGGAGTCAAACCAAAGATACTCATGCGTGGTTTACTTCTTTTGCACCATTTGAAAATCCAGAAATTGTGGTTACGGTTTTGGTAGAAGAAGGTGGAGAAGGTGGTATTGTAGCCGAACCGATTGCAACCGAATTTTATAAGTGGTGGGGAGATTATACAAATAAATAAAAATTGACTTTAAAAAATTTGACTTTAAATACAAAAATGTTATACTGTGCGATAAGAAGTCCGCATTGCGGTTCTATTTTTTTCAGAAAAGTTTAATCATTTTAAATAAAGTATATGATGGATGATATTCAATATATGAGCCAACCAAAGTTAAATGCTTTGAAAAAAGAATTAGACGAGCTAAAAGAAGTGAAAATAATAGCTATTGCCAAAAGAATTGATGAAGCCAAACAAATGGGTGATTTGTCAGAAAATGCCGAATATCACGCTGCTCGTGATGAAATGTCTTGGGCAAAAAGTAGAGTAATAGAACTTGAAAATTTGATAAACAATGCTGAAATTATTTCTGAAGAAAAGGGTAGTAGGGTTCAGATTGGCTCTACTGTAAGGGTAAAAATGAATGGAAAAGAAAAAGAATATACAATTGTTGGTGCTCAAGAAGCAGATCCTTTGTCTGGTAAAATTTCCAATGAGTCACCACTTGGGTCGGCCTTCTTAGGTAGAAGCAAAAATGATGAAGTTCAAGCTACTTTGCCAGCAGGAGTACAAGTTTATAAGATAGTTGATATAAAATAGGATACGAAATACGAAAAGTACGAAATTACGAACTATGAAAATAAGCTAATTAGTTTAAAAGTTAATTTGAAATGAAGATTTTGTTATCTTATATTTGGTCATTGTTTGTATCTTGTAACTTGTATCTTAATTTCAAAAATATCCTATTTTAGCCAAAATACTCCTTTCTCAGGAGTATTTGTATTTTTAAGAGAAATCTGCTACAATTAAGCAGTAATTTAGCAAATTTTAAGTTAAAAAGCTATGTCTAATAACACAAAAATCAATATCAATGATGAACGCGAGATTCGCCTCAACAAATTGAAAGAACTAGAAGCAATGAGTATAAGTATTTATCCAGCCAGAATCAATCGTAAACAAACTATCAAAGAAGCGCTTGATTCAGCAGAAGATACCAAACTTAGTGTTGCTGGACGCATTATGACCAAGCGTGATATGGGCAAGTTGATGTTTTGTCATTTGCAAGACGAATCTGGAAGAATGCAAATAGCTTTCAAGCAAGATGAAGTTGGGGTTGATAATTACAAATTATTTAGTAAAAAAATGGATGCAGGAGATATTATAGAAGTAAAAGGTAAAAAATTCATTACTCACAAAGGTGAGCCTTCTATTTTGGTAAGTACTTGGCAAGTTTTAGCCAAAACACTTTTACCATTACCAGATAAGTTTCATGGCCTAAACGACGAAGAAAGCCGTTATCGTAAGAGATATTTGGATTTCTTGGTAAATCCAGAGGAAAAAGCCAAGATTGTTGTCCGTGGCAAAATTTTGCGTTATCTCCGTGAATTTTTACAAAATGAAAACTTTATTGAAGTAGAAACACCAGTTCTTGAAACAATTTCTTCAGGTGCGATGGCCAAAACTTTTGATACACATCTCAATGCTTATGACTTGGACGTTCATTTGCGTATTTGTATGGGTGAACTTTGGCAAAAGAGATTGCTAGTAGGTGGTTTTGAAAAAACTTTTGAAATGGGAAGAGCTTTCCGTAATGAAGGTGTGGATCATCAACATAATCCAGAATTTACCATGCTTGAATATTATTGGGCTTATGCTGATTATGAAGATAACATGACCTTGCACGAAAAAATGATTCCATATGTAGTTGAAAATTCTATTGGTAAACTAGAAGTAGAAATAGACAATCACAAAATAAATTTTATAGGTCCTTATCCTCGCATTACTTTTCATGATGCTGTGCTCAAATATTCTGGTATTGATATTGACGAATTCACAGATTTGGAAGAACTAAAAAAAGTCATGTCAGCCAAAGGCTATGATCATGAAAATCTTACAGAACGTGGTAAATTATTGGATAACTTATACAAACAATCAGCTCGTAAAGAACTTATCCAACCAACTTTTGTTTTGAATTATCCGATTGAACTCAAGCCTCTGGCCAAAAAAGCCAAAGATCCTCGTTATACTGAGATGTTCCAGCTCATCGTCAATGGCTTTGAACTTAGTAATTCTTACACAGAATTAAATGATCCAATTGACCAAAGGGAAAGATTCGAAGAACAAGTAAAAAACAAAGAAGAAGGGGATGACGAAGCAATGGCCAATGACTGGAGCTATGTAGAAGCTCTAGAACATGGTATGCCTCCAGCTACTGGTACTGGTATTGGTATTGATAGGTTTGCCGCTTTGATTACAGGCTCACATACTTTGCGTGAAGTGACTGCTTTTCCACTTATGAAACCAGTTGAAGAAAACTTAGAAAAACTAGAAAAAGAATCTACATAAAAATTATGAAGAAAGTAATGGTCTTTGGGACATTTGATATTGTTCACTTAGGACACCTAAATCTTTTTAGACAAGCTCGCAAACTAGGGGATTATCTAGTTGTTGTTGTAGCCAGAGACAAAACTTCCAAAAAAATCAAAAATATTACTTTAGTTAATAATGAAAAAGAACGTTTGGAATTTTTGAAAAATATTAAGTCCATTGACCAGGCAATCTTGGGAGACAAAATAGATTATTACAAAGTTATTAAGACTGAAAAACCAGATGTGATAGCACTTGGTTATGACCAAGATAATTTTATTGACAAGTTGGAAGATAAAATTAAGGAATTTAAGTTGAACACCAAAGTTGTTCGTATGAAATCTCATAAGCCAGAGCAACACAAGTCTGGGAATATAAGAAAAAAAATAAGTAGGATGTTATGAATGAAGAAAAAAAGAAAATTCTAATAGCTACTACCAACGAAGGTAAATTTAGAGAAATAAAAAAATTCTTACATGACTTGAACTTTGATTTTTTGTCTTTGAAAGATTTGAAAAATATTCCAGAAGAACCGGAAGAAAACGAACCAACAATTGAAGGTAACGCTATTCTCAAAGCCAAATATTATGCTGAGGAGACTGGCCTTATTTCTTTGGCTGATGATGGTGGAATTTTTGTCGATGCTTTGGACGGTTGGCCTGGTGTGATTAGTGCCCGCATTGGTAAAGATGCTGATGACAGAAGAAAAATTTTATTAGAAAAAGTAAAAGATATAAGTGAAGAAAATCTAGGAGCTAGTTTCAAGATTGTTTCAACTTTGTACAATCCCAATAAACAAGAATTATTTTGTGCCTACGGTGAAAGAAAAGGTAAAATTTTGAAGGAAGAAAGAATAGGAAATGGTTTTGGCTATGATCCTATTTTTTATTTGGAAGATTTGGGTAAAACTTATAGTGAACTCACGACTGTAGAGAAAAATTCTACCTCCCATCGGGGGATAGCACTAAACAGAATAAAATATTTTTTGACAGATCACTTTTCTAGTAAACAC
Source organism: Candidatus Magasanikbacteria bacterium CG10_big_fil_rev_8_21_14_0_10_36_16 (assembly GCA_002773185.1). Lineage (GTDB taxonomy): Bacteria > Patescibacteriota > Patescibacteriia > Magasanikbacterales > UBA922 > UBA1557. The sequence continues at coordinate 3,929 of PFBU01000034.1, read as the reverse complement.
ATTGTCGTTCCTGTGGGAATAATTATCAAAGAAGGTAAAATACTTATCTCCAAACGTAATGACCCACACAATCCACGTTTCCATGAAAAATGGGAATTACCAGGTGGCAGTATGGAATATGGTGAAAAATTGGAAGAAAATGTAACAAGAGAAATTTTGGAGGAGACAGGTTGTGAAGTAGAAGTCGTGAAACAACTAAACAAAATACAAGTGGTAGCCAGTGCTGGCAGAGACTTTTCTTACCAAGTATATCTAATTCCTTTCGTCTGCAAATTTATTTCAAATAAAGGAGGAATAAATGATACAGAAGTTGTGGAAACAAAATTTGTAGAACTAGATGAATTACAAGATTATGAGTTTATAGAAAAGAATAAACAATTTTTGAAAGAAATTTTGCCGGATATTAAGGATGTTGTAGAAAAAAACAATCTGTAACTCAAGGCTTTAACCTTGAAGACTAGCTGGCATCAGGACTAAAATCCTGAGTTACAAATAAACAATTAAAACAATAATCTAATAATCCCTTATGTTAGACATAAAATTCATTCGCGACAACAGCGAACTAGTCAAAAAAAATTGTGTAAATAGAAGAGTCAAAGTAGATATTGACAAACTACTTGATTTGGATAAACAAAAAAGAGAAAAGATGCAAGAAATTGAAAATTTACGTTCAAAAAGAAACAGTGGCTCAAAAGCTAAACCTACTGATGAAGAAATAAAACAAATGCGTGAAGTAGGGGAGAAAATAAAATCTCTGGAAGAAGAATTGCAAACTATTGAAAAAATTTATTTAGACTTGATGCTTCAAGTACCAAATATGACTCACGCCAAAAGTCCGATTGGTGGTGAAGAAGATTTTGTGACTGTAGAAGAAAGAGGCAACATTCCAAATTTTGATTTTGAAACAAAAGATCACGAAGAATTGATGTTGAATTTAGATTTGATAGATTTTGAACGTGGTGCCAAAGTGACTGGCAGTAAATTTTATTTTGTCAAAAATGACATGGTCAGACTAAATCAAGCGATGTTAAATTACGGTATAGAAATTTTGTCTAACCATGGTTACAATCTTGTAGAAACTCCAGATTTGGCTAAACATGAAATCTTGCTTGGTGCTGGTTTCAATCCTCGTGGCTCAGAAAAACAAATTTATAATATTGATGATGAAGATTTGAGTTTAGTTGGTACCGCCGAAATTACTATGCTTGGCTATCACGCTGATGAAGTTTTGGATTTGAGTTCTGGACCAAAAAAATATGCTGCGATGTCTCACTGTTTTCGTACCGAAGCTGGTGCTTATGGTCGTACTAGCAAAGGTCTTTATCGTGTCCACCAATTTACCAAATTGGAAATGTTTATTTTTTGTAAACCAGAAGAAAGTGAAGCTCTTCATCAAGAATTATTAAATATTGAAAAAGAAATTTGTGATGGTCTAGAAATTCCTTATCGTGTGATAGACATCCCAACAGGAGATTTGGGTGGTCCGGCCTTTCGTAAATATGACTTAGAAGCTTGGATGACTATGAAAGCTGAACCAGCCTCCGCTGAAGCTTCGGCTGGCAAGGACGAAACTAAAGGTGGTTATGGTGAAATCACTAGTACTAGTAACTGTACAGATTATCAAGCCAGAAGACTAAATATCAAATACAAGCGGGACGAAGGAAAAAATGAATTTGTTCATACTTTGAATGGTACCGCTGTGGTACTAAGTCGTTTTCCAATCGCTGTGATTGAAAACAATCAACAAGCCGATGGCAGTATCAAAGTTCCAAAAGTTTTGCAGAAGTTTGTGGGGAAAGAACTGATAACAGCAAAGTAAGCAAATTAAGCATTCAACAAATTCAGTAACTCAAGGCTTTAGCCTTGAAACACTTTTAATCAGGAATAAAGTCCTGAGTTACAAATATTATGAACTCAAAACCAAAACTAATCATCGTACACGGCTGGGGAGGATCAAGGCAAACTTGGTCTGATTTTGTATCTTTGGCAGAGAGCGATTTTGAAGTAGAAGTGATAGAACTACCATGTTTTGGTGCAGAACCTTGTCCTAGCTCAATCTGGGGCGTGGAGGAGTACGCTAAGTTTATTTCTGATAAAATAAAACTAATAAACCAATCAACTAATAAACCAGTAATCCTCCTCGGACATAGCTTTGGTGGACAAGTAGCCACTTATTTACTAGCTCATGAAACAAACATTGTTGATAAACTTATTTTGAGTGGCGCTGCTATTTATCGCAGGCCAGAAAGTATTAGAAACAAAATCTTTAAATTTATTGCCAAAAGTGGTAAAATAGTATTTAGTTTACCAAGGCTAAACAAATTAGCTAGTTTTATGCGTAAAGTATTGTATAAATCTGCTGGAACAGGGGATTACAACAAAGCAAATGGAATTAAACGTGATATTTTCCTAAAAATTACTAAGCAGGATGTTAGCAAGTTTTTGCCAGATATAAAAATTCCAACCTTAGTGGTTTGGGGAGATAAAGATACTTTTGTGTCTGTCAAAGATGCAACACTCATTGCTGAAAATATTGTAGGTGCAAAATTGGAAATAATAAAAAATGGCACACATGGTCTACATCTTTGGAAAAAAGAAGAATTATTGAATATTATTAAAAATTTTTGCAAATCTTGAACTGAGGATACAACGAGAGATCTTTCCTAAATAAAAATGTCTTTATTTGAGAAGGATCCTTCATTCAATTCCTTCATGCTTCAGGAATTTCATTCAGGATTATTATAAATATATGTATAACATTCTAGACATAGCTATTATCTTTTTTTGGTTTATCAGCATGGGCAATGAATATCTTCAGTTTGCTTATTTTTGGCAGTTAAAAGAATATCGTTGGGATAGATTTTTGGATTTGTTGCGTACTAATGAAGGTAAGAGAATTCTCTTCCGTTATGATTTTTTTTACAAAATACCTCTTGTTTTGGTTGTTTTCTTTTGGAATCAACATATTACTGTAATCAAGTGGGTGGTTTTATTAATCTATGTTTTGGATTTTCTTTATCTCATCGCCAAAGTTGTTTTGAAAAAACCTCTCAAAAAACCAGTCTTCAGTTTGAAAATAATTTTGATATTAGTTATTTCTGTATTCATCGAAATGGCTTTTTTTGTTGAGACTAAAAATTTCCAAACTATTGCTGCCTTTAGTTTTTTGAGATTTATTACTATTACTATTATTATACATTTATTAAATATTGCCACTCAGATAATAAAAAAATATACAGCTCTGTTGGCTAAAAAAAAATTATCTAAATTCAAAACTTTGCGTGTTATTGGTATCACTGGAAGTTATGGTAAAACTAGTACCAAAGAAATTCTTACCCAATTACTTTCGTACAAATTCAAAGTAATTTGTACTCCAAAAAATATCAACACAGACTTTGGTATCAGTAAGTTTATCTTGCAAACAAATTTCAAAGATCTAGATTTTTTTGTAGTTGAGATGGGTGCTTATAGGGTAGGTGACTTGATTGAACATTGCAATATTGTTCATCCAGAAATTGGCATACTTACAGCTATTAGTCCCCAACATTTGAGTCTCTTTGGTTCTATAGAAAATATTCAAAAAGCCAAATACGAACTACTCAGATATTTACCAAAAAATGGTTTGTCCGTCACTAATGCTGACAACAAATATTGTCGAGAATTTTTGGACGAGATTGAAGCAAAAGTTATGACCTTTGGGTTTGAAGAAGAATATCATCCAACTTGTCTAATTGAAGATATAAAGACTAATGAGGAAGGAATCCTGTGCAAATTCAAAAAAAATCTAAATGGTGTAGAAACTCATATAGAATTACAAACCAAAATTTCTGGCGAATACAATATTTTGAATTTGTCACCTTCTCTTTTGGTGGCTAATTATTTAGGAATGTCAGTAGAAGAAATAAAAAAAGCTGTATTGAAAGTCAAAA
>PFBU01000075.1:18873-27200 GCA_002773185.1 Candidatus Magasanikbacteria bacterium CG10_big_fil_rev_8_21_14_0_10_36_16 | reverse complement strand
TCGTGCTTCGCCGACTTCGGGATGTAACGGTCCCTATGCAAAAAGTCTGGAAAATACTAGGAATCCCTCCTCAATCTTTTTTTGAAGAATTCCCCGAATTACCAAAAGTCGTAGCTTCTTTGTTGTACCACAGAAACATGCGTATTCAAAAAGATATAGACGAATTTTTGAATCCAGATTACAGTCAAGATATTCATGATCCTTATCTTTTCAAAGACATGAAAAAAGCTGTGAAAAGAATAATGAAAGCAATAGACAAAAATGAAAAAATAATTGTCTACGGTGATTATGATGCTGATGGAGTTTCTGCTTCTGTAATTCTTGTTTCTACTATTCAAGCCATGGGCTATGACAATGTCGACGCTTTTCTCCCCCACCGTGAAACTGATGGCTATGGACTAAACAATCGTGCAATAAAAGAATTGAAAGATGATGGAGCCAAACTTATCATCACCTGTGATTGTGGCATTAGTAATACCAAAGAAGTAGATTTTGCGGGCGAGCAAAAAATAGATGTGATTATTACCGATCACCACACTATTCCTCCACAACTTCCCAAAGCTTTTGCGATAATTCATCCCAAGATTGAAGGTGAACCTTATCCTGACAAAAATTTGTCTGGAGGTGGTGTCGCTTTCAAACTAATGCAAGCTTTGCTTAGTAAACACGAAGAAAAAAATGAATTACTAGCTAATGGTGAAAAACATGAAGCTCACGAGAAATGGTTATTAGATATGGTAGCTATTTCTAGCGTGGCCGACATGGTGCCACTGATTGGCGAATCGAGAACCTTGACAAAATATGGTCTGATTGTTTTGAACAAAAGCAAAAGACTAGGATTACAAAAACTTTTTTTGGAAACCAGACTAATGGAGCAAGATGGTAGCAAAAAGAAGGATCTTGATGCTTACACTATTGGTTTTCAAATTGCGCCTAGAATAAATGCAGCAGGCAGAATAAAACATGCTAATGTAGCTTATAACTTGATGATGTCTGAAAGAGCAACTGACGCTGTGGACTTAGCTTTTGAACTAGACCAAAATAATAAAGAAAGACAACAAATCACCGAAGAGCTACTCAAAAAAGCCATTGAACAAATTGAATTAGACCAGCTGGACAAACCAGTACTATTTGTCGTAGGTAAAGGCTGGCCAGGCGGACTCGTCGGTCTGATTGCTGGAAAAATAGTGCAAAAATATTACAAACCAACTTTGGTAATGTCAGAAAATGAAAAAGAAATAATGGGTTCTGGTAGAAGTATTGAGGGTTTCAATATTATAGAAACTTTTCAAGCAAAACCAGACTTATTCTCCAAATATGGTGGACACCCAATGGCTTGTGGCTTTACTCTTGCTAGCAAAGAAAAACTAGAAGATTTCAAAGCTCATCTAATAGAGTTCTACAACGAAAAAACCAAAAATCTAGACATGCAACCAACTATCAAAATTGATGCAGAACTCCGACTCAGTGAAGTTGATTGGGAACTCTTTGATTTACTCGATCAATTCAAACCTTTTGGGATGAATAACGACAGACCAAAATATCTAGCCCGTGACGTAGAAATTTTTGATATGACCACAGTCGGCAAAGAAGCTAAACACTTGAAATTGACAGTCAAACAAGACAACAAAATTCGCAAAACAATTGGCTGGAGTCTCTGCGATAAAACTGGCGAAATTAACTGGTGTAAACTTTTGAAGATTGGTGATAAAATAGATATAGTATTTGAAATAGATTTGAATGAATGGAATGGAAATAGAGAGTTACAGTTGACGATTGTGGATTTGCGTAAATCATCCCGAGTCGAAAATACGACGAGGGATCTTTCCTAAACAAAAATTTTTAGGAAAACAAAAATGCTAATTGATTCTGCAGTCTTTTAGAATCAATTAACGATTAATTAATTAAAATAGCGTTTGCTGAGAAAGATCTCTCGCTACGCTTCGAGATTATATTACCCTATGAAATTACATATATACACCGACGGTGGTTCACGTGGTAATCCAGGACCTTCCTCCACAGGCATTGTTATCAAAAATGAAGAAGGACAAAATGTCGCCAACTATGGTGAATATTTAGGTAAACAAACTAATAACTATGCTGAATACATGGCTATTATTTCTGGTCTAAAAAAAGCCAAAGAGCTGGGCGCTGACGAAGTAGATTGTATAGTTGACAGCAAGCTTGTTTGCGAACAATTAAACAGAAAGTGGAAAGTAAAAGAACCTACAATTCAAAAACTTTTTATCAAAGCTTGGAATGAAATGCAACAATTCAAAAAAGTAACAATCAAACATATTTTACGTGTAGGCAATAAAGAAGCTGATGCGGAGGTGAATAAAGTTCTTGATTCACATAACACGTAACACATATCACGTAACAAAAAACTCCACTAATCACGGAGTTTTATATTATCAGTTTTCATCTGTTAGATCTGTTTAATCTGTGTGCAATCTAATCACTGTTGTCTAGATAGAACACTGATCCAACTGACCAGAATGATTTATAACATGTCTTTCAAGTCTTCAAGTAATTTTTTAGTTTTGCGGTCAACCTTCTTTGGCACATCAATAATCACTGTCACGTATTGATCCCCTCTTCCACTACGCTGTAATCTTGGTACACCAAGCGCTTTCAATTTGAATTTTTGTCCAGAAGTCGTAGCTTCGGGAATAATTAATTTTTTCTTACCTTCGAGAGTTTCTATTTCTACTTTGTCACCAAGCACTGCTTGCGGATAAGAAATATTAATTTCTGTAAAAATATCAAAACCTTGTCTTTCATAACCTTTTTCACTACGTACATGCACACGCACATACAAATCACCTGCCACACTACCTACTCCAGCACTTTCACCTTTGCCGGTAAGACGAATCATTTCACCATCAGCAATACCAGCGGGAATTTTTACTTTATATTTTGATTCAGTACGTGTAACACCTTTGCCATTACAATGTTTACAAACTTTCTTGGGAATTTGACCAGCACCCTGACAACGTTGACAAGTAACTACAGTCTGCATAGCACCCAATATTGTCTGTTGCACACGTTTTACTTGACCTTGACCACGACATTCACTACAAGTTTCTGTACCAGAGCCAGGCTCAGCACCACTACCACTACATACATCACAAGCATTATTTTTTGTTAATCGGATTTCTTTTTCTATCCCAAAAATAGCTTCACGAAACTCTAGTTCGACACTAACTTGAATGTCACTACCTTTGGCTTGTCTAGAAGACCTTCTACCACCTCCGCCAAAAATATCGCCAAAGATATCACCTAAGTCTATACCGTCTCCGCCCCAGGCGGATCCGCCTTGGGCGGAAAATCCTCCAAAATCGCCACTACTTCTGGCCTGACGCATAAAGTCGTTCCAATTCATACCACCACCAAATCCGCCCTGTTGTTCAAAATCAGAGCCGTATTGATCGTATTGTGCACGCTTGGTATCGTCACCTAATATTTGAAAAGCTTCATTTATTTCTTTGAATTTTTCTTCATTACCAGTCTTTTTATCAGGATGATGTTCGTGAGCAAGTTTACGAAAAGCTTTTTTGATTTCGTCTTTGTTAGCTCCTTTATCAACACCGAGAATTTTGTAATAGTCTTTGGACATATTTTTTGATAAGTAATAACAATTAAGAATTAAGAATTAAGATTTTTTTTGACTTTGGATCCAACCATATAACAATCTACCTACTTCATCCATCATTAAAGAAATACTTTGATAAAAACATGTGATATTTTAATTCTTCTAAAGAAGCATCAGAAATATTATAGAATCTTATACTATCTTGATTTCCTACCCTTCTAAAGCCTTCAACAATATTTGCAGGTACAGATATTGTAGCGCGTTTAATCTGGCTAATAAGCACAAAAAGTTCATGTTTCGGATAATTAGACGTCACTTTATATACTTCAAGAACCATTTTGTGAGCTTTTTGCCAAACCAACAAATCTTTAAAAGTTTGTGAACCCATCCCTGTGGCAGAGATTATAGGGAGTTCTATTTCCTTAAATCTGACATTTTATTATTGAATAATTCTTAATACTTATTACTTATTACTTAATCCTTAATTCTTACTAGTTTACTTAACAGGAAAACCAAGAATAGTCTCAGGCTCACTAGACTCTTTTACTTCTCCAAAACTTTCTTCACACCTACGCAAATTTTCTTGCATAGCTTTGATCATTCTTTTGTAGTGTCCTGGACTCATGATTATTCTAGAATTCAGTGTTCCTGCTGGTGGCAAAATTGTTATAAAATCAAGCACAAATTCTTCTCTATTGTGAGAGATTTGTGCCATATTAGAATATTTTCCAGCCAATACTTCATCAGTTACTTTTATTTGAATGCCTTTATTTTCATTTTGTGATTGTGAATTGTCCATAAAATAATTTTAGCTAATTTAATCCGCTCACAGCCAAAGGAGTGCACGGCAAGGCGGACGAGAGGTTTTAATTCCCCATAGCTCTTGCTATCCCGACTAAGTCAGGATTCCTTCTCATATCTCGTCAGCTTCAGCCAGAGGACTGATCAGCCTTGGGCACGATGCTACGAGGTAGTTGATTTTTTTGTTAATTGTCTATAATTTTCTACAAACAAGTCACAGAGGGACGGATGAACTACGTGTTCAAAATAAATATTGTTCTTTATAATCTATATTATTTATTTTCAATAATTTTTTGTATTCATCTTTAAAATCCATTTTTTTGTGATGTTCTTCCTGCTTTGAAATATATTCAATGACTTTTTCAACTTGGGAATGACTAACAGAAAAAGCACAAAAACCACTCTGCCAAGTAAACATTTTTAAATCTGAAAAATTATCATGTATCCATTTTGAAGAACCACCTTTTAAAAGCTGAACAGCTTTTGAAACAGCCATATTTGGTTTAAGCAATAATAACGTGTGTAAATGATCATCTATGCCGTTTGTAAATACTGTTTGAAAATTATTATTTTTAGCTATTCCTCCCATATATTCAAATAGTCTGACTCTCAAATCTGGTTTAAGAAATTTTATTCTTTCCTTGGTACTGAAAACAACATGAAAAAATAATTTTGAAAATGTATCTGACATAATTTTATCAATCGTCCCTCTGGGACTACATAATAAAACACATTTTTACTGGTACTAAAGTACCAGCCTAAAATCTTATGTCCTTCCAGGACGTGAACCACTTTTCTTGTCCGTGACAAGAATATATTACATCCTTAAAATAATTATCTATAACACCTGACATCTAAAATATATGTCTACATTTTACTCCAATACCTTCAATTAAACAAACCATTTGCCCCGTCCAAATTAGGACAGGGCAAAGATATTTATTCAATTAGAAAGTATTTCTTAAAGTTTAGGTATAGAGCATTTACACAAAACCCCTCCTAACCTCCCCTACTAGGGGAGGAACTTGCTGAATCTGCTGTGTTTGCTGATTCTGCTAGATTTGCTTATTTCTTATCATCCACTACTTCACCCTCAACAGATTCACTTTTATCTTTCTTTTCTTCTGTTTTACCTTCCGCGTTTGTCTGCGTAGTGTCAGCGTCTTTCTGCGTTTGAGCTTGCTCTTGTTGATACATCTTCATCCCAATAGCTTGAGCAACAGTAGATAATTCTTCAGAAACTTTTTTGATTTCTTCTATATCATCTTTTTCTTTTACTTCTTTCATCTTTACTAGAGCATCATTTACTTTTTGTTTTTCTTCTTCTGTCACTTCAATCTTTTTTTCTTCTACATCTTTCATCATTTTTTCGGTAGTATAGATCATAGTGTCAGCTGTATTTTTGATATCAATCATTTCACGTTTTTTCTTATCTTCATCAGCATGAGCTTCAGCATCTTTTTTCATTTTTTCTATTTCTTCATCTGACAAACCAGAAGAAGCTTCAATACGAATAGATTGTTCTTTGCCAGTTCCTTTGTCTTTAGCAGATACTTGCAAAACACCATTAGCGTCAATATCAAATTTTACTTCAATTTGAGGAACACCACGTGGAGATGGAGGAATACCATCAAGCATAAATCTTCCAAGAGCTTTGTTGTCAGTAGCCATTTCACGTTCACCTTGCAAAACATGTATTTCTACACTTGGCTGATTGTCCGCTGCTGTAGAAAATACTTGAGTTTTACTTGTTGGAATAGTGGTATTTCTGTCAATAAGCTTGGTACAAACTCCACCAAGAGTTTCAAGTCCTAATGAAAGTGGAGTGACGTCAAGAAGCAAAATTTCTTTGCCCAAATCACCTTGCAATTGTCCAGCTTGGATAGCCGCACCAACAGCAACGACTTCGTCTGGGTTGACAGTAATGTTTGGTTTTTTACCAAAGAATTTTTCAACACTTTGTTGTACCAAAGGCATACGAGTCATACCACCAACAAGCACAATTTCATTGATTTCAGATTTTTGCATTTTGGCATCTTCCAAAGCTTTTCTAACTGGTCCCATAGTTTTTTCTACCAAATCAGCAACAAGCTCTTCCAACTTGGCACGACTAAGTTTCAAACTCAAATGTTTTGGACCTTCAGCACCAGAAGTGATGAAAGGTTCGTTGACCTCAGCATCTACAGTACTTGATAATTCAATTTTTACTTTTTCAGCAGCATCTTTGACACGTTGTAATGACAAAGGATCTTTACTAAGATCTATACCTTCTGTTTTTTTGAATTCTTCTAGAATCCATTCCATAATTTTTTTATCAAAATCATCACCACCAAGATGAGTATCACCATTGGTTGATAATACTTCTACTGTTGATTGTTCACCATCATGAGAAATATCTAACACTGAGACATCAAATGTTCCACCACCCAAATCGTAAACCATTATTTTTTGGTCACCTTTTTTGTCAAAGCCATAAGCAAAAGCAGCTGCTGTTGGTTCATTGATAATACGAGCAACTTTTAGGCCAGCGATTTCACCAGCAGCAATTGTTGCTTGTCTTTGTGAATCGTCAAAATAAGCAGGCACAGTGATTACAGCTTCGGTAATTTTTTCACCAAGTTTTTCTTCAGCATCTGCTTTTAATTTTTGCAAAATCATAGCTGAAATTTCTGGAGGTGTATATTCTTTGTCCCCCATTTTTATTTTGAGTTTATCACCATCTTTGATAATAGTATATGGTGAGTGTTCTATAATATCTTTTACTTCTTTATCTTCAAAACGACGACCAATAAGACGCTTGATAGAATAAAGCGTATTACTTGGATTGGTTACAGCTTGACGCTTAGCAAGCTGACCAACAAGACGTTCACTTGTTTTTGACATAGCAACGACAGATGGTGTAGTACGATTTCCTTCTTTATTTTCTAATACTTTTGGCTGACCACCTTCGATGATAGCCATACATGAATTGGTTGTTCCCAAATCGATTCCTAATATTTTTGACATAGTTTTTTTACTTAATCCTGAACGCAGTGAAGGATCTGTAGACCCTGAGCGTTTCTTAATTTTAATTTATATTTTTTAATTAGTTTTTTTCACTTAATCACTTTTGTTTTTATAAATACGATATTCCACTTCATCAAGCTGTTGACCTCCCATACCAACTTTTTCATATTCGTCTTCTATCACACCACCAATACTTTCTGCTATTTTTCTACTTGCAATGTTTCTTTTATCAACTGGGTAAACAATATATTCATATTTTATATTTTCATCTGCCCATTTTTTGAAACCTTGCAAAGCTTCTCGTCCATATTTGTTACCATGTGAACTTTTCTTAGTCCAAACCCCAAAATGAGGATGAAGAGTATCAATATAATGAAGTCCTGTAATACCCACAAATTCTCCAGAATCTTTTTTCAAAATAGACAAAACAATTTCTTCACCTTTTTTCATATTCTCTATAGTGCTAGAAATAAAGGTATCGGTTTCTTCTATTTTTTCGGCTGGTTTTGGAACCATATAAGTAACAATCTCTGGAGAAAATTCTTTAAATATATCTTCCAGATATTTTTCTGAAACAGGTATTAGTCTAAGTCTTTCTGTTTCTATTTCAATATTTAATAAATCCATATTATTAATAATATCTTAGCAGTTTAGAATGTTCAGTCCACCACTGCCAGTTAATTAGTGTAATTTGTTTAACATTCGTGTTATTTGTTCTTTTTAACAACCTTCACACTTATTTTTTTTGATTTATTTTCATCTGCTTTTGGACAAGTAATTTTTAGTACTCCATCTTCAAACTCAGCGATTACATTGTCTTCTTGCACAGGGACAGGTAAAGCTACTTGTCTAAAAAATGAACCACTACGAACTTCTTTACGATAATAATTTTTTTCATCTATTTCATGTTCTCTTTTACTTTCAC
>PFBU01000075.1:14062-18819 GCA_002773185.1 Candidatus Magasanikbacteria bacterium CG10_big_fil_rev_8_21_14_0_10_36_16 | reverse complement strand
GGATAAGAGCAGGAAAATTTCCTACTGTATTTTCCATTTCAGAAAATGGATCTAATAGTCTTGGTAACATATATTTGAAAATTACAAATAAATAAATTACAAATTCCAAATTATTATTTGTATATTATTTGGAATCCTACCTGCCGGCAGGCAGATTGTTTATTGATTATTGGAATTTTTAGCAATTATTACCTTAGCCACTTTTATCACTTTTCCTTTCATCATATATCCAACATCTACTTCTTTTAGAATAGTTCCCTCTTCTTCCTCAGATTCTTCTTCACCCAGGGCTTCATGCATTTCTGGATTGAACTTTTCTCCAATAGTTTTTATTTCTTCTATATCAAAGTTTTTTAACACATCACCAAACTGTTTCATAATGTAACCAACTCCGTCTATCCAATTTTTTATTTTTTTATCATTTTCATTTTCTACATCTAACTCTGGATGATGCAAAAATGCTTTTTTGAAATTATCATAGACTGGCATAAAATCAGACAATACTTGCAATTCACTCATCTTTACCCACTCACTTTTTTTCTTATCAATTTCGGCTTGTAAATTTTTGTAATCGGCTTGGGCTCTTTGCCAGCCAGCTTTGTATTCTTCCAACTGTAATTCTAACTCAGCTATTTTTTTATTTATCTTCCGACCGAAGGTTAGTCCACCTTGCTGCACACGCCTTGGGCTGTGGGAGGATTTATCATCCTCTTTTAATTTCTTTTCCTCAGACATAAATATTTTTAATTAAATTTTTTTAGTAAATAATCTAACAATGTATAATTGGTAGAATAATCCATACGAATTGGACCCAACACCATAAACAAAATATTATTTTTTAGTTTAACACCAACGAGACCACACATACTACCAAAAGGATTTTCTGAACCAACAAAAATTTTTGGCTCCACACTTTCAATCGCTTTGTACATGTCGCCTATCATATCTTCACACTGATCAAAAATAGTACTAACACTGACCATATAGGTATAATCATGAAATTCTGGCTGAGAGAAAAGATTCTTGATACCAGTGTAATAAAGTGAGCCAGCCCCAAACGCAATGATGACAGCATTGCCAGTTTTTTCAGAAATATTTTTAGCAATAGTTTTTAGTTCATCATTTATTTTTTCAGCAGTGACACTCTCAAAATCTTCTGCAACTTTTTTGGCTATAGTCTTCACCTTCATGATATTTTCTACATAGTATTTGTAACCTTTTTCTGTAGGAATTCTACCTGACGAAGTGTGAGGATGAGTCAAAAAACCCAACTCTTCTAAATCTCGCATTTCATTGCGAAGAGTAGCTCCACTAAGTTTCAATTCAGATTCATCAACCAAAAAACTAGATCCGATAGGTTCAGCTGATTTGGTGTAATTTTCAATTATTAGAGCCAAAATTTTGGCTTTTCTTTCATCTAACATACTTTATATTATTAGCACTCTATATGTTACAGTGATATTATACTATTATCACTCTATAGTGTCAAGTGACAATTTGTCCACACAGTCCTTTATTCAACAACATTCTATTTTCTCATACGTATTACCCCATTGTTTCATGGTCCCATTGTGGTTTTTTCTTTGTCAATGGAACAATAAAAAACCGAGTTTGTAACTCGATTTTTATTTTTTAGTTAAATTTTCTCAGATTAAAAAGTCTTACTCTCCTTCTGCCACAGTCTTACCAGCATTTCTAATCTCTGCGATACTAGAGATTTCACTCAACAAAACATTTTCTACATAGATACCTCGAGAATAAAATATTCTTTCCAATTCGTTTTTTAATTCTGTTTCCACAGCATCACGCTTAGCACCAATAATTTCATCAACATCAAAACGACTAATCACCATACGCATACGACTACGCATAGTTGGACGGATAATTTTTTCCACAAAATCTTCACCGATAGTCTGCCAAATATTGGGAATTTGGTGAATATCTAGACGAATAAGTACAGTACCTTCAATAGCAATTTTTTTGTTGCTCTTAGTTACTGCCCCAATTGGTACATCTCCCATGGCTCTAGGATTTAGTGGATTGAACTCTCTAGTTATGGCATATTCCAAAGTTTGAGTATTGAAAAGTCTTGCCTTTTGCCAAAAAGGAATTTTCAAATGAAGACCGGGTGTCAAAACTTTTCGAAGTACTCCCCTGCCCAAATCATAAACACAGGCCACGTGACCTGGTGGAACTTTTATAAATAAGCCTTTTAGTACATCCTCCATGACAAATGAGTACATCAATTTGTCTAGTGAATCTCCAGCCATATATTTTTATTATAATAAAAAATTAATTTTCTTGTTTTTTGTGTGGTTTGAACAATGCCCTAATAATTAAGCCAATAAACATACCAAAGAACATTGAGGTTAAAATAAATATTGATTTGACCATTGGCAACAACCACAAGATATAAAAAGAAAATGCCGGAAACAAGATAAAATAAGCCAAATCAGACTTAGTAACATTTTCTTTGTGTCTTTTGAAGTCTATATATATTTCTGCTAAAAGGACAATCGCCACAAATCCTGGCCATACTATATCATGCCTAGCACCAATATTAAAGCCATAAAAAAAGATATTGATACTACCCGGAAAATCTACCCACTCGTACAAAGTACGCAATAATTTTTCTCCAGTAATACCTTGCAAAAATACTTGATAAAGTAAAATCAAAACTAGCAACTGAATACCAAGAGCCAACACCTTAGCCCAAGGATTTATTTTGTTTCTTTTAACTAGCTTTCTGATTTCTTCTTTTTGGAGCGTGGGATCATTACGAAATTCTTTTTCAATTTTTTTGATATCTTCTTGGACTTGTTCATCACGGACTTTGTTTCTCTCACCAATAACAGTCAAAGGTAAAAGCAGAATACGCAAAAAAACAGTCAAATAGACTACCGCCCAACCTAAATTTTGATGAGCGGTATTATTATACAACCAAATAAGGACATTGAAAACAGGCTGATATAATAAATCGTTCCAAATAAAGCTCCACATAGTCTTTTTATTGACTAATATTTATGGATGTATAATAGCAATATTTGGCAAAAAAAGCAAGAAGTATACATTTTAAGAAGGCAATAGCAAACAGATACGAAATACGAAATTTACGAAAAATACGAACTCCGACACTTTCGTAATTACGTACCTTTCGTATTTCGTATCCTTATTCTTTCCTAATCGCTTCAATAGGGTTCAAAGCAGCTGCACGTTTGGCTGGATAAATACCAAAAAATAGACCAACGGCAGCAGAAAAACCGATAGACAAAAATACAGAATAAAGAGGTACAATAAAAACCCATTTTAAGCCAAAATTTATTGCTCCCAAAAAAATACCATAAGAAACTAGAATGCCCAAAATAACTCCAACTACTCCCCCAGCAGAAGTAAGTATTATAGCTTCTACCAAAAATTGCCACAAAATATCTTTTGATTTGGCACCCAGAGATTTGCGAAGTCCTATTTCAAAAGTACGCTCTGTTACTGTCACATACATAATATTGGTGATACCAACTCCGCCAACAATAAGAGAAATACAAACAAGGGCAATAAGTAACAAAGTAATACCACCAACCACAGTTTCCAAAGTGCCACGAATTTCATCCATCGTAGTCACTTTGAAATCATCTTTACTGGAATCTGTAATATCGTGCCTATCACGCAAAAGCATTCCTACGTCTTCTTTGGTAGTTTCCAATTTTGACATATCAATCACATGAGCATTGATACCAATAGCATAGTCAGTACCCAAAAATCTCTTTTGCAAAGTTTTGGTAGGAATATAAATAATACTATCCATATCAAAACCAACACTAGCGCCTACTTTTTCTTGAACACCAACCACACGAAAAGCTTTGCCTTTTATAAAAACAGTTTTGCCAACAGCATCACTATCACCAAATAATTCAGCTTTTATTTTGGCGCCAATAAAGACTACTTGTGCCAAAGAATTTTCTTCTTCTGCTGTATAAAAACGTCCAGCCGAAACCTTAACATTATCTACTTTGTCAGCATTGGCTCCATAACCAAAGACGGTAACTGTCTTATTTTGTTCTTGATACTTTATGACCTGTTGACTGGTAATATAATTGTAAGCCAAAGAAATATTTGGTATTTTTACAATTTCATCCATGTCAGAATTTTTCAGTGTAGTAATCGTCACACCAGTCGCCATACTAGTAGCACTACCAGCACCACCTTTACTTGGCACACGCACTTCAATATTCAAAGTATTAGGATTGTACATATCTAGTTCACCTAGTACCATTGATTCAAGCCCTTTACCAGCTGAAATAATAATTACAACTGAAGCAATACCAATACTAAGAGAAATAATAGTCAAAATAGTACGCATTTTTTGTCTGAGTAAGGCGGTACTAGAAATTTGTAAAATATCTTTGAAAAACATAATTATTTTATTCGTAACGCAACGACTCAATAGCGTTTAGTTTGCTAGCTCGACGAGCGGGAATTATCCCAAAAATCAAACCAATTCCTACCGAAACTCCACAAGCCACCAAAATTGATATAGGTGTTACAACCAAATCCCAAGCATAGCCCATAGCTTGAGCAACTTTGGCAACAATAATAGAGATTAAAACTCCCAAAATTATTCCGATACTTCCTCCAATAAAAGTAATCACCACTGATTCTACCAAAAATTGCGTGGTAATTTGTTTTGATTTTGCGCCGACAGCTTTGCGCAAACCAATTTCTTGCGTACGTTCTTGGACAGTGGCCAGCATGATATTCAT
>PFBU01000075.1:7138-14009 GCA_002773185.1 Candidatus Magasanikbacteria bacterium CG10_big_fil_rev_8_21_14_0_10_36_16 | reverse complement strand
CACCAAGAAAAATTTTAGAGCATCAGTAATACTAGATATAGCACTAAGTCCTTGAGCCATTGATCTGACCGAAAAATCATCCACTTCTCCTGTGCCAATATTATGTCTATCACGTAAAACTTGTTCAACACTATCCACAGCACCATTGACATCATCAGCATTGTCCACTTTCATTCTTATATAATTGATATGATCTATACCAAGCAACAATTTTTGGGCAGTACTAATTGGCACAAACATTTGATCATCTTGATTTTGGAAACCACTCACCCCACGTTGTTTCATCACACCCATCACATTGAAGTTGGTTTTACCAATTCTTATCCTCTTACCAACCGCATCTTCTGTGCCAAACAATTTGTCCTTTATTCCAGAACCAAGAACAGCTACTCTACTTACACCTTTTTCTTCATCCTCAGAAAAAAAACGTCCAAACTCTACTTGTGTGTCTTCTACATCTATATAACTAGCTGTCGTACCAGTATAATTGTTATTTTCAATATTGTCTCCTGCAGTAATAGTATCGTTACCAGTCACATACATAGCCAGGCTCTTAATACATTTGCAACCATTTTTCAAGATTTCTTGTCCATCACCATAATTCAAAGTTGTCACCACAATTCCCAAAGCAGAAGCTGGCGGACCATCTTTTCCTGAATTTCCTGGTAAAACAACTACCAAGTTTGAACCAAGACTTTTTACCTGATTGATAATAAGACTTTGTGCGCCAGCCCCAACAGACATCACGATAATTACCGCCATCACACCAATCACAATACCAAGCATCGTCAAAAAAGAACGCGCTTTACTACGAGCAATTATTTTCCAGGAACTGGTTACACTTTCCACTATATCCATAATTTAATTAGTAAAAAGTAAAAAATAAAAAGTATAAAATATTTAAATAGCTGAACACATAACACGTACCCTATACCCCATATCAATTTTTGTTACGTAATACGTGAAAAATTGTATTTATCTAAACTAATTCTAAATTTAAAACAAATTAACATGATTTTATTTAATCAAAGTATTGTTCTCATCAGCAATCTGTCTTTTGGTAACAGCTCTGTCTGATTCAATCAAACCATCTTTCAAAGTAATAATACGCTCGGCATGTTCGGCCGTATATTTTTCATGAGTAACTAGGATAATACTATGAACTTTTTCTCTATTCAAATCTTGTAATAATTTCATGACTTGCAAACCAGATTTGGAATCAAGATTGCCAGTAGGCTCATCAGCAAAAATGACTTCCGGGTCATTGACCAAAGCGCGAGCAATCGCTACACGTTGTTTTTCACCACCAGAAAGCTTGCTTGGTGAGTAATCAAGTCTATGACCAAGACCAACTTGATTGAGTAAGTCGGTGGCTTTTTTTATTCTGTCTTTTTTGGATATTTTGGTGTAGAGCAGTGGTAACATGACATTCTCCAAAGTAGTAGAACGATTTAAGAGATTGAAAGCTTGAAACACAAAACCAATTTTGTTGCTACGCATGTCAGCCAATTCATCATCTGATAATTTACTCACATCTCGTCCTTCAAAAAAGAAAGTACCTTCACTCAAAGTATCCAAGAAACCTAAGATGTGCATCAAGGTTGATTTGCCAGAACCAGAAGGTCCCATAATAGAAACAAATTCCCCTTTTTCAATATCAAAAGTTAGACCATGCAAAATTTTGGTCACCACTTCTCCATTTTCATATTGTTTTTTTAGATCTTTGACTTCAATAAGCTTAGACATAGTACATTTTTAAATTAAAAAGTTTTTATATTTCAACATTATAAAATAAATTGAGATAAAATAGAGATACAATGTAGATAAGCTTATTCTGCTGTTTTAGTTTTTCTCCCACTCCTGCACACTCTGCATATATTCATCTTTGATAGTAAAAAAATATTCTTTTACTTTTTGGTAATCATTTTCAACTTTACCATCAAGTATAGCTTCTTCTAATGCTTTCTTTATTCTACCGACAGTTGGGCCTGGTTTCAAATTACACATTTCCATAATTTCTTCACCATGTACTGGCGAATTGAAAGCCCTAAGTTTGTCTTTTTCCAAAACTTCGGCAATGCGAATTTCCAAAACATCATAATTCTTGAGACGTTTTTCCAATTTTTTTGGATTGCCTGTGGTAATATCACTACGACACAAAGTCAACAAATCTTCCAAATCATCACCCAAATTGACAACCAGACGACGCACAGGACTATCGGTAATTCCTTCGTCCATAAGAGCAATCGGTTGTTGGTGCCAACGTACAAGTTTGGCAACGTACTCAGTATCACTCTTACTCATACGCAAACGTTTGCCAATAATTCTAACAGTTTTACGCCCCAAATGTTCATGCATATCAAAAGCCCAACCACGACCTTTGATAAATTTTTTTGTACCTGGTTTGCCAATGTCGTGCATGAGTGCTGCATAACGCAGTAAAGTATTATTAGAACGTTCAGCCAGATTGTCTACAACTTTGAAAGTATGATCTAAATTGTTTTTGTGGGTGTGGCCATAGACTTCTTCTACTCCCCAAAGATCACAAACCTCTGGTAAAAACATTTTTAGAAGTCCTGTTTCATAAAGAATCCACAAACCAACAGACGGTTTCGGTGTTGACAATAATTTCATGAACTCTTCTTGAATACGTTCAGCTGAAATAATTTTCAATCTTTCTTTGTTTTTTTCCAATGCCAAATAAGTCTTTTTCTCAATTTCAAAATTAAGTTGAGAGGCAAATCTAGTAGCCCGAAGCATACGCAATGGATCTTCTGAAAATGTAACATCTGGATCAAGTGGCGTACGCAATATTTTTTTGGCCAAATCTTTTTGACCATCAAAAGGATCTTCTATTTTTTTGGACAAACCACTCGCCATGACTTTTCGCGCCATCGCATTGACTGTGAAATCACGACGCTCCAAGTCTGTTTTTAAATCTGTGGCAACGACTTGAGGCTTGCGTGAATTTTCATCATATTTTTCAGTGCGAGCCCCAGCAAATTCTATTTCAAATAATTTTTCTTTCTTAATTTGATTTTCATCAAAAGTTTTTTCTGGTTCTTCTACCTTTAGATCCATTGTTCTTGTAAACACAAATCTAGCAGTATCAAAATCAGGGAACTCTATCAAAGTCCCCTCACCTTCGTATTCAATTTCAAATTTTTTAGCAAATTCTAAACCACTTCCGACTACCACAAAATCTATATCTTTCTTCACTCTTCTTTTGAGCAACAAATCACGCACATGACCACCAACAGCATAGACATTTACATTTTCTTTTTTTGAAACCTCATAAATTGTGCTAAAGATTTCTTTGATGTTCATAATTAAAATCAGCATTTCTAAGCATTTACTCTCACCACAATATTTTGTCCTTCTTCTAAACCAGAAATAACTTCAATAAGACCATTATCACCACGTAAACCAGTTCCAATATAAACATTTTCAACTTTAGAATTTTTCAAAACACGAACATATTTTTTACCACTATCATCAGTTTGGATTGTTCTTTGTGGAATGTACAAGACATCATCTTTTTTTTCAGTATAGAAAAGGACATTGGCAGTCATACCATTCAAAATATTAAATTCATCTTCGCTATTATCTTCCATCGAAATAGTAACTTTGTAATAAACCACATCTTGAATCACTGTCTCACCTGTTTCTATCTGACTAACTTTGCCAACAAAGTGATGATCATCACCATAAGCATCCAGTGTAATATCAGTATCGTCCCCAACAGAAATTTTTATAATATCTGTCTCTGGGATAGCTACTTCTATTTCAAAAATATTTGGATTTACTATTTGAGCTACGACTCCAGTGGCATTGATGAATTCTCCGACTTTACCATTTAGCTTAGCAATAGTACCAGCTACAGGAGCTACTATTCTACCTTTGTTACGAGTAGCCACTGCTTGTGATAAACTAGCTTGAGCTCCAGCCAATTGGGCACGAGCCGAAGAAACATCTTCACTGCGAGCTGGATTTTTGGCATCATTGTACTGAGCTTCAGCTTGAATAAGACTAGCTTCAGCAGAAGCTACATCAGCTTCAGCTCTAACTTTGGCATTTTCCAAATTTGCTTTGGCTTTGTCATAAGCGATTTGATAAGTAGTATAACTATTTTTGGCAGTTTCTACAGCTTGGACTTTGCCAATAATTGTAGTGTATTTGGTACTTATATCAGTTCTATCCGTACTAATTGTTGTTTTCAAAGTTGTTAAACTAGTTTGACTAAGATTACCAATTGGTACTGTAGCATCAAGCATCTGTGACATCGCAAAAAGCAAATCTTTGGCAGA
This sequence comes from Candidatus Magasanikbacteria bacterium CG10_big_fil_rev_8_21_14_0_10_36_16, assembly GCA_002773185.1. Lineage (GTDB taxonomy): Bacteria > Patescibacteriota > Patescibacteriia > Magasanikbacterales > UBA922 > UBA1557. Next base: position 9,702 of record PFBU01000075.1, on the reverse strand, counting down.
TACCAAACCACTTTCAGCTACACTTGCGACATTATCAATTGTATCATGAGAAGAAATAAGACTAAGTGCGCTAGCGACACTATCCAAATTATTTTTTGCTGATTTGGCTATGTTATATTTTGTTTTGGCAGTATTGAGTTTACTACTGTCTAGTGCTGACAAGACATCTTCGAAGCTATCATTGGCGAGTGTATTATCTACACCCAAAATATTATCAGAATCAGTCAAAGCATTGGACAAAGAATTTTGTACAGATTGGATGGTAGCAAACAAATCTTGATAAGCATTACCAACTATCTGACTATTTTCTCCACCTTCTGACAATTTCAAATTATTTTCTGCAGTTCTCACTACTGATTCCGCATTGGCAATAGTATCTGCTGAACCAGCTTTTACTTGATCGAGGCTTGCTTTGGCTTTGTCATAGTTTGATTTGATGCCCAAGACATAATCATCAGTAGCACCAGACAAAACTTTGTCCAAATTAGCTCTAGCTTGAGAGACAGAAGCACTAGCTTGAGCAACTTGAGCATTTTCACTACTTACATCTAATTCAGCGATGATATCTCCAGCTTTCACCTCATCATTTACTTGTTTATAAATTTTTGACATATTACCACTCTTTTCAAAACGCAAATCAAGAGAACCTGCTGATTCGACATTACCAGTAGCGTCGACAGTCTGTGATAAAGAACCACGTTCTACCTTGGCTGTCTCATAACTAACAGGAGTATTGGCTTTTTTTATTTGACCATAGACAACTAGACCTACCAACAAAATGACAACAACAATCGCATAAAACGATTTTCTTTTATAAAATTTCTTTTTCTTTTTTTCTTCTGCCATAAAATTAAAATTTTAAATTTAGTAATTTTCAATTTTTAAATGTTTTAATTTTTATTTCAAAATTGAAACTTGTATATTATTTCTAAATTACTGTTACTAATTGTTTATTAATTTTTACTCCTTATTTCTTACTTTTTATTTCCTCCAAATGTCTAGTCATTTCAGTTACGAAATCACTCATCATAGCTGTTGGCATCAGTGCTACCATACCATGCTTTTCTACGACTACGAAACTATCACCTTTTTTCATTTTAAGTTTTTCTCTGAGTTTTTTTGGTATAACTATTTGACCTCTTTCTCCCAAGAGCGTAGTACCATAAATATAACCAAAAATTTCTTCTCTTTCTATTTTACTTTTTTTCATAAACAATCAATTAAATTTTATACTACTAATTGGCAAGACTAAATTTCAAAAATAAATCATGTTAATAATCACTAATTTGCCTTAGGTAAAAACAAAGATAAATATGATTTATCATACTTATCATACTATAATATTGATCTGTCGTCAATACTACCTAAAGAACTTCCCTGAGCAGACGCTCAAAAGCTCTCCTAGGATCATGCTTACTAGAAATACAATGAAAAATAGTATGAGCAAAAGGTGTATCTAAATTATACTTTTTGGACAATCTGACTAGACAATCTGTAGCATCAATTCCTTCCACAGTTTGTTTCACTTTAGCTCTAGCCTTCTCAGCTGTCAGACCTTGTCCCAAATATTTGCCAAAACGATGATTACGACTATCTTCACAAAGAGAAGTACCAATAAGATCACCCAAACCAGCCAAACCATAAGCTGTATGTCTTTTGCCTCCCATAGCCTTGGTAATATCAGCAATTTCTTTGATGGCATAAGTAATCAAAGCAGCTTTGGTATTGAGACCATAACCCAAGCCTTCACACATCCCAATCGCAATACTATAAACATTTTTGAAAGATCCACCAACATCAACCCCAATCACATCATGGGTTGGTACCAACTTGATATAATCATTTTCCATAATTGCTCTGACCTTTTTGATAGCGTGATTATTTTTAGAAGCGATATTCATCGCTGTAAATTTTTTGGCGACCATCTGAGAAGCAATAGCTGGACCAGAAATTGTCACAACATTTTTCTTTAGACCAACACGCAAATGCTTAGCAATGATAAAAGAAGTGATTTGTAAACTCTTAGCATCAATTCCTTTTGACAAGTCTATTACGACTGCCCTATTTTTAATATTTCTAGAAGCAAAAGCAATAGTATGTTCAAGTACACCACTAGGAATTGCCAAAAATACGAAACTAGCACCTTGCAAAGCATCTTCAATATTATATTTGGCAATAATATTTTCTGACAATTTGATACCTTTCAAATATTTTTTATTTTCATGATGTTTTTCTATTTGTTTTAGTGGTTCAATGTCCCCTTCCCAATTCCAAATATTGACAATATTTCCATTGTCAGCCAAAACTTGAGCAATAGCTGTACCCATATTACCAGCGCCGAGAACTGTGACGATTGTTTGAGGTTTTTTCATAATGACAAGCTTTTATTTTATTACAAATTTGTTAATCAGTTTTTAATAAATAGAGATAAGATTGAGATAAGATTGAAATAAAACAGAGATAAAATAGAGATACGTTGAAATAATATTTGACTAGCTGGTTCTGCTGTATCTGCTGAGTCTGCTTATTACAACAAAAATAAAATCAACAAACCAATAAGAATA
>PFBU01000075.1:3934-7117 GCA_002773185.1 Candidatus Magasanikbacteria bacterium CG10_big_fil_rev_8_21_14_0_10_36_16 | reverse complement strand
AGATATCGCCAAAAAACCACTAATCATCGAAAACAAGAAACCAGTAAACAAAATAGCAATATTCAAATCCCCTAACCCATTTTTGAATAGCTTAAGAATATTGTCAGCTCCTGCCAAAAAAATAATAGGCACACTCATCAAAAATGAATATTCAGCTACAGAGTTTTTGTCTAATTTGGAAAAAAGTCCGGCTGTCATAGTGATTCCTGATCTAGAAGTACCAGGGATAAGAGCCAAGGCTTGAACACAAGCGATAAAAAAGTTGTTTTTCCAAGAAATATTTTCCAAAGTTTTCAAGCTCTTTTGTCTTTTACTAAATCTATCAGCCAAAAATAAGACAACACCCCAGAAAATAAGATTGAAGGCCATAAATACCGACGAACGAAAAGTATTTTCAATCAAATCAGAAAAGAAGAAGCCGACAAGTCCAGCAGGAATAATACTAAACACAATCAGCCAAGCAAGTCTCTTGTCAGATTTCACTTCCACCGAAATATCTTTTTGATAATTGAAAAAAGCTAAGAACAACTTCCACAATTTTTTGCGAAAATAAAATACGACAGCAAACAGCGTACCGAAGTGAAGCATGATATCAAAAGCAATATCATGTTCTCCCCAAGAAAAAAAACGAGGTAAAAAAATTAAATGAGCAGAAGAAGATACTGGTAAGAATTCGGTAAGTCCTTGAATAATACCTAAAACAATAGATTGAAGAAAAGTCATAAAGTATAAAAAATTAACTGTTTATATTATAACAGATTTTTGGGAAAAAGGATATTAAAATGGCTTGCAAATTGTTGATTTGTGAGGTATTATTAAATTATTGGATTCACAAGCAAGTTATGAATGCAAGTTTTCAAAAATTTTTTTTTATAATTTAGCAATTATTTTAAGGAGTTCGTATATCAAGTGTTAGCTGAAATATACCTTTTCTTTTTTGGGCTATCGCCCAATTGTTTTAAAAAATTTTAAAATTTCTTTTTCATTAATTAAAAAGGGGTATAAGGTGTTTTCTCCGCTCCGCTGCGAAAACGATTTATTTATAGGAGGAAAACGGATACAATAAAATTAAATATATAATTATGAAAAAAATGGAACAGAAAAAAACCTTTGTTATTGCCAAGAAAAAAATAAAAATTCCAAATGACCTGCTTATTGAAAAAGGTGATGTTGGAATTGTTGAATTGGAAACGCAAAATACTGCCTCAATCTTTTTTATTAGAGTTTGGGAAAAGGTAGAATTAAATAAGGATGACTTTCAAGTATTTGATGTTAAAAAAACTGGAGATGCTTTTCCAAAGAAAATTTGCAATATCTGTCATAAACTTCTAGATTCTAATAAATTTGCAAAAAATCAAAATGGAATTAACAATAGATCTGTAAGAAGACCGTCATGTGCTGACTGTCGTAAACATCTTGAAGGTATAAATATGTCCACGAAAACAAAAGCGGAATGGGCCAAAAAGAAACCACAAAATATTCCATTCGAATGCCCTATTTGTTCAAAAAGAACAATTGCTGGTGTTACTTGCAAAGTTGTCTTGGACCACAATCATCGAAATGGAGAAGCAAGAGGGTGGGTTTGCGATAGCTGTAACACTGGAATAGGAAGATTTAAGGACGATATTGAATTGATAAAAAAAGCAATAAAATTCATAGAATAAAAATATTAGATACTCAGCCTCTTGTTTGCTAAATTTACATAATCCGCAGAAACATCACAACCTATATAATATCTATTATTTTTTCGTGCCACCTTACATGTAGTGCCAGACCCACACATCGGATCAAAGACAACGTCCCCATTATTTGTCCATGAAAGAACATGGTCTTCGGCCAACCTTTCTGGAAAAATAGCAGGGTGTTCAAATGCTATTTTATCACACGTTGAACCACCATAACCAACTGCGTATTCCCAAATATTAGTCATAGTTTTTTCGGGCTTAAGCTCACCTAAAACTTTTCTATTTATTCCATCCGCCCCCTTATTGAATGGTAATTTTTCATGACCTTGCCTTACAGTCTTGACCCTTAATGGATTAAAAGTTTTTGGTGACCCCTTACTAAGTATAAACATAAATTCAAAACAATTAGTGTAGGCGTTTGACCTCATAAACGGAGTATTTTTTTTTCTATAAATCATTACATCATGAACATTAAATCCGACTTGCTGAAAAAATAACGCTTGTTTAAAGCTAGTTAGACTTTTGTTTCCTTTTTTAATTTTATCTCCAACTACCCAAACAACAATACCTCCCTTTTTAGTGATTCTAAATAATTGTTTTGCTATATTTTCAAAATCAAAACTATATCCTTTGTAATTCCTTAGTTCATCATATGGTGGAGATGTTACGGTTAAATCAACAAAATTTTCATCCATGGATTTCATAAACTCAACACAGTCTGAACGATAAATATTGTTAAACCTAATTTTTCCATCTTTTTTTTCTTGTTCTTCAAGATTTCTAAAAGTACTAATAACCTTACCTTGAATAATTATCTCTTTTACATAAAAAGGTTTAAGCTTAGGGTTTGCTGGTTGCAGTCGGATTCTATTTTTTTCCTTAAATATTTTTTTAAGTGTCACTTCGTTATTATTGATTAAAGCAACAGCAGTCTCTCCATCCTCAACTGAACTTTGCTTTTTTATTATAACTGTATCGCCATCAAAAATCCCCTCGTCAATCATGCTATCACCTTTAACACTAAGTGCAAAAAGACTTCCCTGAGTTGCAAGTCTACTCGGAATAGAAATTGTTTCAAATTCTTCAACAGCCTCTATCGGTAGCCCAGCTGAAATATATCCTTTAAACGGAATCTTTATATAGCCTTCCTTTTCTTTTATTTCAGTTGATCTCGCAGTATTTTTTTCATGCTTGATAAATCCTTTTTCTTGAAGTATTTTAACATAATGATTAACAGTGGAAACAGATGAAAGTTTTAAATGTTTTCTTATTTCATCGTACGATGGACTATATCCTTTTTTTTGAGTATACTTCTGAATATAGTCTAAAACATTTTTTTGTTTTTTTGTTAGCATAATATTTATTGTTAAGTAATTATTTTCTAGTTTCTATGATTTTAGTATACTAGAAAATATATAGAAGGTCAAATAGAAGTTATCCACAATATTAGAAAATCGGCACAAGCCATTGTTGTTAATTTAAAAGTGAAGAAATAAGG
>PFBU01000075.1:0-3912 GCA_002773185.1 Candidatus Magasanikbacteria bacterium CG10_big_fil_rev_8_21_14_0_10_36_16 | reverse complement strand
AGAAAAGGAATACATCAGCTAACAACGAGTATCCGGTTACGGCTTTTATCCAAAAGCCTCCACCCAAATTTTTCTTCCGCTCCGCTACAGAAAAACATCGCATATTCTGGAACGTTATGTGAAATAAAATTCTTTCTTTTTTCTTTTTTTAAATTTACTTTTTTAATAATAAGGAAAAATAAGTTTTTTTATCTATTTATATAGGGGTAATGAGGTGTTTTTTCTGCCCACAAAGGGGCAGTAAAAAACGATTTCTATTTTAGATTTTTTTGAGGTATAATAGAGGAAACTTTTAAAAATATAACTACAAAATATGACACAAGATATTCTAAGCAAAAAAGAAGCTATAAGATCTATTGTTCACGCGTCAGTTGAATCTTTCGCAGTTGGATTTCAAGGAAGACACGAGGGCGAGCTAGAAGATCCGTCAGGAACGCTAAACATGAAAACTCATAATGTTTTTATTGCGGTTCTTGGTCCAGAAATACAATATTACACTGCTTTAGTATGATCGCTTGATAGCTCTTTAGGTAATATGCTGGAAAAAATGGCTATCAACATTGCAAAATTAACATACGAAGTTAAGCAAAATGTTGAGGGACCACTTAGTCTGAAACAAACCCAAGACATAGCAGAATTGTTAGAAAAATATAAACGCAGAGAAATAACTCCGCCCACGGCGGAAGATTATCAATTTTTACGTGTTAAGCCCGAAGATCAATCACTTGTAACAAAAAGACATGATAGCGATTACTATTTGATTGATAAAGAAACAGGCGATAATTTTTTGATTGAGTTAAAAATTGATGGCGATTTAGACAATAAAAAAGCTAGATCAGAAAAGGAAGCTCTGCTGGAGCAATTTGCAATTTTATCAAATACATTGCCACAAGATACGAAAATACAAATGTTTTTTGCAACTGCATATAATCGTTTCGGCGAGGGAAAACCATGGAAACAAGAACGGGTCAGACAATTTTTTTCAGACGATGAGCTTTTAATCGGAAAAGATTTTTGGGATTTTGTATGCAAATCAGATGAAGGATATAAAATTGTGCTTGATGCTTACAAAAATGTTACAAAAAGATTGAAATATAAAAAAATTAGAAATGATTTTACAATTTCTAGAAATTTCAATAATATTTCTTATTTTTTAAAAAATAAACTTGAGCAAGTTTATTAATATTTATGACTAAAGTCGAAGCAATAAAAAAAGTTCTCGAAGATAATGGTGGAATTGCAACATGGAAAATTATTTACAATGAAATAGAAAAATATTACCCAGAAGCAAAAAAATCAAAAGAATGGTCGGCAGGTATTCGAGGCGTTTTATATCGAGAAATAAAGAATAATAAAAATTTTAAAAAAATTGATGATGGAACATTTTCATTATTTGACTATGATGAAAATAAACTCGTTTTATCTCCTAAGGACTTAATAACATCAAAAGATATAATAACAGCAATTCGCATAGGTCAAAATCAATTTCGAAAAAAGCTTATTAATTCGCTTAGAAAATGCCCAATTACAGGGATTGACGATATTCGTGTTTTAACTGCCAGTCATATCAAGCCATGGACACAAGCTACTAATCAAGAAAGGTTAGATGTTAGTAATGGCTTTTTATTTAGCCCAACATTCGATAGGCTTTTTGATAGAGGAATAATAAGTTTTTCAAATGACAAAAACTTGTTAGTTTCAAAAAGTTTTTCAGAAAAAAACTTGCAAAGGCTTAATTTGAGAAATAATCAAATAATCCAAGATTTGCCAATTATTGGAAGAGAGGCATATTTAGAATATCACCGCAATAAAATTTTTACCCATGATTAATTTTTAAAATTATGACTCAAGAAATTACAACAAAAATTGCTATTTTTAGGAAAAAGGAAATTCGCAAAGTTATTCATAATAATGAGTGGTGGTTTTCTGTTGCAGATGTAATTGAAGTACTTACTGATACGGCGGACATTCGAGATTATATAAAAAAGATGCGAAAGAGAGACAAGGAACTTAATTCCTACTGGGGGACAAATTGTCCCCTACTTGAAATGCTTACCAAGGATGGTAAAAAAAGAAAAATAACAAGTGCGAATACTGAGGGAATTTTTCGCATTATTCAATCAATACCTTCCCCAAAAGCCGAGCCATTTAAGCGTTGGCTGGCTAAAGTTGGTTATGAGAGAATACAAGAAATTGAAGATCCTGAATTGGCTACAAAAAGAACTAGGGCTATTTATAAAGCTAAGGGATATTCTGATGCGTGGATTGAAAAAAGAATGCGTGGTATTGAGGTGCGAGAAACTTTGACGAATGAATGGAAAAATAGAGGAGTTAAAGAAGGTCAGGAATATGCAATTTTAACAGCAGAAATTTCTAAAGCAACCTTTGGAATGACGCCCAGTCAATATCAAAAGTTCAAAGGACTAAAAAGAGAAAACCTGCGAGATCATATGAATGATTTAGAGTTAATATTTTCAATGCTTGGAGAGGCATCGACAACTGAAATAGCAAAAAATAAAAATGTAATTGGTTTTAATGAAAATAAGATAGTTGCTCAAGAGGGTGGAAGTGTGGCAGGGAAAGCACGTAAAGATTTAGAAAATAAAAGTGGTAAAAAAGTTTCTACAAATAATAATTATCTAAAAAAGCCAGAAAGCAAAAAGAAATTAGGATGAATTTGGTTTTTGAATGATGTGATTTGGGTCAAAACTGACGCACTGACAAATCTTAACGGACGAAGATTTACAAATAACCACGAAACCTTGATTTGGGCTGTGAAAGACAAGAATTGTAAGGGCTATACATTCAACTACGAACAAATGAAAATAATGAACGGCGGAAAGCAAATGAAAGACACGGATTGGGTTTTTGGATTATGCAGAGGAAATGAAAGACTAAAAGATGAAAACGGTATAAAAGCACATCCAACACAGAAACCACTCAAATTAATCCAACAAGTGATATTAGTGGCAAACAAAAAAGGTGATGTAGTTTTAGATCCATTTTTAGGAAGCGGTACAACCGCTTTCGTCGCAAAAGCGTTGGGCAGAAATTGGATTGGAATTGAAAAAGAGAAAAAATATGTTGATTTAGCAAATAGCAGAATGACTGTAAACCAAGCCTAAAACTACAATAAGAAGTTTTTGATTTTGGTCATTAACCCCTAACCCCTCTGCCCAAAATCCAAAATGAAAAAAAGAACATTTTGCAATTTTATTCTTTGACACACGAAATAAATTATTATATAACAATGTATCTATAGGCTCTTTAAACGCAAACATTATACATCCGAGAGAGGTATTTAACAGCGCTGTATTAAAAGGTGCGTCTTATATTATTATTGTACATAACCACCAATCAGGAGACACTTCACCATCAGCAGAAGATATCAGCACAACAAAGAGATTAGTTGAAGCTGGTAAAATATTAGAAATAACAATATAAGATCATATGATAATTAGTAGAAATGGTTACTATAGTTTTGCTGAAAATAATCTTTTATAAAACATTTATAATTTAACTAATATGAAAAAAATTGAACCTAACAATGAAATAATCATTTATGAAGGTGACAATGGAGAGCCAAACATTGAGGTGCGCATAGAAAACGAAACAGTCTGGTTAACTATTGACCAAATGGCAGAATTGTTTGAGAAAGCTCGTTCTACTATAAATGAGCATATTTTGAATATTTACGCAGAAAATGAACTTGTGGAGCAAGAGACTATAAGAAAAATCGGAAATTCCGACTTTTCTACCAAACCAACAAATTATTACAACCTTGATGTAATTATATCAGTTGGATATCGTGTAAAATCTATCCAAGGTACAAAATTTCGTCAATGGGCGACTGCCAGACTTCGTGAATATCTTGTCCAAGGATTCACTATGAATGACGAATTTTTGAAAAAT
>PFBU01000080.1:8564-9335 GCA_002773185.1 Candidatus Magasanikbacteria bacterium CG10_big_fil_rev_8_21_14_0_10_36_16 | reverse complement strand
TCCAAATGATGAAAAAGCTGCCAAAGAAGCTGGCGCAGACTTCGTCTATGGTGAAGAAGATATCAAAAAAATCAAAGATACAGGTAAAATTGAATTTGAAATCGCAGTTGCTACTCCAGAAATGATGCCTAAACTTGCCATCGTTGCTCGTGTCCTTGGTCCAAAAGGTCTAATGCCTAATCCAAAAACAGGAACAGTTGATAAAAATGTCAAAAAAATGGTAGAAGAAATCAAAAAAGGTAAAGCTGCTTTCAAAAATGACGATGGTTCTAATATTCACCAAGTAATTGGTAAAGTTAGTTTTGATGCCAAAAAGTTGGAAGAAAATCTTGCAGCTTTCATGGATGCTATCAAAAAAGTAAAACCACAAGGTTCAAAAGGTACATACATCAAAGGTTTATTCCTTACAAGTAGTATGGGACCAAGTGTGAAAGTGGTTGTAGAATAAAAACACTGATTTAGATTGATTACACAAAAACCCCACTCTTTTCGAAGAGCGGGGTTTTTATTTTTAAAAGATACTTTTATTCATTACTGTCTTTTTTCAAACCATCCAATTTTTCCCTCATTTTATCATAAACACCTTTGACAACATCTATGGTTTTCTGATATTTTGGATTATTTGTTATCGCGTCTTCTTTAGACCTAACTTGGTTTCGTAAATTTATTGATCTTTCCTTAGAGTCTTTTTCTCTTAATTTATAACGAGATAAAAAATTAGAACTTGATTGTTCAGATATAGCTCTCCTACGAGGTTCTTCTGCTTCATAT
>PFBU01000080.1:0-8537 GCA_002773185.1 Candidatus Magasanikbacteria bacterium CG10_big_fil_rev_8_21_14_0_10_36_16 | reverse complement strand
TCTATCTGCATCAAATTCACCTCTTTCTTTTTCATTTAAAAGATTATAATCAATACCTTTACCATCAGCTGTCTTACTTAAAACGTCCACAACTCTTCTTGATTCAGAGTCATAATCAGCAGAATATTGTTGAGCTTGTTCCAAACTTGGATCAAACTCTTTAAAAAGAACCCCATACCAAGAAACTGTCTTTGGATCCTTATCTTTTATTTTACTTAAAAAATCAACAACACTTTCTTTCATACCTGCTGGGATATCTTCTGCATCCATTATTTCTTGTTGCGCATCTGCAAAAATTGATTCCGCATTTACCTCAGCTATTTCTACATTTCCATCCTCTTGCTCCTCACTAACAACTTCTGCAACAACATCAGTAGCACCACCATTTAATACTTCCAAACGTTGTTGGAGTGCTTGAATTTCAGCATTCACAGTTTCAATTTCTTCTTTAATACCAGCTATTTCGACTTGGATTTCCGCTACCACTTCAGCAGGAAACCCTTCCATATTTATACCTTCTGCTTCTTGTAAACCTGTTGTCAACTCTGATAATTTAGTTCGGCTCTCCGCCATGCTTTCTTGAATTTGAGTAGATTCTTGTTCTCTAGCGGCTCTTTCTTGTTCTGCCTTGGCAGATTCCCCTTGAGTTTCTTGTGTCTTCTTTTCTCCTTTCTCTGTTTTTGCTGTCTCACCAGCATTTTTTAAAGATTGTAATCTAGTGAGTCTGTCTCCAATTGACATATATTATGGGTTAGAATATAATTTGTATATGAATACATCTATATATTATTACTAATTTAAATAAATGTCAAAAAATATGAAAGATTCAAAGTCAAGTATTTTGGAAGATATCAAAAATTTATTAAAACGTATTTCTATACTAGGCAAAAAAGAAAAAGATGTAATAACGAAAATACAAGATGAAAAAACTAAAATAGAAATTGAAAAAGTAAAAGAAAATATAAATAATTTATAAATCAAAAAACCAGTCTCCCTCAAGACTGGTTTTCTTTTTCTCTAAATTTCTAAACTTCCCCTTTCGCCCGCTTCAACATAAACGTAATATTTTCATTGGCATGGCGATAATCTATTTTTAGATTAGGATATTCATTTTGCCAGACACGAAATATTTCATCGGCAAACCCCTGACCAACAGTATGAACATCTTTGAAATCAAGCGTTATATTTTCAAATTTTTCCATACCCTCTAAAACACGCTTGGCTTGCGAACGAGAAATCATGTTGTCACCAAATTGAAAAAGTTTCACAATTACTTCTGAAGTATTGAAAGCATAAGTCTCGGTTACAGTGTCAGTATATTTATCAAACAAACTTTTCAAATCTTTTTTACTATCCAGAGCAATAATAAAAAATATTTCTGTACCATGAAATTCTTTTACATCATCCACGAAAATGTCTTCCAAAATATTATGGAAAAATAATTTCTTGCCAAAACTATTGATTATAAAAGTATCAGCAATACGTGAAGTAAAAAATATTCCTTCACCAGTATGACGTGCAGGATCAGTTGTGGTCTTGCCTTTGAGCAAATTGCCAATCGCCACCATGACATCTGGCAGATTCTTTTTTTCTTTGATGTTATTTAAAATACCAACACCTGTATCAGTAATTTTGAAAGAAATATCTGTCGAGCTACGTTCCATCTCTACTGTTATTTTGTCTGACCCTGAGTGATCAATAGCATTGTTGAGCATCTCGGTAAAACTGTAATCAAGAATATGTAAAATATTGTCTGGAATATCTAAAAAAATTCCTGTTTCATGTTTGATATCTTTTAAAACATTATCTTCTTTCAATTCAACATTCTTGAATACTCGACGAAATCTAAAAATATGAGATTTGGCCTCCTTTACACTTTCTTTATTTGCCAAGATATAAAAAGCGCCTCTATTTTTACCAATAAGGACTACTTTACCTTCTTCAACCAAAGATTTGAAGATTTGATTAATCCAAGAACGAGTTTTACCTGTTTTTTGTGCAATTTCAGAAGATCTAATTTCATTACTTTTTTTAAATTCCTCTAAAATAAGCCTTTTTATGTTCATATACTTTGTGGTTACTTGTCATTAATGATGATACCACACTTTCAGAATAATGTCAAGTAATCGGCAACTAAACCTACATTTAAAAACCAGCCTCTTCCAAGACTGGTTTTATTTTTTCTAAATTTTCTAATTAACTACATCCCAAACTATCACCACAGTTCAAACACTTATAACAACTTCCATTTCGGACTGTAATATGACCACAAGTCGGACAAGCAGGAGCATCACCCATCATCTCAGAAAGTGCAGCGTCTGAAGCACTTACAGCCTCGTGTTTAACTTCAGACACGACTGGAAGCTCGGCTTGTAAATCTTCATGAACAACTGTTTGTACTTTTGATTCTATTTTCAAATCCATAGTTTCTTGTGCTTTGCCAGCTTCAGCAATCTTCACCATATTTTCAAATTTGTTTTTTTGGATTCCTTTTGGTGGAACTTGCACAAAATCTGTTCTTCCCAAATATTCCATACCAAGGACGCGGAAGACGAAGTCGATGATGGAGGTACAATTTTTGATATTTGGATGATCTGTGAAACCGCTCGGTTCAAAGCGAGTGAAGACAAAATTTTCTACATATTTCTCAAGTGGCACACCATATTGCAAGCCCATTGAAACGGATATTGCAAACATATTTAATAGACTTCTAACAGTTGCACCTTCTTTGTACATATCAATAAAAATTTCCGCCAATTTACCATCTGGATATTCACCAGTACGAAGCCAAACTTGTTGATTACCAATTTTGACAGCTACAGTAATTCCACCACGTTTGGAAGGAAGTCTGCGTTTTTCACCATGAAGATAGACACGACGTTCAGCGACTTCACCATCTTTGGTATAAGATTCCATAGGAGTGTGAATACCCACGTGGTTGCTAAGAATTTGACTAGCATTATATACAGCACTATTTACATCCTCTTTGGAAACAGGAAATAATTTTGCAATTTCTTTTACTTGTTCCTTGTTTTGTTCAATAATTTTTTCTTCTTTATCATTATTTTTTGAAGAAGTTGCTAAAGGTTGACTTAGCTTACATCCATCACGATAAAGGGCAACAGCTTTTAGACTAAGTCTCCAACCTTCTTCATAAGCATGTTTGACATCTTCTAGACTTACTTCATTTGGCATGTTGATAGTCTTAGAAATCGCACCTGACAAAAATGGTTGAACAGCAGACATCATATAGATATGTCCCATATATGGAATAAATCTTGTTCCTTTTTTACCATTTTTGTTGGCAGTATCAAAAACTTTGTAATCTTCTACTTTCAAATGTGGGGCACCTTCAATAGTCATCGTGCCACAAGTATAATCATTGGCCAATTCTATTTCTTCTCTAGTGAATCCTAATTCCTTTAATAAATCAAAGTTTGGATCATTGTATTTAGCTTCGTTGAAACCAAGTCTTTGCAAAGTCTCTTCACCAAGTGTCCAAACATTGAAAATAAATTTTATTTCAAAAGCACCTTCGAGAGCTTTGTTGATATTTTTCATGTCAACATCAGTAAATCCTTTAGCTTTGAGTGTTTCAGTATTGATATATGGAGCTTTACTAATGTCAGCTGTACCACGCATGTAGTTCAAGATATCTTTGATTTCATTTTCAGAATATTTCAAATTACGCAGAGCTTCTGGTACTGATTCATTGACAATGCGGAAATAACCTCCACCAGCTAATTTTTTGAATTTGACCAAAGCAAAATCTGGTTCAACACCAGTAGTAGCACAGTCCATAAGCAAACCAATAGTTCCGGTAGGAGCAAGCAAAGTTGTTTGGGCATTTCTAAAACCATACTTCTCACCCATCTCTACTACCTCATTCCAACTTTCACGGGCAGCAGCGAGCAAATAAGCAGGAGCATATTGTGGATCAATAGCTATAGGTTTGACTGTCAATTTTTCATACTCAGTCACTGGAGCATTGAAAGCAGCACGACGATGATTGCGCATCACGCGTAGCATGTCTTCTCTATTTTTTTCATATTTTGGAAAAGTTCCTTTGAACTTGGCAATCTCAGAACTTGTTTTATAACTCTCAGCGGTCATAAGTGCAGTGACTGAGGCTGAAAAACCATAAGCTTCATTTGATTCATAAGGAATACCTGCTGTCATCAGTACTGAACCAATATTGGCGTAACCAAGACCAAGAGTACGGAAATCAAAACTACCACGAGCAATTTCTTCACTTGGAAATTGGGCCATAAGTACTGAAATCTCCAATACAGTTGTCATAAGTCTGACACCATGTTTGAATTCATCAACCAGAAAAGTATTGTTATTATTTTCAAAAAAATGAGCAAGATTAAATGAAGCAAGATTACAGGCAGTATTATCTAAAAACATATATTCAGAACAAGGGTTAGAGCCATTGATTCTGCCAGATTGCGGACAAGTATGCCATTCATTGATGTTGTCATCATATTGCAATCCTGGATCAGCACAAGCCCAAGCAGCATAAGCAATTTCATCCCAAAGTTTGCGAGCTTTGATAGTCTTACAAACACTACCATCTGTACGCCAAGTAAGATTCCAGCTACCATCATTATCAAGAGCAGTCATAAATTTGTTTGGCACACGCACTGAATTGTTGGAATTTTGTCCAGAAACTGTTTGGTAAGCTTCACCTTCGTAATCACTAGGATAACCAGCAGCGATAAGAGCGGCGACTTTCTTTTCTTCTTTTACCTTCCAACTGATAAACTCTTCAATATCTGGATGGTCAAGATTGAGTGTGACCATTTTGGCAGCACGTCTAGTAGTACCACCAGATTTGATAGCACCAGCAGCCCGGTCACCAATACGAAGCCAACTCATGAGACCACTGGATCTGCCACCACCTGACAAAGATTCACCTTTACCACGTAAAGCTGAAAAATTGGTACCAGTACCAGAACCATATTTGAAAAGTCTAGCTTCTCTAACCCACAAATCCATAATACCACCTTCACCAACCAAATCATCTTTGATAGATTGGATAAAACAAGCATGTGGTTGAGGATGAGTATAAGCATCTTTGGCTCTAGTCATTTCTTCAGTATCTGGGTCTACATAATAATGACCTTGAGCATTACTATTGATACCATAAGCCCAATTCAAACCAGTATTGAACCATTGTGGTGAGTTTGGAGCGACCATCTGGCGCAAAAGCATTACCACAATTTCATCATAAAAAATCTCAGCATCTTTTGGAGAAGCAAAATAACCATACTTTTCTCCCCAATACCTCCAAGTACCCACAAGACGATGAATAGTCTGCTTTACACTGGTTTCAGGCCCAAGCACGGGCGACCCATCAGTATTTAGCTTTGGTGTACCATCGTCATTGTGTTGTGGCACTCCTGTTTTACGAAAATATTTTTGAGCGACAATATCTGTTGCAACTTGAGACCATTGCTTTGGAATTTCAATATCTTTCATTTCAAACACCACGGTGCCATTTGGTTCACGAATGATAGAAGTACGCCTTTCATATTCTACCATACCAAAAGGACTCTTCCTTTCCTGACTAAACATACGTCTAAAACGTAATCCATTTTCTTCGTAGGAAAAATTGATATCAGTTTCTTGTCCGAGGCAAAGACCTTGAAAGACCTTAGAGTTGACAGCACCCATATTTATAAAAAATTAGAATTTAAAAAAGAAAAATCGGTAACCTAATTTTTCTTTTCTCAAATTCTAAACATTGAAAAAACAACTGCTCAACAAGTTATAAAAAACAATATTTCAATACAAGCATAGTTTTGGAATACTACATATAGTGGTCTGACAGTTTGTTTCACACAACATCTTGTGTTTTTGATAGGCACTAAGTATTATAGCACATAGTACAAATTTGCTCAAAACTCACTATCCTCTGCTTAAATTAGCCACAAAAAAGACTCCTTTATTTAGTAAATTACAAGTTATCCACACACTATAAAGATGTTATGCAAAAAGAATTAAAAAACTTTAGTCCGCCTTGGGCGGATTGATTAAGTTAAGAAAATAGCGTAAAATATAAGTATCCAGATTTCCGGATAATCCAGATAATCCGGATATCTTTATGTAAGATTTTAAACTAGCACAGATTTTGACTTTAAAAAAAATTATAGAATACATCCGGAAAATCTGAATATCAGGATTGTTTGAACCAATCTAATAACTATTTAAACAGCGCCATATGAGCTACGAAATCTACGAATTAGACGACGAACTGAACCCTCACCTCAAAAATTCTGGGGAACGTCTTGTCGAACCAACAGAAAACATTGATCCTGAAGAACAATCTATTGAAATTTCTTTGCGTCCCCAAAACCTAACTGAATTCGTCGGACAAAACCATATCAAAGAACCTCTCCTCATTTCTATTGAAGCGGCCAAAAAAAGACAGGAACCAATTGAACACATCTTGCTCTATGGCAATCCCGGTCTTGGTAAAACCACTCTTGCCAATATCATTGCCAAAGAAATGGGCGTAAATATCAAAGTCACAGCTGGGCCAGCTCTGGAACGAGTTAGTGATCTTGCTGCCATACTTTCTAATCTATCAGATGGTGATATTCTTTTTATTGATGAAATCCACCGCATCAACAAAACCGTAGAAGAAATCTTGTACAGCGCGATGGAAGATTATGCTTTGGATATTATTATTGGCAAAGGACCAACAGCTAGAACGTTGCGTATGCCTCTAGAAAAATTTACTCTCATTGGTGCCACGACAAAATTGAATCTATTATCTTCTCCACTCCGCGATCGCTTTGGACATGTTTTTCATCTCAATTTTTATGAAGATAGTGACATAGAAAAAATCATCAATCGTAATGCCAAACTTTTGGAAGTAGAAATAAAAAATGATGCTGATAAAACCATTGCAGTTAGATCCCGCAAAACTCCTCGTATTGCCAACAGATTACTCAAACGTGTCAGAGACTACGCACAAGTCAAACATAATGGTATAATAGATAATGAAATTGCAAGGTCAGCTCTTGAGATGCTCAATGTTGATGAATATGGACTTGATGAAATTGACAGAAAAATCTTGCATTTCATTATTGATAATTTTGCTGGTGGCCCAGTTGGCCTCAATACTTTGTCTTCTGCTATCGCTGAAGAAATGGATACTGTGGAAACTATTTATGAACCTTTCCTCTTACAAATTGGTATGCTGGAAAGAACTCCAAGAGGAAGAAAAGCTACAAGCAAAGCCTATGCGCATTTGGGAAAGAAAATGCCCAAACAAAATAACCAATACTAAAATTACAAATAATATACAAATTACAATATACAAAAAATATATTTTATGGAGGGTAAAATATACAATTTAGAAGAAAGAACTTTGGAATTTTCCAAAAGAATTGCCAAAATGTGCAAGGCTTTGGAAAAAAGTGAAATAAATGATGTATATATAAAACAAATCATGAGGTCATCTACTTCTGTAGGAGCAAATTATAGAGAAGCCAACGAAAAACTTAGTAAAAAAGATTTCTTACACAGAATAAAAATTGCTAGAAAAGAATGCAAGGAAACAAGTTATTGGATAGAACTAATTATTGATAATAATAAAAAACTTTCACATAGAATAAAATCTTTATTAGATGAATCAATTGAATTAAGAAAAATATTATCAACCATAATAGATAAATCAAAATAATTTTATTTTGTCATTTGTATATTATTTGGAATTTGTTTATTAAATATTGTAATTTTTAATTTATGATAAGTATTCCTTTCTATACCGTCCTCTTTGCTTACTTAATATTCTTATGTATTTTTGTAATTTTTTCACTTATAAATTTTTACCATATTATCGCCACTAGTTCGTTGACCTTTGTGAGCTTCACAATTACTTTTTTAGTTTTTGCTTTGACAATATTGACTTTATATTTCACTTGGCAAATAATTAGTCAGGTAAATTGGTCACAAAATTTAATTTTATTTGATACTAATTGGTTTTAAAAAAACATATGAGCGTCTCCAATGTCATACACCAAAAGGATTACGAAAAAGTCGTATTTATCTTGCACCGTCATTCCCTAACTTTTGTACCTATCATAGGACTTTTTACTATCCTTATGTTGGTACCTGTGGTTCTATATTTTATGCTAAACAATTTATTTCCAGAAGTGTTGGCTAATCCTGAAGTACACACTTCCTTCATGTTGTTTGGCAGTGTTTATTATCTTTCTACTTATTTATTTTTTTATGGCAGATTTATAGATTTTTATCTGGATATGTGGATTGTTACCAATGACAGAATTGTGGACATTGAGCAACACAGCCTCTTTCACCGCGAAATCACCGAACTTGATTTGTACAGAATTCAAGATGTGACAGCTTCAGTCCGCGGAGTTTTTTCCACACTTTTCAAATATGGTGATGTGGCCATAAAGACTGCTTCCTCTACAAGTACTATAGTTTTTAGAAATGTTCCAAATCCCAATCATATCCGCGAACAATTGATAAGCCTAGCCGACGAGGACAGAAAATACCAC
>PFBU01000064.1:2557-11616 GCA_002773185.1 Candidatus Magasanikbacteria bacterium CG10_big_fil_rev_8_21_14_0_10_36_16 | reverse complement strand
GCGACGGGGACACAAACCCCAACACGGCGATACGCGGATCTCGCTTGTAAAAGCATACCATATTTGGTATGCTTTTATTATACGAACACGGTATATCTGGTTACGGCTTTTTACAAAAGCCTCCACCCATATTTTGTTCCGCTACGCTCCACAAAACATCAGATATGCCGAAACGTTATCAGAAATAAAAACCCCACTTCGCGAAAGGTGGAGTTGTTTTAATATTTTCATGTTTTAATGTTTTTATAATTACACCGGTTCCTCAAAAAACACAGGATCTTCATCCAAATCTTCTTCATCCTTCATTTCTTCTTCATGTTTTGCGAAAGGAACTTTATTTTTATTTTCAAAAACTTCTTGACCTAAAGTATTATAAACCAAGTTGTCTTCACTGTCATCTACTCCAAACATTTGCTTTTCTACACTAAAATTATTTTCGTCGTCATCTTCTTCATCATCATCTTCAAAATTTGGTAAATCTGGTACAAAATAATCAGGCATTTGTTCAGTTGCAAAATTTGGTGCGAAACTATTGTGTCTATTGACCAAGATATCCCCAGCCTTGTGCCACTCTGGACTATGAGCAAAATCTTCTGAAAAAGGATCTTCTGGTGGATTCTTTGCCAAATCATCTTCCAAGACATCTTCACGAAATTCTTTATCTTCTTCATCTTGGTAAGATCTCCAAATGCCGATATCTCTATTTATCTTGTCTAGTAACTCTCTTTCGGACATTTCATACAATTCTTCATTATCAAAATTATAATCTTCACAAGAAAAAGCTTCTCGAGTATCCAGCATTTCTTCATAAGCATCCAAATCCATCATTACTATATCCCCTTTTTGTTCATCATGAATAATCAAAGTACTACCACTCTTTTTGGCTAATTTTATTAACCTATCCAAATTTGCTGACATAGAGAGTTATTTAGAGAGTTATTATGTTTACATTTTAACTAGTTTTTGGCTTTAGGTCAAGTGGTCAAATTCAAAATAAAAAATACGTTGTTTTTCCATTTTAGATGTGTTAACATAGTGGTATAAATAATCAAAGATTATCTAACAAATTATGTCTATTCAAAAACTAACATATCTGGAACCTGACCCAATCTTTGCCCTCAAAAGCGAGTTTGAGCGAGATACCAATCCCCAAAAAATAAACTTAGGTATTGGTGTCATCACCAATGACCAAGGTAATACCTATGCTTTTGAAAGTTTGCAAAATATAGTTGTTCCCAAAAACGACAACTACTTGCCAATAGAAGGCGATCCTATTTTCAAAAAAAGATTTGAAGATTTTTTCCTTGACTTTGCTGACAAAGAAAATATCACTTCTGTTCAGACAGTCGGCGGTACTCATGCCAATTTTCTAGCCGGTAGAATTTTTCAAAAGATGGGTTTTGAAAAAATATATTTCCCAAATCCTACTTGGAGTAACCACCCTGGCATTTTTGGAGAAGCTGGATTAGAGGTTACAAAAATTGATTATTATGATTCAGAAACCAAAAAACTAAAAACAAATTTTTTGAAATCAGTTGAAAATATAGCAGACAATTCCCTAATATCTCTTGATGCCTGTGGACATAACCCGACTGGGGTTGATTTAAATTCAGATGAAATAGCCGAAATAATAAATATTGCCAAAAAGAAAAAACTTATATTCTTTATTGATGCCGCTTATATTGGACTAGTCAATGATACTTTAGAGCAAGATTTGGAACTTGTCAAAAAATTATATGAAGCTGAAATCACTTTTGCCATGGCTTTTTCCTTTTCCAAAAACATGAGTCTATATGGACAAAGACTTGGCCTACTTACTTTTCTAAATATAAAAAATAAAAAAGAAATAATTACTAGCAACTTAGAAAAAATCATCCGTGTCACTCTTTCCAATGCCCCACGATACCCCAGTGATTTGGCAACCCAAATCTTGGGTGATAAAACATTATTAGAAAAGTGGCAACAAGAATTAAAAACTATTAGAAAAGATATGTTAAAAATGCGTCAACAACTAGTCTATAAATTGAACTTATACAACATAGTTACTGCCAACGCTCTAGTAGAACAAAAAGGTCTTTTTTCACTTTTTTCAAATCTAGATACTAAAAAACTAAAAAAAGACTACGCGATTTACATCCCAAAAAATGGCAGGATCAATATTTCAGGTATCAAACCAAACAACTTGGACAGATTGGCCGAGGCCATTTCACAAAGTTTATTTTAACAAAAAAATATGCACAAAAATATTTCCAAAATATTTCTTTCCATCTTATTAACAACCACTCTATCTGGCTGTTCTGTTGTCAAAAATAATAACCAAGAAAATCCTTACAATTCAGCTTACAATCTTAGTAAAGAAAAAAATATTACTTTGCTCTACGAGTGTGAAAAACAATTTAGCAACTCACAGGCTCTACAAGGCTGTAAAGATTTTGTCTTGCAAGACAAAGACTATATTGGCAACTTTTATGGCCACGAGTGTAGCGATACCGAAAGTTGTACTGCAGAGGAAGAAGGTTATGGTTGGGCGCAAGAAAATAATATTAGCAATTCTGAAGATTGTCTGGAATATTCTTTGGAATTCAAATTTGGTTGTCAAGCATTCACAGACGACCAGACTTCTACAACAGATGATGAAGCTAGTCTCAATGAGACAAAAGCCATAGATCTAGTCAAAAATACTTCACAAGTAAAAACTTGGCTCAAACAATTTTCCAATACTGATGGTACTTCCCCAGTTACTGGTGGTAGACCGGTAGTTGCCTTAGACAGTGTCAACAATAATATTTATAGTATACATGTTTTTGAAAGTCTGACCGAAAGAAATGTTACTTTCAATTGGTACAGTGTCAACTTAGACAAGATGACAGTGATTAATAGTCTTGGTGAGATTGTAAAATAAGACTTAAAAAAAGAATATATTTGTTTAATTTTTGCTAATTATCTTATTTTGTTCTATAATAAAGTCAATTGTTAATCATCAAAAAAATAATAGTCATAATTCGCCTGTCAAATATGAAAAAAATAATTAGTTACATTTCCAAAGAGCAAATCAAAGAAGAAGAAAGCGCGCAAATAGAAGATATCCAACCCGGAATTGTACACCTCATCAAAAAAGAATTCCCGAAAATAAAAAATACTCATCATATTTCAATTACAGAATTGAATAAATACCGTCGCTTGTACTTTTTGTATCTCATAGACGCAGGAGCGACTGAGTACGACAAAATAGAAAAAGACGTAGTAGACGCTATTTCTCACAACAAAATTCTTTCCGATAATATTGAGGATGAGATAGACGACAAATTGACGATTGGACAAAAAGTCGCTGATCATGTCGCTTCTTTTGGTGGTAGTTGGGGTTTCATCATCGCCTTTTTTTCCTTCATGACTTTGTGGATGATATTAAATATTATCTTTTTGAAAAATTCTGGTTATGACCCCTACCCTTTCATTCTCCTCAATCTTGTCTTGTCTTGCTTAGCAGCTATACAGGCACCAATCATCATGATGAGTCAAAACAGACAAGAACAAAAAGACAGACAAAGAAGTGAACATGACTACAAAGTAAACTTGAAAGCTGAGTTGGAAATAAAAATTTTAAATGAAAAAATAGACCACTTGATAGTAAATCAGAATAAGAGACTTATAGAGATTCAACAAGTACAAAATGATTACTTAGAAGAAATAGTAGAAATGGTAAATAAAAAAACTAAATAGAAATGACTATCCATAATTGTAGTTAATAATACAACAAAAAAACTCCCAAAAATATTTGGAAGTTTTTATTTATTAGAAGATTCACTATACAAATGTGACAAGAAACTTGTCTATCCAAAGAGTATAAGATCTATACTCTTGCGAGTATGATCTCGACTTTGGATCTCTATTTTCATAGAGATGTACTCCAGAAAGGAGGTGATCCATCCACAGCTTCCGCTACGGATGCCTTGTTACGACTTCACCCTGATCATTAACCCCACCTTCGTCCCTCTAATGAGAGCCTTCGGGTGTTGCCAACTTTCGTGGTGTGACGGGCGGTGAGTACAAGACCCGAGAACGTATTCAACGCGCCGTATCTGATGCGCGTTTACTAGTAAATCCAACTTCATGCAGACGAGTTTCAGCCTGCAATCCGAACTTGGACCAGCTTTATGGGATTTGCTCCATCTTGCGATTTGGCATCCCTTTGTACTGGCCATTGTATCATGCGTGTAGCCCAAGGCGTAAGAGCCATGCTGATTTGACGTCGTCCCCACCTTCCTCCCGGTTGCCCGGGCAGTCTCTTGTGTACATTTAACACAAAACGAGGGTTGCGCTCGTTACCCCACTTAAGGGTACACCTCACGGCACGAGCTGACGGCAACCATGCAGCACCTGTGTGACACCTTCGAAAGGGGCTCCTGTTTCTAGGAGCTTGCAGTCACATGTCAAGCCTTGGTAAGGTTCGCCGCGTACCATCGAATTAAACCGCATGATCCTCTACTTGTGCGGGTCCCCGTCTATTCCTTTGAGTTTTAACCTTGCGGCCGTACTCCCCAGGCGGCATACTTAACGCGTTAGCTTTTTTGAACGGCACTGAGAGGGTCGATACTCCCAATACCTAGTATGCATAGTTTATGGCGTGGACTACTGGGGTATCTAATCCCATTCGCTCCCCACGCTTTCGTCCCTGAGTGTCAGGACTGTTCTAGTACACTGCCTTCGCCTTTGGTGTTCCTGTTGATATCAACGCATTTTACTACTACACCAACAGTTCCGTGTACCTCTCCCAGCCTCTAGCTAAACAGTATTGGAAGCAGTCTTTGGGTTAAGCCCAAAGATTTGACCACCAACTTATTTAGCAACCTGCGGACGCTTTACGCCCAATGAATCCGGATAACGCTTGAGGGCTCTGTATTACCGCTGCTGCTGGCACAGAGTTAGCACCCTCTTATTCATGTGGTACCGTCACAAATTCTTCCCACATAAAAGTAGTTTACACCCCGAAGGGCGTCTTCCTACACGCGGTGTCGCTCCATCACACTTTCGTGCATTGTGGAATATTCTTGACTGCAGCCTCCCGTAGGAGTCTGGGCCGTTCTCAGTCCCAGTGAGCCGGGTCACGCTCTCACGCCCGGTACTGATCGATGCCTTGGTGAGCCATTACCTCACCAACTAGCTAATCAGACATAGGCCCCTCTCTAAGCCAAAAAGTTTACATAGAAAGAATTTAAATCTCTCCATGACTATCGGGTATTAATCCACCTTTCGATGGGCTATCCCCGACTTAGAGGCAGGTTACCAATGTGTTACTCTCCCGTTTGCCGGTCCGTATTCCGATAAATCGGAATCGGTCCCTCGACTTGCATGCCTTAGACACACCGCCAGCGTTCATCCTGAGCCAGGATCAAACTCTCAAATTAAATGAATAATAAATTATTCATTTTCAGTGTTGCTTCACAGCAACTAAGAGTTGATACTTCTAAATTAATAGAAGTTAAAATATATTCTGACTCTAAAAATAGACTTCGTATATCCCTATCTAGGGATATATATTGTTTCTTGTCACATTTGTATTGTGAATCATATCTCTTACTATCGAGTAAAGATATGAATACATTTCTTATACAGTTTAGGAAAAAACTGTATAGAACCTTACCGATCACGATTATCAACATTAATCAGTACAACTAATGTTTCGTGATTGGTTACTTGTAAATTGTAATGAACGTCTCTTTTCTATAAAAAAAAGAGAAACCTGTTTGCATTTTGATATAAATATCCAAATGCAATTTAGTTGCTCTTTCTCGTCCTAGTATCTTTACAAACTAGACTTGGGATGAGTTAAATTGTCGTGTTCAATTGCCTGCAAATAATACATAATTTCAGAGAGTATGTCAAGGGCATAGAAATGCACAGTTTGGGGATAAGTCTCTAAACTACGATTTTGAAGAAAAATCAAATAAAAAATGCTTTGATTTAAAAACCGTTTTTTTCACAAAAACGGCTTAATTTAGAAATTTTAAATTTCGAATTTTCAAACAATTTTAAATTTTTAAATGTTTTAATTTCAAATCTATTTAATACCTTTACTTAATAAACATTGTTTATACAAATCCTCATTAGAAACAAATCTAAAAGCTGGTTTGTTGTATGCTTCCTTATAACATTCTTTTCTTATTTGTTCTAGTCTATATGAATACCAATAAAACACAAAACCCAATATAAGAACTAATATAAATATAGTAATATATAAAATTTTTTTAGACATATTTTAGCCAAATTAATGATTTAAAAACTTATTTAAAATTAGGTCATTAAAAAATTGTTTTAAAATTTAAAATTCCTAAATTTAAAATTTATCTAGAGTTTTCTTTACGCCACTCTGCTATTTTTTTATGATCACCATTCAACAAAACACCCGGCACTTTCCAACCTTTGAAATCTGCAGGTTTGGTATATTGAGGATACTCGCCATCTGAGCTTGAAAATGTTTCATCTTTAGTAGATTCTAGATTACCAAGGACACCCGGTACAAGACGTGATACAGCTTCAATAATAGTAAGCGCGCCAAGCTCTCCACCAGCCAAAACATAAGGTCCAATAGAAATTTCCTCGTCAATCATATTGTCCGTCACCCTCTGATCAATACCTTCGTAACGTCCACAGATAAAAGTAATTTCATCTAACTTAGAAAACTTCTCAGCCATTTTTTGATCAAATTGTGTACCGCGTGGGGAAAGTAAAACTGTTTTCTTTTTTCTACTCAAACTGCCATTGAACACTTTTTTTATTTTTGTTAGACCATCAACTTTAGCAAAAGGAATTGCATCATTTTTTTTCAAAGCAAGATAAATTGGTTCAGCACTAAGTATCATACCAGGTCCACCGCCATAAGGAGTGTCATCAACTTTGTTGTGCTTATCAAGAGTAAAATCACGCAAATTTATCGCCTTGATTTTTATCACTTCAGCTTTTTGTCCACGACCAAGAATAGACTCTTTGGCATAGTCTTCAATAATATTTGGGAAAATTGTGATGACATTGAATTGCATGTGATAAAGTCTAACAAGGCTTACTAGGCTAATACTATCTTAAATTAAGAAAAAAATCAATGACAAAAAAGACAACCGTTTTATCACGGTTGCCTTTCAGGCTTTTCTAGCATTTTCTACCTTTCAAGCCTTTAGTTTTATTTTCTCTTCCCGTCAATAATTTCTTGTTCAATGTTCTTTGGACATTCTCCATATCTCAAAAATTCCATAGCATAAGCAGCACGACCTTGAGTCATAGAACGTAAAGATGTAGCGTAACCAAACATACTTGAAAGAGGAACAATAGCACGTACAACTTTAGCACTGCCACGATCTGTCATTTCTTCGATTTGACCACGTTTTGATGATAAATCACCAATTACATCTCCCATATAATTTTCAGGTGTAGTTACTTCTACTCTCATAAGAGGTTCAAGTACAACTGGATCTGCTTTTTTGACAGCAGCGGCAAAAGCCATACTACCAGCAAGTTTAAAAGCAATTTCAGAAGAGTCCACTTCATGATAACTACCATCATAAACAGTAGCTTTAATATCTAGAAGTGGATAACCAGCGATAACGCCTTTGTCCATAGTTTCTTTAACACCTTTTTGGATAGGACCAATATATTCTTTTGGAATAGAACCACCTTTGATTTCATCAACGAATTCAAAACCGGCACCACCTTCACGAGGTTCAATACGCAACCAACAATGACCATACTGACCACGTCCACCAGATTGTTTGATATATTTACCTTCAGCTTCAGCTACTTTTCTAATAGTTTCTTTGTAAGCAACTTGTGGAGCGCCAACTTGAGCTTCTACTTTGAACTCACGTTTCATACGATCAACTAGAATATCCAAATGCAATTCTCCCATACCTGAAATAATTGTTTGTAAAGTTTCTTCATCAGTATGAACTTTGAAAGTAGGATCTTCTTCAGCTAGTTTTTGCAATGCCAAACTCATTTTTTCAGCATCTTGTTTGGTAGCAGGTTCAATAGCCACGGAAATAACTGGTTCTGGAAAAGTCATTCTTTCCAAAACAATAGGATTCTCTTCATCACACAAAGTATCACCTGTTGTTGTTTCTTTTAGACCAATTGCTGCTGCAATTTCTCCAGCAAATACTTCATCTACTTCTTCACGAGTATTAGCATGAAGACGGACAATACGAGCGATACGTTCTTTTTTGCCTGAAGTAGTATTCAAAACATAAGTACCAGATTTCAAACTTCCTGAATACACACGGAAGAAAGTAAGTTTACCAACGAAAGGATCAGTTGCAACTTTGAAAGCTAGACCAGCAAAAGGAGCTTTGTCATCAGTTTTGACTTCAATTTTCTTTTCTTCATCATCTGGATCTATACCAAAAAGTGTTGGCACATCCAAAGGTGAAGGTAAGTAAGCAACAACATTATCTAATGCTATTTGGACACCGATATTTTGCAAAGCTGTACCACACATCACAGGATAAATTTCATCTCGTAAAACCAAAGTACGGATACCTTTTTTGACTTCATCAACAGTCATAGCTACACCGTTCAAATATTTTTCCATCAATTCTTCATTGGCTTCAGCCACAGCTTCCATCAAAATACCACGATACTTAACCACTTGGTCTTTCATATCAGCAGGTACTTCAATTTCCACAATAGTCATACCATGGTCACCTTCAAATTTGTAAGCTTTTTCAGTGATAATATCTACTACTCCACTAAAAGTAGATTCACTACCAATTGGCAATTGAATAGCAATACCTTTTGGAGACAAACGCTCTTGAATAGATTTCAAACTCATGTAAAAGTCAGCACCAGTCTTATCCATTTTGTTGACAAAACAAATACGAGGTACATTGTATTTGTCAGCTTGACGCCAAACGGTTTCTGATTGTGGCTCTACACCTTGTGAACCATCAAATACAGCAATAGCACCATCAAGAACACGTAATGAACGTTCTACTTCAACAGTAAAGTCCACATGACCAGGAGTATCAATAATATTGATACGGTGATTTTGCCAAAAACATGTGGTAGCGGCA
>PFBU01000064.1:0-2501 GCA_002773185.1 Candidatus Magasanikbacteria bacterium CG10_big_fil_rev_8_21_14_0_10_36_16 | reverse complement strand
AAAAGGACACGTTCGGTAAAAGTAGTTTTACCAGCATCAATATGCGCCATGATACCAATGTTACGTATATTTTCTAGAGGATAATCTCTATCCATATAAAATTTTGTTAAATAATTATAATATTTTTTCAATGTAACAATCCAGATAATCCGAATAACATTTAAAACGTTTTTCTAATATCCGGAAAATTAGAATTCCACCTAAGGCGGACAGGTATCCGGATATTCGGATTGTAATTTTTAACGACTAAAACGTGCAAAATGAGCAAAAGCTTTGTTGGCATCAGCCATTCTATGAATTTCTTCTTTTTTCTTCATAGCACCGCCAACACCTTCCATAATGTCTTTGAATTCAGAAGCTAATTTTACTTTCATAGATGCACCTTTTCTAGTGTGAGCAGCAGCTATAATCCAACGAAAAGCCAAAGCACTTTGTCTATTGCCAGAAACCGGCATAGGTACTTGGTAGTTGGCACCACCAACACGACGAGAACGTACTTCTACTTGTGGTTTGACAGCTTCTACAACTTGTTCAAACATTTTCAAACTGTCACCTTTTTTGTCTTTGTTTAAAATATCCAAAGCACCGTATACAATAGTTTGAGCAGTAGATTTTTTGCCACCAATCATGACAAAGTTGATAAACTTGGTCAAAAGTTCACTATTGTATACTGGATCTGGAAGTATTAAACGTTTTTGAGCTTTTTTTCCTCTCATAAAATTAGTTAATTGGTTTATTAGTTAATTGGTTTATTAGACCTACTTACTAAAACACTTAATCACCATAAATCATATTCTTATAAGTTCGTGATTCATGTTTATTCGTGTTAAAATTAGTGTTTCTTATTTTTTAACTTTAGGTCTCTTAGTTCCATAGACAGAACGACTTCTGTTGCGACCTTCTACACCTTGGGTATCATAAACACCACGGACAATATGATAACGTACACCAGGCAAATCTTTGACACGACCACCACGGATAAGTACGATAGAATGTTCTTGCAAATTGTGTCCTTCACCGGGGATGTAGGCAATAATTTCAGAACCATTTGATAAACGAACCTTAGCAACTTTACGCAAAGCTGAGTTAGGTTTCTTTGGGGTTGCAGTGTACACTTTGGTACAAACACCACGTTTGAAAGGACTACCTCTACGTAGAGTTGTCTTTTTGCGGTGCAAACTGTCCCAGGTAAATTGCATAGCAGGAGAAGCAGATTTTTTCTTCTGACTTGTTCTACCTTTACGCAATACTTGATTCATTGTTGGCATAACGAAAATGCTTAAAAGGCTTGAAAGGCCTAAAAGGCCTAAAAAGCTAAATGATGAATAAAAAAATTCCCGTTTCTGGGAATCAAATTTAGAAAATATAATTTTTTTGTAAAATTATTTCTCCAAAGCGTTGATCCCTTATTTTGAGGGACGTCTTCTCCCGATTGAATCGGGATACTACGTCTGGGTGTTCTTTTTTGAGAACGTGGATAATATATACTATTTGAGAATTTTTGTCAAGGGACACAAAAAGGGATATATAAAAAGTATTACAGTTTGTAATAATTGTACTTAAATAATATCTTTTCACAAAAGGAATGACGAATTCTTGCCTGCTGGCAGGCAGGGAATGTGTAACAATGAAATTCGTCACACTCACAATGACGAAATTCGTTCTTTCAGACTCATTTCGTCATTCCACTCTTTAAGATTCTTTTTATTCTGGATTAGCATCATGCTGTTCCGCAAACTCGACCTCTGCACCCCCACTAGTTCTTTCTTGCATATTGGTTTTAAAAATATTTATTTTTCAATTTAATTCCTGTGTAAATCCGCGTTACAATCAACACAATCTGCGTTTAGAACAATCCACCACCACCCACAAACAAACTATAGACAAAGGAAATAATCGGTGTGAAAGCGCTAGAAAATAAAAAAATGAAAGCTATCAAAATAAACAAGCCATACTGCTCCAAAATTTGTTTCACTTTCCACATAGAATCTGGCAAAATAGCATAAAGAACTTTGGAACCATCAAGTGGTGGAATTGGCATAAGATTGAAAACAGCGAGCAAAACATTGGCGTAAACAATGATAGAAAATAATCCAACCATGTTGGCCATAAATTGACTAGCGATTGGTACGAACCTTACCAGCATTCCAAACGCAAAAGCCAAAGTAAGATTAGACATTGGTCCTGCCAAAGCGACAAGCACTGGCCCCCATTTTTGATTTTTCAAATTGTAGGGATTGTATGGTACTGGCTTGGCTGAAGCAAAAAGAAAAGGATGTCCAGTCGGAGCTGTCACCAAAAACAATATAAGCGGCATCAAGAAAGTACCAAACAAATCTACATGAGCTTTTGGATTGAGAGTAAGTCTGCCAGCATAACGAGCTGTCGGATC
The DNA here is from genome assembly GCA_002773185.1 of Candidatus Magasanikbacteria bacterium CG10_big_fil_rev_8_21_14_0_10_36_16. Lineage (GTDB taxonomy): Bacteria > Patescibacteriota > Patescibacteriia > Magasanikbacterales > UBA922 > UBA1557. Next base: position 109 of record PFBU01000064.1, on the reverse strand, counting down.
GCCCAACCTGTCAGCTGTCCAACCGTGAGAATATTCGTGAATAATAGCTGAAATAACGATTACGACAAGAAAAAAAATCATTGAAATAATATCCATAATATAGTTTATA
>PFBU01000054.1:10128-10678 GCA_002773185.1 Candidatus Magasanikbacteria bacterium CG10_big_fil_rev_8_21_14_0_10_36_16 | reverse complement strand
TTTGGGTCTATAGAAACGAGAGAAGTGTTGTCTGCTCCCGCTGAATTCAAGATAGCATCAGCTTCATCATCCATTATTTTTTGAGCTATTTTCTGTTTGTCCCAATCAAGTGTTGTAATCACTTTTAATCCTCCTGTGTCTACCATAGTTTCTCCATATTTTTCAACGAGTTGTTGTTTGACATAAAGTACAAAATGAGGAGCCTCTATATTATTAAAAGATTGTTTGATACTTAGTTCTTCTGCTTGAGCGACTTTTTCTTCTTCTTCTGTTATATAACCTTCGTTATACATTCTACTCAAGACAAAATTTCTTCTTTGTTTCAAAGCAGTGTGATCGTTTAAGTAAGTAGATGGCGCTTTTGGCAAGCCAGCCAAAGTTGCTGACTCTGCCAAATCAAGTTCACTAGCATTCTTGCCAAAATAACTTTCTGCTGCTGATTCAACACCATAATTACTAGAACCATAAGGTATTTCATTGAAATAAATTTTCAAGATTTGATCTTTGGTATATTTTTGTTCTATACGCAAAGTCATAATAGCTTCTTTTA
>PFBU01000054.1:9774-10087 GCA_002773185.1 Candidatus Magasanikbacteria bacterium CG10_big_fil_rev_8_21_14_0_10_36_16 | reverse complement strand
AGAGGCGCCACTACCAATTTTTTGTTTGGTAAATATTCCTACCACAATAGAGCGGAGTATGGAAAGAGGTCTAATACCATTATGTTGATAAAAGCTGGTGTCTTCTGTGGCAATAAGTCCGTTGATTAGATTTTTTGGTACCTGATCCAACTCGATTAAAGTTCTTTTTTCATCCCCAAAAATTTCGTATAATAAGTGGTCGCCTGTCCTGTCATAAATTTTGGTACTTTGTGCCACCTGTCTGTCAGTTAATTTGTCTGGATCTGGTAAATCTTTGCTAATCCAGGCTGTGAGGATAGTAAGGAACAAAAAA
>PFBU01000054.1:439-9763 GCA_002773185.1 Candidatus Magasanikbacteria bacterium CG10_big_fil_rev_8_21_14_0_10_36_16 | reverse complement strand
TAAATAAGGATTTTTTTGATTTTTTTCTTGAGGTCGGAATCTTCTTTTTTCTTCCCTTTTTTCTTTTGGTTACCAACATAGCCATAAGAACGTTTTTTTAGTTGAGGAATGGGCATAAACACTGTAAGTATAAGTTAACTTTAGGGTTAAATTCAATTGTTGGTATTGTACCAGACTATTGACAAAAATGCTATATTGTGGTACAATTGGGCATCGGTAAAATCAGATACTATATAAGTATCTTTTTATTTTGACAAAAATTAAATTTTAAAAAATAATAATTTACCGAAAATATAAAAATATATGAAACTTTTCTTCAAAAAAAGGCTAAATAGACAGGTTTTTGAGGTATCCATCTCCTTGGTTGTCATACTATCTTTCTTTGTTAACACCTTGTTACCTCAGATTGTAGAGGCTCAACCTAGCTATTTTTCTGCTATTTCTAACATTTTTGCTAAAGATAGCCAAGAAGATGCTGTTTTAGCCAATAGCTTCCCTGATATGGATGAAGCTGAACCAAGATATGTAGTTTTGGCTGTAATGACTGCTTATTCTAGTGAAGCTGCCCAAACTGATAATACACCTTGTATTCCAGCTGATTCTAGTTACAATTTGTGTGAACATTATGAGCAAGATGGTGAACAAAACACTATAGCTACCAACTTTTTACCTATGGGTACCAAAGTTCGTTTTCCTGACCTTTATGGTGACAAAATTTTCATAGTTCGTGACCGTATGAATGCTAGATATGGTAATGGTAGAGGTGATATCTGGATGCCTACCAAAGCTGAGGCCAAAATCTTTGGTGTCAAAAGAGTCAAAATGGAAATCTATTATAGATAAATAACTGTGAATTATAAAAAATGGCTTTAAATAAGCCATTTTTTTGTGTAAATTTTATGTTTTCAAGAGGTTTTTTAAATTATTAATTAGTAATTACTAATTAATAATTTTTTTGAGGTACCGGCGAGAATCGCCCCGCCCCTCGCGAGGAGCGGGGTTGCAGACCCCTGCCTTACCACTTGGCTACGGTATCTGTATTTATTATCTTTTTGACTTTTTATATACTTTGAAGTTTGAGGTACCGGCGAGAATCGAACTCACGAATAGAGGTTTTGCAGACCCCTGCCTTACCACTTGGCTACGGTACCATTTTTATTCTCTTTATTAGTCCACTGTAGGCTGAACCAAATTTCTTCAAATTTTTTTCTCTTAATCTAGCATTATTTTCTGTTTGGTAGGCTTCGTAATAGATTAGTTTTAGTGGCCTACGATTTTTTGTAGCATTTACTTTTCCTAGTGTATGTTGTTCAAATCTTTTTTTCAAATCACTACTAAATCCTATATAATACTTATCGTCTTTTTGACTTTTTAAAATGTAAGTATAATACATAATTTAGTCTATGGGTACCAGCGAGAATCGCCCCGCTCCTCGCGAGGGGCGGGGTTGCAGACCCCTGCCTTACCACTTGGCTACGGTACCATGTGTATGGTTTTTAAGAGAAAACCTTGTTGCTTAGCTATAATAACATACATTTTTATTATTTTCAAGTATCCAACATTGAAAAAAAGGGCATTTTGGCATATACTTAGTCTTACTTATGGATAAGAAATTTTACAAAGTTTTTCTCTACTTCTTAAAAGGTCTCATTTATCTGAAAAGAAGTGTTTTTTGGTTATTTGGTTTTGGCTGGAAATTTTTATTATTTATCAATAATATCTATAAATCAACACTGGGATTTGTTCTTTTTAAAGCATTATTTTATACCAAAAAATATTTTAACAAACTAAAATTTTTTCAACATGAAAGTAAAATAGAATTTTTTGGCAGAAGAGGAACCTTGCAGGTTTTATTTTTTGTAGTGTTTTTTGCTATTATGATTCCTCATACACAATTGTACTCCAAAAGTTTTGGTGAAGTCTCTGGTAAAAATTCTTTGTTGTATCAGGTGATAGGGCATGGTAATCAAGATTTTACAGAAGAAGAAGTTTTGATACTAAATACTGCGACAACAAATGTTACAAATAGCAGTGACTGGAAAGCAGGGGCAGTTTCCACAGAAGACGCAAAATCTGTTATTAACACAACTGGTGATTTGGGAAGTGTGACAGTTGGTGGAACTGCAGTTACTAAGCCAACAATAATTCCTGGATCAGAACAAAACAAAACAACTTCAAGTGGAGCACAAATAGTGAAAACAAGTCGTACAGAAACTGTCAATTACACAGTACAAGTTGGTGATGTAATAGGAGAGATTGCCAAACGTTTTAATATTAATATTAGCACAATTTTGTGGGCAAACAATTTGACTGCACGTTCTTATATTAAACCAAATCAAGTTTTGGCTATTTTGCCAGTAGATGGCGTAACACATAAAGTTGTCAAAGGTGATACTGTCTCTAAAATTGCCAAGCTGTATGATGCTGACTCAACTCAAATAGTAAAATTTAATAAATTAGAAAAAGATGGGGCAGACATTGTCGTGGGAGAAACTCTCGTAGTTCCTGGTGGTGAAAAAGAGACTGTTGTTTCAATATCTAAACCTACCTCAATAGTTACTCGCCCTTCTTCCTTTAACAATGTAGTGCCTGTTTCTTCTGTGGCTACTCCCGCTGGATCAGGTTATTTGTGGCCAACAGATGCTAGAATTATCACCCAATACTTTGGGTTGACGCACAATGCCCTTGATATCTCTGGTGGTGGAAGTGGTACAAGAGTTTATGCTACCAAAGCGGGTAAAGTCATTACTTCACAATGTGGTTGGAATGGTGGGTATGGTTGTTATATAAAAATTGACCACGGAAATGGTGTGGTTTCTCTTTATGGTCACTCTTCCAAACTTTTGGTCAATGTTGGTGATTATGTAACACAAGGTCAAAATATTATGCTTATGGGTTCCACTGGTCACTCAACAGGTCCCCACGTTCATTTTGAAATACTTGTTAATGGTAAGAACGTCAATCCTCTTTCTTATGTAAGAAAACCATAGGAGGAGTTTATAAAGTTTTAAAGTTGTTATATAACAAAAATTACTCTTTTTTTTGAAGAGTATTTTTTTTGTTTTTTAAAATTTTTTATGTTATAATATTTTTAGTTTAACAAATTAATTTTTAATAGGGGGGAATATGAAAAAAAAATTTTTTGTTTCAATCAGTTTTGTTTTTGTCGTGTTAGCACTCTTCTTGAGTGTTTTTTTATTTTCAAATTTTGTTCATGGTGCCAATGAAGATATTGTTATCACAGAAATTTGTCCGACAGGTTGTGCAGATAGTAATTATCAGTGGGTAGAAATTTATAATAAGGGTAATGATGATGTTGATTTGAGTGGTTGGAGGTTTTGGGAAGGAAGTACTAATCATACTTTGAGTACAACTACGTTGAGTGTAGAAAAAAATTTTATTTTGAAAGCACACAATTACGCTGTCATTGCACAAAATGATTTGAATTTTTTTCAAGTTTATCCTAATTTTTCTGCCTTAGTTTTGGATAGCTCTTGGAGTGTTTTGAATAAAAGTGGGGAAGAAATTGGTTTGAAGAAAGGTAGCGGAGAAAATGATTTCATAGAAAAATTTATTTATAAACAGATAGAAAATAATCATTCTTTAGAAAAAATAGATCTGTCACAGTCTGCTACAGATGAAAACAACTGGCAAGAAAATCCCGTTGACAATACTGTTGGTCAAAAAAACTATTGGTCAGTTGTTGATAATGGTGATGGAAATCAAAACATAAAACCTGTCGCCAAAATAATTACCAACAGCACAGAATTTAAAGTTGGCGAAGAAATAAATTTTGATGGTAGTCAATCAAGTGATAGTGATGGGCAAATAATTAGTTACACTTGGTTTTTGAATAATAATACTTTATCAACAAGTTCAATTTTTTCATATAGTTTTTCCAATGCTGGGCAATATAGTGTTGGATTGCAAGTGACCGATGACCAAGATGGTGTTGGCTATGACAATTTGCAATTGAATATTGTTGTTGAAAATACAACGACAACTCCACCAACCAATCCAACAAGCACAGAAAATAATTATTTTGGTGTTGTCCTCAACGAGTTTGTTAGTGATCCTGTTTTGGATGAAAAAGAATGGGTGGAAATTTATAATAGTTTAACATCTACCATTGATCTCAAAGATTGGAAATTGCAGGAGGGTGTGAAAGATAGTACAAGTACCAAAAAGATTGTTTCACTTGATAATATTTTGGAGCCAAACAGTTTTCTTGTTATAAGTTGGAATTCTAGTGTTCTAAATAATAGTGGTGACAGAATCGTACTTGTGGATGATTCCAAAAATATTGTTGATGAAGTTCGTTATGGTGACTGGATTGATCCTGATGATAAAGATGTAAATGATAATGCTCCTGCGACTTCTGATCCAAATGCAGTGGCGCGAATTGTGGATGGACAAAATATTGGAAATAATAAAAATGATTTTGCTATAACTAGTCAACCAACACCAGGAGAACCAAATATTATTAAAGTAATAGAAAATGTTCCTGTTAGTTCTGGTGGTGGAGGAGGTAATAGTTCGGTTGAAACACCAAATAAAATTTATAATCCGCGAGATATTGTTATCAACGAGCTGGTATCAGACCCAAGTGATGGTGAAGAAGAGTTCATTGAGCTTTTTAACAATACCTCTGAAATTATTGATCTTACAAATTGGAAAGTCGCTGATGGTAGTGAAACAGAAACAGCTTTGGCTGAAGAAATTGACCCCAAGGGTTTTTATGTAATAGAAAAACCAAAAGGTAATCTTAATAATGCTGGAGATTTGGTATTATTGACTGACCCAAGTGGTAAAGAAATTGATAAAGTGGTTTATGGAACTTGGGATGATGGAAATATTTATGACAATGCTCCAATGGCGAGTGATCCTTATTCTTTAATTCGCAAAGTTGATGGTCAAGATGCAGACAATGATTACTATGATTTTGTAATAACTAACACTATTACCAAAGGCAGTAAAAATATTTTTTCCATGACAAATGAAGAGGGAAAACAAATGAATGAAAATGTGGTTTTGCAAACGAATGTAATTATCAACGAAGTATTTCCTAATCCCAAAGGCAGTGATAGTGAGGATGAATTTATTGAACTTTTTAACAATGGTCAAGAGACGATAGATTTGAAAGATTGGAAATTGTCAGACTCCACCACGAAAAAATATACAATCAAACAAGGAATTTTGAAACCTAGTGATTATTTGGTTTTCAAAAGGTCAATGACGGGGATAGCTCTCAATAATACAGGAGGTGACGAAGTCAAACTCTATTCACCAAATGGATCGGTTGTTGATCAAGCGAGTTATCCTGGTAGCGCCAGTGAAGAACAAAGTTATGTGCGTAATGAAGACGCTACTTGGGTTTGGAGTAGCAAAGTAACGGCTGGGACAAAAAATATTGTGGAAGGTAAAAGTGCTGCACCGATTATTGCTATTGATGCTGATACTGAAATTGCCGTCAATCAGTGGGCAAACTTTGATGCTTCAGATACTGTTAGTCCTGATGGTAAAAAACTTAGCTTTAATTGGGATTTTGGTGACGGTAGCGATGATGAGGGCGCTAATGTAGAACACAAATTCCTAAAAGAAGGGGTTTATAGTGTTAGGCTCAAAGTTGATGATGGAACAAATAATAGTGAAAAAGAGTTAGTAGTGACGGTAAAATTGAATAGTGATTTTGTGGGAGGTTACAATGGAACAAACGATGTTTCCGTATTGAACATTTCAGAAATTCTGCCAAATCCTGTTGGTTCAGACACTACGGAGTTTGTTGAACTTTTTAATCCAACAGATGAAGATTTGGATATTTCTGGCTTAAAACTTGATGATGAAGAAGGAGGGTCTAAAGCTTACACTTTTCCAGATAACACAATTATTTTGGCGCATGAATACAAAGTTTTTGGTCGTCAAGATACTAAGCTTGCTTTGAATAATACCAGTGACTCTGTACGGATTCTTTATCCTGATGGCACTATTATCCAAGAAATTAGGTTTGATGATGTTGTCGAAGGAGTCTCTTATGTACGTGATAGTGAAGGTACTTGGCTTTGGACTAGTAATATTACACCTGGAGCAGAAAATTTTGTAGCAATTATACCAGAAGTAAAAGGTACTAAGATTATTAAAGGTAAAAGTAATTCTGTAAAATCAGTAATAAACACTACTCTGGGAAAATTGCGTGATGAAGATATTGGCGATTTAGTTTTTGTGACAGGTACCGTCGCTGTTGAGTCAGGTGTTTTGGGCACACAATTTTTCTATATGGTAAATGAGGCTTCTGGACTACAAGTTTATATGTATAACAAAGATTTTCCTAAATTAGAAATTGGAGATATGGTGGAAGTGACAGGTGAAATAGCCGAAAGTGGAAATGAAACTAGAATAAAATTGTCACAAAAAAGTGATATTAAAGTTGTTGGACACACTGATTTACCACAAGGACAAAGTGTAGAATTGGCCAATGTTGGAGAAAGTTATGAGGGTAGTTTACTAAAAGTAAGTGGAGAAATTACGGAAATAAAAACTTCTTATATGTACGTGGATGATGGTACTGAAGAAATAAAAGTTTATTTCAAAGCGGGCACAGGTATCAAGAAAGACGTTTTTCAGGAAGGTGATCTAGTGACTGTCACAGGACTGTTGCATCAAACCAAAACAGAATATCAACTTTTGCCACGCCTACAAAATGATATTGTGAAGACTGGGGTGACAGAGGATTTTGTGACTAAACAAGAACAAACTAAGCAGGAGAACAACGCTGATATGGCTGAAAAATATCTGACAGCCACAGCAGGTGGAATGACTGCAATATTTTTTGGTCTGTTTGCTAAGAGTAGTGGGGGAGTTATACTGACAAAGTTGAAAATTCTTTTGAAAAAATTATTTAAAAAATAAAATGTTTTTGTTCATTGAAGTGCAATTACTAATTATTAATTAATAATTAGTAATTTGGCATAGAAAAATTTCTAAATTTTTGCTATAATGTATTTGTAATAAATTAAAGTAGAATTTTTATATTGTAGAATTTAGAAAATAAAAAAGTTTTATTTAAGAAACCTGTCTATTGACAGACAGGGACCCCTCCCTTTGGTGGTTCGGGGTAACCTTATCTTCTGTGATTGACAACATCTTCATCCAAATTTCAATATTACTTGGCATCACTGTCTCGGTGGCTTTTTTGATGCGCGCTTTACGTCAGCCACTTCTTATTGCCTATTTATTAGCGGGTATTATTGCTGGACCAATGTTTCTCAATCTTTTGCAAAGCGGTGGGCAGACTTTTGATGCTTTGGCCGAGTTTGGTGTGGTGTTACTTTTGTTTGTAGTTGGTCTTAGTCTCAATATTCATCATATCAAAAATATTGGTAAAATCGCAGTGATTACTGGTTTGACTCAAATTACCTTTACCACAACCATAGGATTTTTGTTGCTTTTAGCCATGAAGTTTTCTTTTTCCTCGGCGATTTATCTGGCGTTGGCTTTGACTTTTTCTAGTACCATTATTATTGTGAAGCTCTTGGCTGAAAAAAAGGATACAGAGAGTGTCTACGGACGTTATACTATTGGTCTGATGGTGGTGCAAGATATTGTAGCTATTTTTATTATGATGGTTGTGACTTCTGTAGGAAAGGGGAATGGTATGTGGTTGGAGATGGGAACTTTGGTAGGAAAGATTTTTATTTTGATTGGTTTTGTGGGGATAACTACTCGTTATATTGTACCAAAATTATTAGAACCAGTAGCTAGGTCTGGAGAATTTTTATTTATTTTCACTGTGACTTGGTGTTTTGGTATTGCAAGTTTACTTTATTGGTTGGGATTTTCTCTTGAAGTTGGAGCTATTATGGCTGGTTTGTCCTTAGGTTCTTCACCTTATCATTTTGAAATTGCTAGCCGTATCAAGCCTTTGCGTGATTTTTTTATCGTGATTTTTTTTATAATTCTTGGTAGTGAAATGTCTTTAGCTAATATTTCTAATATTTGGGGCATTGGTGTGGTCTTGTCTATTTTTATTTTAGTTGGCAATCCTTTTATTTTGTATTCAGTTTTTCGCATACTCAAATTCACTCGTCGCAACAGTTTTTTGTCTGGTGTGACAGCTGCTCAGGTCAGTGAGTTTGGTTTTGTATTATTGATAGTTGGTAGAAATGCCAACCATATTGCTGGCACAGAATTAGAAATTTTTACCGTAGTTGCTCTTATTACTATTTTCACTTCATCTTATATTATCACTTACAACGAACAGGTCTTTGATTTTCTCAAACCATTTTTTGCTTTGTTTGGTCCAGACAAACACAAACAAACTGAGGATAAAGAAGAAATATATGATGCTTTTGTCTTAGGTTATCACCGTATTGGTTGGAAAGTTTGTGAAGCTTTGGCTGAAAAAAATATCAAATACGCGGTAGTAGACTACAACCCAGAAGCTATCAAAAGATTGAAAGAAAGACATATTTCGGCTTTTTTTGGTGATGCCACTGATATTGAATTTTTGGAAACATTGTCACTCGACAAGGCAAAAATTATTGTTTCTACAATTCCAGAGTATGAAGATGAATTGGTACTTTTTAAGTATATTAGAAAACATAACAAAAAAGCTATTATTATTGGCAATCTTTATCACAATACTTATTTGGATGACTTGTACGAAGCTGGAGCCAACTATGTGATGATGACGCATCTGCTTGGTGGACAATGGATATCAGATATTATCAAAGATGGCCCTTGGTCAGAAAAGACTTTTGCAGATTTACGTAAAAATCAAAAAGAAGAGATGCAACTAAGATTTACTTCTGGGGCTAATCATTCTAACTAGGCTTGTGGAAAGGTAGTGTATAAGTATTGACTTTTTCTTGGCTTATTGATATAATTTTCTCGTCTAAAAAAATGTCTTATATTTTTAATGATTTCTGATTTGGGGGTTATTAAAAGCTTTTTATGGGCCAGCCCCGCCGTTCGCGAACAGCGGGACAAATAGTTAAAGCTGGTAGTCCTAGATTTTCTGGAGTTTTAAGTAAAAATTGATTTTATAAATTTTTATGGGCCAGTAGCTCATCTGGTAGAGCGCCGCCCTTGCACGGCGGATGTGGCGGGTTCGAGTCCTGTCTGGTCCACAAGTTTCGTCCACTCGTTGGGCACTTATTTTTAAGCCGAGGTAGCTCAGTGGTAGAGCAGTGGACTGAAAATCCTCGTGTCGGGAGTTCAATTCTCCCCCTCGGCACAAGAATAGTAAAAGTATAAAGTAGTAGGTATCAAGCGTTGGATTTAAACAAAATCTATTAGCTAAAATATTTTCAACTTTTTACTTTGTAT
>PFBU01000054.1:0-384 GCA_002773185.1 Candidatus Magasanikbacteria bacterium CG10_big_fil_rev_8_21_14_0_10_36_16 | reverse complement strand
GAGCATCTGGTTTGGGACCAGAGGGTCGAAGGTTCAAGTCCTTTCACTCCGACTATGTATCATGTATATTTTTTGAGAAGTCTCAAGACAAACAAAATATATTGTGGTTTTTCAGATAAAGATCCAAAAATAAGACTCACTGAACATAATCAAGGATCTAATAAATGGACCAAAGCAAATGGTCCATTTGTGCTTTTATATTTTGAATCTTATTATTGTAAAAAAGATGCTTTGCATAGAGAATTATTTTATAAATCTGGTTTTGGTAGAAAAATAAGAGATGCAATACTTAGCTCAGTTTCAGCCAAAGGCTGACCAGCCTCTGGCTGGGGCTAGAGCATCTGGTTTGGGACCAGAGGGTCGAAGGTTCAAGTCCTTTCACTC
>PFBU01000005.1:10679-19907 GCA_002773185.1 Candidatus Magasanikbacteria bacterium CG10_big_fil_rev_8_21_14_0_10_36_16 | reverse complement strand
TAATTTGTGAAAGCATAGTTTCACTGGCAATTTTTGTGACTTGTATTTTGATTACTCCAGTACCATTGATAGTCGCAGCGTAAACTTGATCCCCGACATTTTTTTCCACAGCCACACTTTCACCTGTGAGCATTGATTCGTCAATAAAAGTATTACCTTCTAATACCTTGGCGTCTAGCGGAATCTTCTCCCCTGCTTTGACTAACAAAATATTGCCAATTTGTAAATCCTCAACAGCCATTTCTCTCTCCTTACCATTTTCTATTAAACGAGCTTTTTTCACACCCAAAGCAAACAATTTTTTGATAGCTTCAGAGGCACGACCTTTACTCTTGGCTTCCAAATACTTGCCAAGTAAAATCAAAGTTACAATCACAGCTGCTGTCTCGAAATATAAATGAGCATCAATAGTCATTGCATAAACACTATAGAAAAATGCTGACAAAGTTCCCACAGACACAAGTGTATCCATGTTGGCTTTGAAATGCTTGAGCTGACTAAACATGCCACGATGAAATTGCCAGCCAGTAATAAAAACTACAACAAAAGATAAAAATAAAGTAATCCAAGCAAATTGCATTGGCATATCAAAAAACATCGCGACCAGCAGTGGTAAAGTCAAAATTGACGATGCCACAAACTTATTACGACTGACTTTTATACTATCCAGATGATGTTTGTGTTCATCTGACCCTTCTTTCAAAATTCGGTAATCACCAGCACTAGCCACTGCTTTGGCAATATCTTCTTCTTTTACTTTGTTTTCATCATATTCAATATAAGCTTTGCCCATAGCATAATTGACATTTGCGCTTTTCATACCGTCTTGTTTTTGCAAATTACGTTCAATACTGACGGCACATGAGGCACAGTGCATACCGGAGATAGATATATTTTCTTTTTTCATAGGATTAAATTAAATTTATTTAATGATTTCCTCCCCTATTAGGGGAGGCTAGGATGGGTCTTTTGTATAACAAAACGTTTTACTCAAAGATAGACCCCCTCTTCCGCCAAAGGTCGGACCAGTCCTCTGGTTGGAACTCCCCCTTATAGGGGGAGAACTTACAATGAAATTCTAAATTATTCCACAATAAACTTCCCTCTCACCATCCCCATACCACAACTAAAATTGAGAGTACCTTTGTTTGGTGCGGTAAATTCAATAACATTCAAACCTGAATTAAGTTTTTTATTTATTTTTAAATTTGGTACAACTATATCGCTAGTACAACCAGTAATTTGTTTACCGTCTATTTCCCAGCGTACTGGCACACCTGCTTTTATTTTTATCACATCTGGATTGTAGCCACTATATTCCACCGCCATTTTGATTACTTGAACACCTTCACTATTCGTAACAGATACTACAGAATTACTTTTTGAACCTGTATTTTTCAAAAAATCAGTCAAACCAATACCTCGGACAGCTAATCCAGACGACAAAGTGTAAAAAGCAAAGGCGAAAATAATAAAACCAATAACTTTTTGTAAAACAATATTTTTCTTATTGCTAGCTTTGCTACTCGCCATACCAATACTAAATAAGATTGGACTGGTTCCCAAAGCAAAAAAAGCAAGGGTCAAAGCCCCAATCCAAAAACTTCCTGAACTCACCGCAAAGAGTTGCATACTCTGAGTGAAGCCACAAGGCAAGAAAAAAGTAAAAGCACCCAAAAGCATCGGCGCCATGGCATGTTCAGACTGTTTCAACTTTTGCCAGACATTCATACTACTCTTTGGCATATGAATTCCCAAAGTTGTCATTGATGGTAAAAATCCCAAAATATTTAAGGCCAACCAAAATAAAACAACAGCAATCAAAATGCTAAAAATACTAAGAATACTTGGAGAAAACTGTACAAAATTACCTAGCAAACCCAACAAACCACCAAGCAAGAAAAAGCCACCAATGCGTCCAGCGTGAAAAAGCAAATGTGGTCTGGCATTTTTGCTAAATTGATTTCCTTCAGACTTATATTTGGCACCAAAAGACATGACTACAGCACCAACAACAGCTAGACAAGTGGACATGGAGGCGACAATGCCAATAAGAAAAGCTGCCCCATAACCAATATTTTTGGAATCAATCTGGATCCAATCCAAAACTCCAATCCAAACAAAATATTTATACACTAAATAAATACAAAAGACGATAAAAAGAGACCAAGCCCACTGTGCGCCAGTGACCTTTTGTTTTTTCTTGGCACTTTTTTCAATCGGATTTTCAGAAGCACTGTAACCAAGCTTTTCAATTGCCTTGATTATTTCTTGATTATCTGGTTTGTCGTTTGAAAAATAAACTTGCGCAATTTGTGTCTTGTGTGACACTTCTACTTTCTCCACATTTGGCAACTTACTCACATCTTGCGAAATAAGATGTTCACACGACACACAGGTCATACCACTAATATATATTTTTTTGTATTGGGACATAAGGTTCTTTCATCCCGAGTCGAGAATACGACGAGGGATCTTTCTTAAGATTAAACTTATTTATTTAACAAAACATTTCAAACGAAATGAACTTTTCGTATTACTATAAAAAAATGTTTATCTCTGCGACAACTTCGTAACTCGGATAATTTCTTGAATCTTTTCTTCTTGCATCTTTTCATCTTTACTCACAATCGCATTTTTGAAACAAGATTTGAGATGTCCTTCTAGCAATAAATTGTTGGCAGATTTGAGCAGTCCTATTACAGCCAGATTTTGTTACATAATATCTACACAATATTTATTTTCTTCGAGCATCTTCACAATACGACCTAGTGAAGTGTAAGCTTTTTTGGCATTTAAGAGTGCCTTTTGTTTGTTTGGACTTAGCATATTTATAATTTAAATCTTAATACCTATACCATAGGTGTGGATATTATACAACAAAATTCCAAAATAGACAATAAATCAAATATTTTGACTAATTTAAGCTAATTATTTTATACAAAAAATAAATTTAATTTCCCAATTTATTCGAAAAATGTAAAAAATTGATAAAAATTGATAAAACTAAACTAGTAAAATTATATCTTTTCTGCTATAATAATTTCATATGAAAAAAAGTCTAATCACAATCCTTTTGCTAATAATCTCCACTACTTTTGTATTTATGATTTTTAGCATTTCTTTTATGGAGAGCAATCACTCCACAATGGCAACACCTTGCCCTTTGACATTTTTAAGTGGGAATAATGGATGCCCTGTCAATGAAACTCAAAATACCAACTTACTATTAGAACACATAAACAGTATTGGCCGCTCTATATTAATGACTTTTGACTTAAACTCAATAAATTTTTCTTTGATTTTTACCACCCTACTTTTGACTGTTTTTTATTATCTAAAAAAGAAATTTTCACTGATACATTTTTTTGAAAACAAATATAAACAATACCTTCATCACAATGACAAAGCCTGCTTTCCAATCAAACTACTTTTCTTATTGACTTGGCTTACCAAAAAAATTAGAGGATCTATAGACGATCCAGATTACTGGGTGAATATTAGAATGTTATAAATTTTATAATTTAACTTACTTATATACGCCCGTTTTTTATAAAAGACGGGCATTTTAATTTTGTGTATATTATGCAATCTAGTGAACCAATACCAATTAATACCCCTCCAAAATTACACATTCTAAATTTGTTTTTATTATTTTTACTACTAATAATGATGATAATAACACAAGTCCTAATGGGAAAAATACAAGTAGAAATGAAAATGGATAGACAAGGTGCCATGCAATTCTTTTCATCTTTTTCCTTTCTAGGCACTCAAGTGGGTAACAAAACAAAACTAAATGGTAACCTTGGAGAAGATGTTGAAAAATTAGCTATCAGCAAAGGTGTTCCAAATATTTATGGTAATGAAATGAATCTATCATTTGACAATGTAGAACCAGCTATGAATACTATGAAACAATATGACCCAGATTATGGTGGAACAAAACTAAGTCTAAGTAGTGAAGAAATGTCTCGTTATACAAAAATAGGTCTAATAATTGCTTGTGAATATTGTTGTGGTGTCACATCTATTGTCTTTCCCAATGCTAGAGCAGCTTGTGGCTGTGCTCATTCTCAAGCTATGCGTGGCCTACTTACTTATCTTATAAAATATCATGGCAGTGAATTTAGCGATGACCAATTACTTCGAGAATTAGCTCGTTGGAAAGGTCGCTACTTTCCTAAACAAATGATGAACAAAGTAAGTGAACAGATTCAAAGTGGCGAATACACCACTGATGTGGCTTCTCTACTTTTGGATGTAAAACTACCAAAATATAACAATAGCAAAGGAAAAATACCATTGCCAACCTCTATTACAGATTTACCAAGTATGGTAGGTGGCTGTTAACTAAATAATAACTAAATAAAAAAATATGAAAACTCAAGACAAAGACTGCTGTTATAAAAAATCTTACAACAGTGAAAAAGAAAACGAAACACATAAAGAAGAAAATTTACTGGACACACCGGGAAATTCCAAAACAGAAAAAGAAGTGAAAGAAAAACCAAAAAAAAATTTATCCTTAGGAAGTAGTACTATCACAGTAGTACTGACAATTTTGGTACTACTATCCCTATCTCAAACCGTACAAACAGTCAGTCTATTCAAAGCTGTACAAAAAGATAATTTTGCTATTCAAGGTGATAATAGTATTGATGCAAATACCGCTATAACAACAGGTAGTTCTTCTGCTCTGCCAGATATGGTAGGTGGTTGTTAATATTAATCCTTATGAATAAAAACAATTTATTGACAAATATCAAAATAAATTCCAATTTATTTTGGTCTCTCACTGTTATTTTTTTATTGACTATCATTGGCGGTCTATACTTTTCTTTTACGACTGAAAACCTCTTAAAAGTAACAGTAGCGGAATACAAAGAAGAACAGCGTCCAGCTAATCTAGAAATTACACTAATAAAAGATAGTAGTTGTCAGGAATGTAATAATCTTGATGGAGTATTACACAGCATCAAACAAGAAAGTATAAAAATAACCCAAGAAAAAATTCTGGAATACACTGAGGAAGAAGCAAAAAATTTGCTGACTAAATATAGTATCAAAACTCTACCAGCATTATTGATAACTGGAGAAATAAACAAAAGTGCAGACTTGACAAAAATCTGGTCAAGTCTAGGACAAAGTGATGACAATACTTTCATATTGCGTTACAACTTCTATCCTGTCAAAGACCTAGAAACAAACAAAATACAAGGCTTGACAGACATTTTTCTCCTTTCTGATTTATCTTGTCAAGAATGTTATGATGTAAAACAGCATTTAGCTATTTTGTCAGGTTTTGGTCTATCACTCAACCAAGTCACCAATACAGACACTTCCTCTAAATTGGGACAAGAACTAATCAAAAAATATCAGATAAAGAAAGTACCCACGATAGTTTTGACTGGTAATTTAAATGTCTTTGATAGCTTGAAAAAAACTTGGGGGCAAGTCGGCACAATTGAAACAGATGGTGCTTATGTTTTCCGAGACGGTCTAGATAAAATGAAAATAATTTACAAAGATTTAACTAGTAACAAAATAATAACTTTTGCTAGTAGTACTAACAAATAAATAAAATATATGAAGAAGAAAAATAACAAAGTAATATTTTCTACAACGCTAATTTTGTTTAGTGTTTTATTCGTAGGATATACTGTAAAAAAACTTTTTACTGACAATGTACCCGTAGTTGAAGCCAAAACCATTACTGTTTACAAATCTCAAACTTGTGGCTGTTGTGGTGTGTATATCACCTATCTACGTAATAGAGGCTTCGATGTCAATGTAGAAACTATGGATGATATGGATGCTATAAAGAAAAAATACGATATACCAAAAGATAAACAAAGTTGTCACACTAGTATTATAGATGACTATGTAGTCGAAGGTCACGTACCACTGGAAGCTATCAACAAAATGTTAGATAAAAAACCAACAATAAATGGTATTGCCTTACCAGACATGCCAGCAGGTTCCCCAGGTATGCCTGGTAACAAACAAGGACTATTCACTATATATAGTCTAGATGAAACTCAAAATAATCCAGTTTTCACAAAATTGTAATATGAAAAAAATAAAATATTTATTATTAGTTGTTTTCTTGGTTTTGATACCAGGTACAACCAAAGCCCATTGTCCCCTATGTACCATAGGGGCAGGGGCTGCTTCAGGTGTGGCTGTTTGGCTAGGTATAAGCTATATGAGTGTTGGGGTGATGATTGGAGCCTTTGCCCTAGCTACAGGCTTGTGGATGTCAAGACTGATAAAGAAAAAATTTATTCGCCACCAAAATATCATCATAGCAATAGTTTCTTATGTAACAACAGTTTGGCCCTTACGCCTCATGCTCAAAAGTTATGGAGCATTATATCTCCCTTGGTGGGGTCAGTATGGCACAACATTTGTAATTGACAAATATCTAATTGGGACTGCTATTGGCGCTATTATTATGATCTTGTCACCATACTTGAGTAAACAAATAAGCAAACATCGTGACAATAAAAATTGGCCTTATCAAGGTATGGGTATTACTTTTGGACTCTTGATAATTACATCTATTATAATAGAACTAATAATATGGAAAATGAAATCTTAATAATAATTTTAAGTATCACTACTCTTTTCATAGTTTTACTTTTGCTAAAAAGATTATTTGGACTAAAATTTTGTGTACTCTGTGTCAGTGTCAGTCTAACTTGGTTGACTTTCTTATGTCTGTATTGGTTAGGCAAATTCCCTTATCCAATTTTGTTAGCTGTACTCATGGGACAAAGTAGCCTAGGAATTTATTACTTGTTGGAAAAAAGACTAAAAGAAAAATACCATTTTTTTCGTTTACCTTTTCTATTGACAGCCATAGTTTTTATCTTTTGGTTATTACAGACTATTGACTTGATAGATAACTGGAAATTAATCCTATTTTTATTAATTCTGTGGCTTATTACTATATTGCTTTTTGTCTTTCGAGAAAACAAAAAAATAGGAGAAATATTCAAACAAGTCATTGCCTGCTGTCGTGATTGGTAAAAAATAAAAATTATAGTCCTATATAATCACTAAAATTACAAAAATATGAATAAATACAAAATACCTATTATTATTTTGGTCATCTCTGGACTAGGAATTTTGACTTGGTCGATAATTGGTTTATTTTACAAACCAAACAATAATTTGCCTATAAAAAACGATGGCAACTTCCAAAAATTTGTTGACGCTGAAATAACTGACAAATGTCAAACGCCAGAAGGCTACACTGATGAGCAGTGGGCAGAACATATGTCGCATCATCCAGATAGATACAAGGAGTGTTTTGACATAAGCAAAAACATAGGAACTACTTATCAAAATATTACATCAGAAGATCTAAAACAGATAATGCAATCCAAAGATTTTACATTAATAGATGTCCACATACCAGAACAATTTCATATTGTTGGCACAGACAAATTCATCCCTTACAACACTATAGACCAACGTTTGACAGATTTACCATCTGACAAAAATGCCAAAATTATTTTGTATTGTCGTTCTGGTTCTATGAGCAAAATAGCTGCACAAACTTTGGCTGATTTGGGTTATAACAATGTTTACGATTTACAAGGTGGTCTCAATGCTTGGAAAGAAGCTGGTTATAGTATTGGTAGTAATTCATTACAATAACTTTTATGAGGAAAGAAAAAAAGAAAGCTTTCTTTTGGGGATTTATAGCCATTATGAGCATGTCCGGTTTTTACTTTTTGACAATGCGTTTGAGTATGCCTTTAGCAGAATTGTGGTGGAATTTCCAATCTTCTTGGTATTTGATAACTGCCCTTATTTTAGGTTTTGGCTTACAAATAGGTTTGTGGTCTTACTTACGAAATTACCCCTCACAACATCTTTCAGGAATAATACCAGGAGCTAGTGGGGCCATGTCTAATACAGCCATGTTGGTCTGTTGTTCCCATCATTTATTTGATGCGTTACCTTTTCTTGGCTTGGCAGGATCAGTCTTATTTTTGGCACAATATCAAAAATTCTTTTTACTACTAGGACTCACCATAAATATTTTTAGTATTGCTTACATGCTTTATTTGTTAAACAAAAAACAAAGCAATTGTGAGGTATCTGCCAGTGACAAAAATATATGAACCCCTCCTTGTAGCAGAGACCACAGCTCTTTAACTTTTAAATATCTTTATAATTGTACTATACTAAACACAACAAATATATCAACTTGGATCCTAGTATCTAATGCAACAGCGTTAGATACTAGGATCCAAGTAATCAATA
This sequence comes from Candidatus Magasanikbacteria bacterium CG10_big_fil_rev_8_21_14_0_10_36_16, assembly GCA_002773185.1. Classification (GTDB taxonomy): domain Bacteria; phylum Patescibacteriota; class Patescibacteriia; order Magasanikbacterales; family UBA922; genus UBA1557. Next base: position 11,627 of record PFBU01000005.1, on the reverse strand, counting down.
ATACATGAACAAAAATAATTTTTGGCAAAAGACCAACCATCTAGAAATATTCCTAATTTTTTTATTCATTCTTTGTGTCCTATGGTACTATCTAATACCAACTGAAAGAACTCTACATGAACAACTACTACATCTTACATTTATTGGTTTTTCTGGTATGAACTTTTGGTCGTTTATTTTAGTTGCTATCCAATCTTATGTTTGGGGTTATATTTTCCTTGGACTTTGATTCTTTGCTGGTAAATTAAGGATAAAAAAATAATAACTTGAAAAAAGTCCCTATTTTTTGTATAGCTGTGCATAACTACTTCTCTACTCTCACAAAAAAGGTTATACTAGATATAGAAGGTCTGAAAGGCTTCTCAAGCATTTATTTAATATGAAAAAATCACTCATAATCTTTACCAGTCTACTCGTCTTAGGTGGCGCAATATTTTTGCTCTCTGAATATTACTCACAAAAAAACAAAGCAAAAATAGTTATCCCCACCAACAACGAAACAACAACCACGACCACTCCCGAAGTTGTCATCAACAGTTTCAATGATTGTGTGATAGCCGGCAATCCTATGATGGAAAGCTATCCTCGTCAATGTACCAGTAAAGCTGGTGTACACTTCACCGAAGAAATTGGCAACGAACTAGCACTAATAGACAAAATAAAAATAAACAATCCACGCCCAAACCAAATGATTAGTAGTCCACTAACTATTACCGGTCAAGCTCGTGGTACCTGGTTTTTTGAAGCAAGTTTTCCAGTTGTACTTACTGATTGGTATGGACTCATCATCGCCCAAGGTATTGCTACAGCCAAGAGTGACTGGATGACCGAAGATTTCGTACCCTTCGAAGCAACTCTGACTTTCAATACACCAACCTACAAAAATAATGGCAATCTAATCCTCAAAAGAGACAATCCTTCTGGTTTGCCTGAATACGACGAAGCATT
>PFBU01000005.1:10350-10636 GCA_002773185.1 Candidatus Magasanikbacteria bacterium CG10_big_fil_rev_8_21_14_0_10_36_16 | reverse complement strand
CATTCGGGGATCGTCTAATGGTAGGACTTCAGGCTTTCCTGCCTGCCGGCAGGCAGGGATCCTGACTATTGGGGTTCGAATCCCTAAACATAAATACAAATTATAATATGAATCAGGGGGAGTATATTGTATACATTCTTATAAGTGAAAAAAAGGAACATTGGTCTTATGTTGGAAGTACATCAAATATAGAGCAACGCTTCAAAGATCATCAATCTGGCAAAACAAAATCTACAAAAGGATATCGGCCTTTAAAAGTAATTCAAACAGAGAAGCATTCTTCTCG
>PFBU01000005.1:5458-10326 GCA_002773185.1 Candidatus Magasanikbacteria bacterium CG10_big_fil_rev_8_21_14_0_10_36_16 | reverse complement strand
ATTATATTTAAAGTCTGGTATAGGAAGAGAAGAACGTTATCAGATTATAAAACATTCGGGGATCGTCTAATGGTAGGACTTCAGGTTTTGATCCTGACTATTGGGGTTCGAATCCCTATCCCCGAACGAAGAAAGAACACCTTAAAGGTGTTTTTTGTTATAAGACTGTTAATAACTACGCTGTATACTTTTAGACTTTTTCAAAAATATACTTTTTTTATCTAAAATAAGCTATTTTTATATATATTTGCGATAATTACAATAGAGGGGTAATATAAATATAGTATATAATTTATCAAAAATGAATGGCAAACAATTTATTAGAAAAAATAAAAAAAGACTTACCTAACATACCAGATCAAATAATTAAAGACTGGTTATTACCTTTTGCAAAAGAAAAAGGTTGGCCTCCCAAATATGAAACTTTAGGTCCCATTTTAATGTATAAACCAATTGATTGATGGAATAAAGTAAAATGGAAAAAACAACAAATTTTATTTGAAGAAATAAAACTTTCAACCATATATAAAAATAATATTAACAATATGGTTAGTTATTACAAAAAACAAGAGGATGGGCAAACAATAAAAGGATATCAAAGAATTATAAGTGTAATTAAATATATAAAAAAATATAATTCTTTACCAAAACCAATAATTTTGATTACAACAAAAAATGGGTATGATATATTGGATGGTAACCATCGTATAACTGCTTGTACTATACTACAAGAAGAAAACGTTATTAATAAATTTCTTATTAATACATTTATAGGTAACCCACAAAAAATAACAAAAAAAAATTTTCAAGAAGATTCATTTTATTGGAATAAATAACTTAAAAAACAAAGAGAAACAATTAAAAAAATAAACAATAGAATATATTCAAACAATGAATTACTCCATGGCAAAGCCACGAGAAATTGATTGATTAATCGATTATATACGTCTTTATTAAACAAAATTCTTCCAAATGACGCGACAAAATCACTTTTAGAATCATTAGAAAAAGAAACAAGAAATTTTATAAATTATGAAACTAATAAATCATATGAGTATTCATTTAATTTTATAAAAAAATATGTTAAAGAGGTAATATATAGAGATCCAAGTGAAAATGAAAGAGCTTTTAAAAAACTAGGTCCAAAAAAGATAATTTATAGGTTAATTTTAGACATGAGTTCTGAATTACTAGTTAGTGGAAGATATCATATATATTCAGGTATAATCGAGAAAGAAAGCCAAGGTGATTATTTTTATAAAATTTTTGAAAAAACATTATCAGAACTAACAAACATTGGTGGACTTACAAAAAAAGAATCAATCGATTATAAGAACGATGTTGACCATGAAATCTCAATAATGGGATAAAAAACAACTATTTACTTACCTACCAAAAAAAACCGCTATACTAAAACCATAATTCTTAATCCAAAAAAATATGAAAATATTTCGTGATTGGAGTTTCAAGTGATGGGAAGTAGCTTTGCTCAAAGTTTGCCTTATTTCACTCGGCATCCTACTCGGTCTATACTTCTTCACTTATCTAATAGCTCTCACTTGGCTATGGTTAGGATTATTCATCATTATTGCCCTTTACTTTATTTTCCGATTTTTCAAGGAAAAATAAAATAATAAACACTTAAATTATAATATAAATATTATAATTAAAAATATCCACAGCAACATTGACAAAACACTAAAAAAAAGTTATATTAATAATGTCATAAGTTCTATGGGGAGCTTAATATAAGTAAGTGTACTCTAAGTGCACCGAACCATAGACAGACACGAATCACCCTGCGGGGTGATTTTAAATTTGCCCAAATTTGGCATAAGGAAATCTTATTCTGTGCCTGTAATTAGTGTCATTTATATTGTAAAGATGTATTTTATTATAATTATATTTTGCAAAAATAGCATTTGCAACCACATCTACCAATTGAACTCCTTTAGAATTTTTTGAATCCATCAAAACTACTTCAATATCATGATTGAAATTCCACTTGGTTCTAGCTTCTATTAAAATATGATCTCTCAATGAATTTAAGGATTTAACTTTTATGGTGTGATTATCCAATATAATCTGTATATCTTTTTGATAATTCTTAACAATCTTTTTTACAAGCTGAGTGACTAAATAGTTATAACAAATATTTTTTTCTTTATATAATTCAGGATTAATATAAACCTTATCTATCACAATATAATCTAGACGAAAACAAGCAAGGTTACTTAGACTTTGTAAAATATCTTGTTTAACAGTAAAATCCAATTTATTAGCATGTAATTCATCTATTTTATTTGGAATACAGTGTTTTACATACAATCTTCTATACAAATTTTTTAATTTTTTTCTATCTATTTCTTTTTCAGTAACCAAAGCACCTATCACAAAATATCTTTGTTTTTTTATATTATTCAAAGCACCAGACTCATCTAAATATATTACTATCATAATTTTTATTTAAATAATTTGTTTATATTATACTAGAATAAATGTACCATGACAAATAATAAAATTATTTACTTCGATACGTTTTATGATATACTATAGAAAATTAATTAATCAAAACAAAAGTATGACAAAAAACAAAATTACATTAATAATTTTCATTTTCTGTTTTTTATTTTTACCCACACAAGCAAAAACAGTTATACCACCGAGACCTGCCCATACATATTATTTCACCCAAATAGAAATGATTTCTGAAGACAGTAATAAAGCTACTGTATTTATGAAACAATCGAACTTTAACGCAGATGATTATGATGAAGCAGGTAGAATAAGCTTAAGTGCTGGTTACAGCATAAAAAAATATAGTGATCTAGATTCTTTATCTGCCATACCCATGTTGTCTTTTGAATATAACCCAGAAATCTGGACATTGTATGAAGATGAAAAAGAAAATCAAATTTTAAAAAATAAAAAAGACCCCACAAAAGAAATAATAATTTTTGGAGATAAAAATAATATATGGTTAAATCATTTAAATCTAACCTCATTAGTAAAAAATAATACTGTAGAAATAAATGATTACTCACAGTACGGTGACTATACTTATGTCTTCGGACAAAGTAAAGATAATAACTTCGAATATTATTATACTTTTACACCAGAAAAAATAATTTTGAAATCAACTTCTTCAATTAGTGAAAATGATAAAGTAGAATTTAAAAATATAGTTGAAACATTGAATTTTAGTAAACAAGGATTAGGAACACTAGCTCACAATACTTATGTCTACCCACAAGGTGACTACCCACGTCTATTTTATAGTATTGACGACGTAATAGGTTGGGAAGAACATAAGCATAAAATTATTAAATATGATAATTGCGAATTCAAATGGCCTGACTATGTAGAATATTTTGATAATAACAAATGTCTACCTGCACTCGTTGGAGGAATAAATCAAATTGAATGCTACGACGCCATAGGATTATCTGAACCTAAAATACAAATAAATACATTTTACGGCAGTGAGATAAGCAATGCAGAAGAATATTTAAAACAATATTCTTGCAACCAAAAAGCAGAATTCTTTTTCAATCTTGCCCCAAGACAGACGATTGTTGAAAAAAATGACCCAAATGTTTCACCTATAGTCAAAGATTTTGAGCAGGCAATATCCCAATGTTTAAAAACAAATTTTGACATATACAGCAATATAGATGAAAATATACAAGTATATACACTACACTCTTTGCTGAATATAGTTCCCGAAGACCAGTCAACCGAACCAAAAAAAGGTTACCCTACAGTATTTCATTTATCAGAGTTACAACCTGACAAAACTACTGAAAAAGGTAAAAATAGCAATTTTTTACTATACCCTTATTCACGTATCTATACCATAAAATTTGATAATTCTGAAAATTATTTGAAATTGATAAATCCTTGTTTGAGTATGTACCACCATAATAATTGGATATATATAGGAAACTCAGATGATTATGCTATTTTGGTAGAATATATCCCAGATGAAAATAAAAAAATTAATAATTACTTAAGTACACATTTTAGTTACAACATCCTAAGTAAAATATATTTTAATGATGTTGACTACACACCTCTTGAAAATTGTTCCATTTATTCTACTGAAATGGAATGTCCACAAATAAAAAGCGAAGACTATGAAACAATAATAAATTTTAATAGTAATTATCAATACAATAATTTTGATAAAATACCAGACAAAGAAATTTATCCTCCGGAAGTAAAATATTATACAAAATATTTTACTGAAATACCAAAAGATGTAATTGCAACAATTGACAATCACTTTGACACCCCGCCAAACTACCAAAAAGAAAATGATATATTTTTTGTTGGACAAAATGATGATTGTGAAAAAAATGAAGATAGATGTATTGATAAAGGAAGCCCTTGGGATAGAGATCGTGCAACTAGCTATACAGCAAAAGATAAAACTCCTATATTAATGTTCATCCTTTTTTGTTTTCTTCTATTTAGTATACCTGCATATATATTTATAATAAATATTAAAAAATTTAAAAATAAACAAAACATTGGTAAATAGGCAAACTATTATAAAACGTATCCCCTCCTAATACGTTTTGTGATATAATAGACAAAATAAAAATTAACAAACAAGCATATCAAAAAAACAACAAAACAAACAAAATCAGTAGAATACTCCACTTTCAAGACTTTTTTCAAAAAAGCTACCAGAAAAAGACGCGAAAGCCAAAAATTTGCCAGTATTGAAGCTCCGGACGACTTTGACTTAAATAAAGAAAAAAGAGAAATCATCAACCTGCTCGAAAACAGTGACAGAAACATTTTTCTTACAGGTAAAGCTGGCACAGGAAAATCTCACTTTCTCAAACACTTCCGTGCCACGA
>PFBU01000005.1:3076-5449 GCA_002773185.1 Candidatus Magasanikbacteria bacterium CG10_big_fil_rev_8_21_14_0_10_36_16 | reverse complement strand
CTATCCACTCTTTTTTTCGCTTTCATCCTCAGACCACACTAGATAGCATCAAAAAAATTTACGACGATGAAAATAACATTTACAAAAAAATAGATATAATAATTATCGATGAAATCTCTATGGTCCGCGCCGACTTGCTCGACCTCATCGACAAATTTATGCGCCTCAATGGCCGACGTGGAGATTTGCCTTTTGGAGGTGTTCAGATTTTTGCAATTGGAGATTTGTATCAGTTACCACCTATTGTCACTTCGGAAGAAGAAATGTTTTTCAAAATAAATTATGAAAGTCCTTATTTCTTTGATTCACGCGTGTTTGCTGAGGCTAATTTTGTCAAAAAAGAATTGACCAAAATGTATCGTCAGGACAGTAAAAAACAAAATGCTTTTATCAAAGTTCTCGATAATATTCGCACCTGTACTTTTGATAAAAAAGATCTTGATCTTATCAATTCCCGCTTCGTGCCAAATTATAAGAAACCAGACAAAGAATTTGTCTTGTCTCTCGTCCCGACCAACAGCACGGCGGACTCTATCAACAGAGTAGAAATGGACAAACTAAAAGACAAACCAGTGACTTACGAAGGTACTATCTCGGGAGAATTTCGAGAAAAAGATTTGCCAACTGACAAAAATCTCACTTTGAAAGTCGGCTCACAAGTCATGCTTCTCAACAACGATCCTCTTGGTCGCTGGGTCAATGGCGATATTGTCAAAATAATCAAGACTGACAAAGAATCTGTCCGCGTACTTTTTGACGACAACACTTTTGAAGATATCACAGCAAACACTCGCGATTCTATCCGCTTTGTCTTTGACAAAGAAAGTGGTAAAATTCAACCAGAAGTCGCTGGCAGTTTCACTCAGCTTCCCATAAAACTTTCTTGGGCCGTGACTATTCACAAAGGCCAAGGTAAGACTTTTGACAAAGTTCATATTGATTTTGGACGTGGCACTTTTGTCCACGGACAAGCTTATGTAGCACTTAGTCGCTGTCGGACTCTAGAAGGCATGACACTCACCACTCCAGTATTAGATCACTATATTTTTATTGATGAGAGAATAAAACGATTTATGGATTTGAATTAATTTGATTAAAATAACGAAAAAATCTAAAATTAAACTGATTAAACTTACAAATACTTTAAAAAATGAATTATCTATGAAGACACCCTAGCATAAGCTATATAAATTCAAAAAAACTATTTATATTGATCCGTACCCCCTTTAGTAGACAAGGAATAAAAACTTATTTTTGAACAGTTAAAAGATGATCTAGGTATTCTACTAGGGTTATCTTTTTTAGATTCCATTGCAGTCATTCCTAGTCTAAAATAATTGGTGTCGTCTTTTTTGTCATAGCTACTTGAAAATAAACCAATAATATAATTGTGATTAAGAATAAATAAGCTATATATCTAATATATACCTTAAATTTGGATATAAAAACAAAAATACGTATCTTATTGATACGTATTCTTTGATTTTGAAAAAATTATTTTTTCTTTTTAGCTACTTTTTTCTTAGCAACTTTCTTTTCTATTTTTGGTTTTCTAACTTTTTTTACTTCTTCATTTTTTTCAACTGGAGCATCAAAAATTATATCTTCTTTTTTTTCTTTTTTTAATTTGGTAGATTTTTCTACAGCAGAAGCTGGAGTCAAAATAGATAATAGTTTATCAAATTTGTTGTTCAACATTTTGATTTGTTCCATTACTTCTCCTGAATCTCTACTACCACCATCTCTACCTTCTCTACCACCTTTTTTATCAAAACAATCACTACAAAAAACAGGTTTACCAGAAGTTGGTCTGAAAGGTACTTGACAACCATTGCCACATTTGTCGCAAGTAGCGTCAAACATTTCTCTATCTTCAAAACTTGGTCTTTCACGTCTTTCGTGTCTGTCATTTCTGTCACCACCAAAACTATTTCTTCTTGGCGCTGAGTCACCACCTTGTTGTTTAGAAAAACAATTACTACAGAACACTGGTCTAGCACCAGTTGGTCTAAATGGGATTTCACAGTCATCTCCACATTCACTACAAACAGCTTTGTGCATAGTTGGTCTGTCGCCGTCTCTGCCACCTCTACTGCCACCAAATGATTTACCACCGCCAAAACCGCCACGACCGAAACCGCCGCTTGACCTACCACTATCACGATTGAAACTTCCCATATAAAATATTCAAAATTACTTAAATGTAATTTAGCCCAAAGTATAGCATAATTTTTACTTCTTGTCAAGTCGTCGTTAATCAAGTTGGTCAAAAGTTCTTAAAAACAAAAAGCCTATATTAGGCTTTTTAAGCTTTTTTAGTAACGTCCCAAGTCTAATTCTTGGTCAAACTTAATTTTTTCCACAAAATCTGGC
>PFBU01000005.1:0-3026 GCA_002773185.1 Candidatus Magasanikbacteria bacterium CG10_big_fil_rev_8_21_14_0_10_36_16 | reverse complement strand
TAAAACTAATCTAGCAAAAGACAACAGACCTTTTTGACCTTCCGACAAATGAGAAATTTTCAAACCCATCATTTCACCAGTAAACAAAAAACCAGCAGCCACCGCACGCATATTTTCCAAAGTTGTTCCCTCTTGCAAAACGCTTTGCAAAGAATCAAAAACTGTTTGTTCATAATCAAGTGTGGCAAAATCTTGACTATAATAACCAACCCGTGTACCTGACATAATGGCGACACCTTCGTTGGTGTTATTTATCAGAGTTCTAAGCAAAGTACTTTTACCAATACCATTTGGTCCAGCAATAAGCAATCTATCTCTTTGACGTAAAAGAATATCAACTTCTTTAATAATAGGTTCATGATTTTTAATTACTTTGATAGATTTGATTATCACTACGTCACCAATAATTCCCTGAGCTGGGATCTTGAATTCTCTAATAGTCTTATCTTCACGACGAACTTCAACTTTGTTTTCTTCAAATTCTTCAATTTCTTCACGAAGTTTACTAGCTAGTTTACGCATCTTACCACCTTTGTTGGAGAAAAAATTTACTTTTTCTTTGTTGTCCAAAATTTGTTTTTCCAATTGTGCATTTTTCTTTATTTCTCTGTCGATTCTATTTTGGATTTCCTCAACTACGGAATAATAATCTCCCACATAGATTTCTGCTTTTTTGGTAAAGACGTCAAGATAAATCACACCTTCGGTAAAACAATTAAGAAAATCAGCATCATGAGAAATCACAATCACTGTCTTGTCATACATCACCAAAAATTCTATAAGATGATCAATACCTGCTTTGTCCAAATTGTTGGTAGGTTCATCAAGAAGCAAAATGTCAGGATTTTGGATAAGTCCAAAAGCCAGGAGTATTCTAGCCTGTTGTCCACCAGACAAATCTCCTACTTTACAGCCTGTCGGTACAGTCAGATTGACAGCATCCATCACTTTGCTAATTTGGCTTTTGATATTACCAGGAACTTCGTGAAAAGCCTTACCAAAATATTCTTCTACAGACAAATCCAAATCTTCTTTGGCAACCATTTGTTCAGCTGTACCAATACTAGCTTCATTGGTTATAAAGACATTACCAGTATTAGGCTTCAATTCATCTTTGATAAGTTTGAAAATTGTACTTTTACCAGCACCATTTTGTCCCATCAAGGTCAATTTTGAGCCTTTGCGTACTGAAAAAGACACTTCATCAAGAACTGTTTTTTTCTCTGAATACTCAAACGTGACATTGTCAAATCGTAGTATTACTTCTTCAGCCATAAAAATGTTTTATAAATTTGTTAAGCGTGATATATAATCTCATATTTTTGCTTGGTTGTCAATAATTAAGAAATAAGGAATAAATTACAAAAAATCACCAACAAGTGAATTTTTTATTTACAAAACTTTTTGTTTAACCCAAAAACCCTCTCCTCTGCGCTGAGAGCAAAATCAAATTGGAAATTTCGTCCAAACTGTTTTGACTAAGATCTTCGCAAATCTGTTTAGTAACTCTCAGATGTTCTTCGTCTTTCTCAACACTAGGAAACCAAGCCAAAACTCGCTCACGTACTGCTTGAGGTAAATATGGTGAATCAATATCTAAGAAACGAATAGCATCTTGCAAATCAGTTTCAATACTTGGATAGACTTGTTTGATCACAACCATATCTTCTTCGCTCAAAGCATCTAGACCCAATAACTCCGGTGGAACACCAATAGAATACAAAGCCGAAGTAAAAGTAATAGCTCTTGGTAAATGTTTTTTACCGAGGGTACGAGAATAACCAAATAGACCAATATGCAACTTTCTCTTACGACGACGTGGCACATAGTTGCCGACAATATTTATCACATCTACCAATTTACCAAGTTCTCCTTGATAGCACTGACTATATCTATCAATAATATCCAAGACTTTTTCTTCATCAACTTCAAGTGGTTCTTTCCTTTCAGTTTCACAAAGTTTCTTGATAGCTGATTGTACCAAAGCAGGATCATTGTCAAACTTGAAAGAAGATTGCACCGTAAAAGTCTGCACACTTGGATAACCACGCAAAATACTCTCAACTGTTTGTGGTCTCAAGTTGCCCCGAAATGGCGCTGAACCTGCTCCCAAAATTGGATACATCGGAATATTTAATTCCAAACTAAGTTTGTGAATTCTTTGCAAAGCAATTTTGTTGATAAGCACGGCAACAATTGAGCCATAGTTGACAGCAGGATCACTACGCGCCAAAAAAACACGTTGATATTCAACATTTTTGTCTTTCAAATAATCACGCAAAATATCAGCACTGGCGAGCATATGTTCCAAGTCTTCAAACAAGGGAATCATTTCTATTTTTTCTGGATGAAATTCTCCTACCCATTCACTAATCGCAATATCTTTGGGACGTACGGGCTTACTCCCCTTACCGACCACAATGTCCGTATAATAACGGTAAATACGATCAAGACTTTCGGCCGAAGTGGTCATTGGCAAAATCACTTCAAAAATTGGTGAGGTAACTTCTCCACCATAAAAAGCCTGAGCAGCATCAAAAGAACGTGGAATACTTTCCAAAGTTTCTAACAAAATTTTTCCTTCAGTTTTTTCTATCTCTGGATTTGGCACACGTACAGTCAGACGCAAATCTTGTCCCAGTTTGTGTTCACGAAAAAATCTTTCATTTTGGGTCAACAATTTTTTGACGACAAAGCTATCTACTTCCTTACCTTCTGCATCCCACATTTGTTCATCACAACCAAGATGAGCATAGGCATAATAAGCTTCTTGTACTTCGTCTTCTCCACTAAGCAAAGAATGTTCAGCAAAAAAAGGCTGAAAAACATTGTCAGGATGTTGGGTGCTCATGCAACGTGGAATGTTTGTTTTATTCATATTTTTTTATAACTTACTTAATTATAGGCAAATTTTACAAAAAAAGCAAGATAATTCATACAATTTTTGTAACACATTTCAAATTATAATGACTTCTATAATAGAGAAAGAAAAAAATTTCTATTCAATTTAGACACTGACAATCAAG
>PFBU01000056.1:2905-12880 GCA_002773185.1 Candidatus Magasanikbacteria bacterium CG10_big_fil_rev_8_21_14_0_10_36_16 | reverse complement strand
CTTTTTTCTTTTGCCATAAAAGATAATCTAAATAATAAAGATATTATAGCACAAAGACATAATAATAGACAATAGAACAAAGTCGAAAGTTCATTCCGTCCACAGTCCAAGACGTGCAAAGCAACACGAACCCACCTTGGGCGGAAAAGTTCGTGATGTAAAAGTCATTATAAAAATTTCTAATTCACCTAATATCTAATTTCTAATAAAATTATAAATAAAGAAATCAAAATTACCCTTTTACCTAACTTAAATTATTAGTACTAGTAATTTAAAATTTTATTAGGTGAATTAGGAATTAGAAATTAGGTGAATTTTAATTGGTATACATCTTCAAACCATCTGCATCTAATTTAAGAAAAATATCACCTTGCAAATCTGTCCGCCAAATAGTACTAGAAGCAATTCTCTCTAAACGACTCAAAATACGACGCGAAGGATGCCCAAATTTATTATTCAAACCACAAGAAGCAATTGCATCGTGTGGGCTAGTTATCTTGATAAAATTTTTGCTAGAAGAACTATCACTACCGTGGTGTCCTAGTTTCAAAACATCGGCATCCAATTGGTCACCATAAGTGACTATCAAATATTTTTCTAATTCTTCCTCAGCATCTCCCATAAATAACAAATTTTTATCTAAATACGATAATTTGAAAACAATAGAAGTGTTATTAGCATTGGCTTCAACAGTTGAGTTGGGAACATTTTTATTATCTGGTATAGAATGATCTGGATACAAAATATGAATCGTTGTACTGGCAATATTCCAGACATCTTCTTTGTTGGCCTCTATATAATTGGCATTTTCATTTTGGATAGCCGACAAAAAAGCTTCCCACATTTGATCCCCTCTTTTTTCCAAACCACTATAAACAATATTTTTTATTTGGAAACGATTCATAACTTCTGTACAACCACCGTAGTGATCCAAATCTGGATGAGTGACTAATAAATAATCAATGTCATGATCATAATAAGGCATTACCCGACCTAAAGCTTCCAAAATACGACCGTCAATTGAACAATCAACCAACAATTGTTGCCCATCTGGAAATTCAATAAAACTAGCATCCCCTTGTCCGATGTCTAAATAAGTTACTTTAAGTCCATTAGAAATTGCTTTACCAGCTACTTCAGTTTTAGAGATATTCACTTGTTTATTTTTCTTAACAAAAAAGAGCATAGACAAAACTATAGCTAAAATTAGCAGAATAATTAATTGTACTTTTTTCATATTTTTTTCTTCTTTATATTTTTATAAACCCAAAAAATTATTAAAAAATAAGAAAAAAACATCGTCCACAAAGAAAACTTGAGGTCAATAACAGCAAAAGACAAATTGGCAAAAAATGTTACTACAACCACGATATATTTCATCATCACAAAAGCCAACCAAGATAAAACCTGAGCTAAAGGCAAAAAGACAAAACTCAAAACTACGACCAAAAAACCGCTAAACATAATCCAAGGCAAAATCCACAAAATAAGAATATTGACTATTGGAGAAACAATAGATAATCTGTTGAATTGATACAAAATCAAAGGCAAAGTAGCTACAATTGCTCCGAGTGTCGTGACCAAGGATTCTTTGACACCAAAAATTTCTAGCATCTTAGCAAAATATTTTTCAATAATAGGTACAATGTAAATAAGTCCTAAAGTAGAAATAAAAGAAAGCTGAAAACCAACATCCCAAACCAAAATATAGGGATTTTGTAAAGTCATGAGTGTAACTGTCAAAACCATAACATTCGCCACATTTGCTTTACGCCCAATTTGTTTAGTAAGCAAAACCAAGACTCCCATAATTCCCGCTCTAACCACCGAGGCACTAGCTCCAGCAAAAATTACAAAAACAAAAATACCAAAGACAATCAGCCAAAAAGCTTTTTTACGAGGAATATAAAATCTCGTACAAAAAGCAATCAAAATCGTGGAAACAATAGTAATATTGTAACCAGAAATAGCCACAATATGGGTAACCCCAGTACGACTAAACAAATCATTCAAAGTACCCAAACCACCCCTGTAACCATATAAAAGCCCCGCCATGAAGCTGGCATAGGGTTCGTGCCATAATGTATTGATTTTGCCTGCAATTATAATTTTTAAGGCAAATATTTGCTTAAGGAAAAAACTACCCCCATTTTCCCCTATTTTATCAATTTGACTAGGAATACAATCCACAAAAACACCATACCTAGCCAAATACTTATCATAACGAAAATCCTCCACAGGCTCTGGTTTTTGTAATAAACAAGTAATTCTCAATTTGTCGCCATACTTATAACGTGGGTAAAGTCCGGATTTAAAATAAAAATTACCTTTTATGGTAATTCTTTTTTGCTTTGTTTTTTCTTCACTCAAAAACTGGGCTGAAACAATATAACGTACACCATCAAGGCGTATATCTGGCTCACTACTTACAAAACCTTCTACAACTTCTGTTTCTCCAAAAAAAGATACTAAATTTTTATTATTATTTATAGGGACAGTCACTAAATAACGCAGAGAACCAAAAACAAAAAATAATAAACAAAAAAAGACAAAACGTAGCAAAATATTATGCCAAAAAATAATCACAAAACTAAACAAAACTACTAGACAAACAACTATAAACAAAAAACTAAATCGCCAGTCAAAAATAGAAAATAAAAATACCCCTAACAAAAAAGAAAAACAGTACACAAAAAATGTCCTGCTTTTTGATGTTAAAATTTTGTTCATATTCCCTTCCTATTTAAAAAATTAGGTACCAAAATCATCTAAATAAATTTCTTCACCACTATCTGTGGTAAATTTACGTTTGCCAGAATTATTATTTACAACTTGAACACTCTTGTCCACTGGCAAATTGAGAATATTTTCCATTGGTAAATCAGCTGGTGGCTCGGCTGCTTTTGTTTCAGCTTTTTGCACCAAAGGAGTCTTGACATGGGACATAGGAAAATGCCAGAGAGTGGCTAATTCTTCAATATTGAAGACTACTGCTTTGGCTCCCACATTCATTTTTCTTTTTACATAAGCTTTGAGCAAATCATTTTTTTTCTTAATCACAGCCTTCTTGCCACGGACGTCAGTGGAAGACTTTAGCACAATAGAATTTGAGGTAGGGCTATTGAACTGATTGATAGCGCCCATGAGAGCATTGACACCTCTTTCTTTCTTAAATACTTCTTTTCTAGCCACATAGACTGCTCGTAATTTTGTCTTGAGACCTATTTTGCTAATTTTTGCTTCCATTGCTTCCAAGATTTTCTGTTGACCTGGTGTCAAATATTTTATTTGATTTTTTTCTTCTTTACTTGCAGGTTTATCATCTCCAGAACCACGTTCAAAACCAGTGATTTGAGCACTGAGTTCACTAATACCTTTACCAATTTCTTTGGTCAAAAAATTGTCAGTTACAAAAGACAAGGGATTTTTTTTGGGAGTTGTTTTTTCACCAATTAAAGATTTTATCTTTTCAATAGCTTTTTCTTTCCAATTATTGTCAATCGGCTCTACCAAAATTTGAAACCACATTTGTTCACCAACACCAATACGAGTAAAACTTTCCAAAAAAGTACCCATTGGATCTTTGAGGACAGTGTCTTTGGAAATATTATGTTCAAAATCACGATAACTACGCAATGGATAAGCAGAATCTTCGGACAAAGTAAAATCTCCTACCCAAACATCATATTCATTATTAGGATATGTCTGTGGGACAGAAGTAACATAATCTTCTACTTCCGTAAGCTCTGCATCTGGATACTGGGCATAAACAGACGTCTCTACCAAATCTCTAAATTTTTCTTCCGTTCTGATGATAAATTGAATATAACCCTCAATACTTACTATTTCCAAACTAAACCCTCTTTGTTTGTATCCTTCACGAAATTTATCACGAAGATCCGGCTTACTAAAAGCTCCTGCCAAATGAGCAAACATTTGCTCCACTGCCAAAGGGGTTTGGACATTCTCTGGCGGAATATCAATAGCCAAAACCATATACTTCCATTTGGAAGTATTTTTGGTATCCTGCATATGATCAGCATAAAAATTGACTATTGCAAAAGCAAGAAGCCAAACAAAAACTATCCAACCAAAAATAGCAAACAATTGGGCGACAATTGTCCAAATAGGTTGAACAAAAAAATTTGTTAAAACATTGAAATAGTCACCAAATGAAGTAAAGTCCATATCTTAGACATTTAACAATTTGTGTATAAGAGGATAAAGCAGTATCAGACCTAAAAATAACCAAAACCAACCCAAAGTCCCAGCCACATATCCAGCAAAATAAACCAAGGCCAACAAAATTATTACCAAAGTAGTAATAAGATGTTGTAAAATTTTATCACTCATATAAAAAAATTAGAATACTATATTGAGTATTATAACACAAAACAAAAATTCCCGAAACTACGGGAATTTTTTGATTATAAAATGTTTTTATTTTTTAGCCATCTTTTGCCAAACTACTAACAGTGGACTAGCCAAGAAAATAGATGAGTAGGTACCCAAGAAAATACCAATAATCAGAGCTAAAGAAAAATAATGGATAGTGCTACCACCAAAGAAGAACAAAGCCACCAAAACTAACAAAGTAGTAAAGGAAGTATTGATAGAACGAGAAAATGTTTCGTTGACACCTTTGTTCACCACATCATCAAAATGTTCATAACCATATTTGATCAAATTCTCACGTACACGATCGAATACTACAATAGTATCATTGACAGAATAACCAAAGATAGTAAGCATAGCTACTACAAAAGGAATATCTACTTCTACACCATAAAAATGACCAAGTAAAGCAAACACACCAATTGTACCCATCACATCGTGAATAAGAGCAATCACAGCTGTCACACCATATTTCCAAGAGGAAACAGGCTTGGTAACTTTGCGAAAAGCGTAAGCCACATAAAGAACAATAGCCACAATCACAGCCATAGCCGCTTCCATAGATCTTTGTTGCAATTGTGAACTAATAGCAGGACCAATGGTTTCAATACGGTCTTCAATAAGTCTATTCTCACTAGAATCAGTATTTTGTCTGGTACTAGTAGTAGTCTCAGTAGTAGTACTGGCGACGGCAGTGACTTGAACATTTTTCAATTTTACGTCATTACTATCATCATTACTTACATTTACAACAGAATCTTTGACCACTTCAAATTTATCACGTAATTTTTTCAAGACTGCTTGATGTTCTTCTTCTGAAACAAACCTCATTTTCAAAATATAACCATTACTTTCAGTTGGTTGTACACGAACATTACCATAAGTATTATCAGTGAATTCTGCTTGCATTTCGTTTAGACTTGGACGACTAGAGGTAAAACTTATTTCCATCAGTGAACCACCTGTAAAATCAATACCTGGCTTCAAACCAAATACTAATACAAAGATGATACTCAACCCTACCCACAAACCAGAGATAGTAAAAAATATATTTCTTTTTCCAACAATATTAATCATATTTTTATTTTTGTTCTTTATTAGTAAAAGTACCGACAAAAAGCCAACCTCCATCGCGCTTCTTGAACCAAGGCACAACAAATCTAAGCATAACTCTGGTGATAGTAATAGCACTAAACATAGATAACAAAACACCAATTCCTAAAGTAACAGCAAAACCTTGCACAAAACTAGTACCAAACCAGATAAGCAAAACACAAGTAATAAGTGTAGAAATATTACTATCACGAATAGAAGACCAAGCACGTTTGAAACCTTCTTCCACACCAGCTTTTAGACTCTTACCCTCTCTCAATTCTTCTTTGAGACGTTCAAAAATAAGAACGTTGGCGTCAACTGCCATACCAATAGAAAGAATGAAACCAGCAATACCCGCCAAGGTAAGTGTCACACCAATAAGCTTGAAGATAGCCAAAGTCAAAGTAATATATAATGTCAAAGTAATAACTGACAATAAACCTGGTAAACGATAATAAATAAGCATAAATAGCATAACCAACAAGACACCAATAACCCCCGCAAACAAACTAGCACTAACAGATTTGGCACCTAAGGTAGCACCAACTGTTTCTTGAGAAATCAAATTAACAGGAACTGGCAAAGCACCAGCATTCAATCTTTGAGAAAGTAATTTAGCATCTTGCAAATTGAAACTACCACTAATCACAGCTCGGCCATCAGTAATGACTGTTTGTACTGTTGGGGCACTAATAATATCATTGTCCAAAAATATCGCCACTTGTTTACCAACATTACGTTTGGTAATATCAGCAAATAAATTTTTTCCATCATTATCAAAATTTAGAGCAACCTGCACAGCGCCAGTTTGTTGATCACTTACCACTTCGGAGTGTTTCAAATTTTTGCCAGACAAATCTGTGTTTTTCCAAGGATCTGGCGGAGGTAAAATGTCAGTAGCTTTTTCTGTTTTTACCAAAATTCTCCAAAGTTCGTATTCCTTGGTGTTTCTTTCATCTTTTTTGTAAATAACATGAAACCCAAAATCTGTCTCTACCGTCCCAATAATCTGACCTTTTTCAGCATCAAAAACAGCTTTTTCAAAAGCTGGTACCATCTGTCCTGTACCAAACCAACCCAAGTCGCCATTATTTTGAGCCACACTTGGATCTGTAGAATTGTCTTTGGCTAATTGTGCAAAGTTGTCAGCTGTAGCCTCATTATAGATTTCTTGTGCTTTGGCAAGAGCTTCTTCTTTGGAATATGTTTCACTATTACAATTTTGCGCACCTTTATAACAAATCAAAATATGACTAGCTTTTACTTCTTTTTCACCATCACGCTCAGCACCTCTCTTCAAAATATTATAACCCTCGGTACTACTTACCAAAGTTTTACTTATATCCCCTTCTTTGGCAGTTTGAGCCCAGTCATAAAGTTCCAGATATTGTGATTGATTGTTAATATAATTCAGATAACCACCATTATTTTTGCTATTAGTATCTTCTGAACTTTCCGTAGCTACGTCCTCAAATTTAGCACCATTTTTTATTTTTTTCAAAAGATCTGTTGCTTTAGTTTTGGCATCTTTATTGTACTCATCCATTTGTTTTTGTTCATCTATTGTAAGTTCACGAGCAGGTGTATCATTTATTTCTTTGAATTCCAAAATAGGTGTGGCCCCAATCATAGAAATAGCTTGTTGTACATCAGACACACCTGGCAACTCCACAATGATACGACGAGCTTCACCGACTTGAGTAGTTTGGACTTGCGCTTCGGAAACACCAATACCATTTATTCTTTTTTCAATGACATCACGAACACCTTCAACAGCAGCAGCTTCTTCACCTGCTGGAATATTACTAGTATCAGCTTCGTAAACTAGATGAGCACCACCTTGCAAATCTAGGCCAAGACGAAAATCACGTTCTGACACATGTGGCAAACCTAAATGTATTGTATTATTTGCCCAATCAATACCTCTGTTAAAGAATTGTGGCGCTACAAAAACCCCAGATACAAAAAGTAAGGCAATGATACCAAAAATCCCCCATCTTATTTTCCCACGAATATTTCCTTTTGTCATAATTTTACTTAGCTCCCGAAACTATATCGAGAAATTATTTGTAATTCTAAAAGCTCTTAGCAAAATAAACTACGCACATAGTATAGCATTTTTAGAAAACACCACAAACTTCTTTGCATAATAGAGAGCAATCAAGTGGCACTATTGTACTGGTTTTTGAAGAAAACGTCAAGGCTAGTTAATAACAAGAAAGATTTGACAAATTTGTTAGCTATACACAAGAAATACGTCTCTATAATAAGCTTTATTTCAATACTAGGTATATAATAAAAAAACAGCCAAGGCTGTCAAATAAAACAATATCAATTTAATTTTTAAATAATTCAATTAAACAATACAAGAAGTGAAGGCGTCGCCCGGATTGAATCCAGGTGGGCCATGTCCTGATGCTCTGGCGTTGACGACTAGTCGCCATCGTCCCGCGTGGATACTCCATCACGGATGTCGTTGCGCCGACACCACACGAGAAGCAAACAAACGGGAATCATCGCCAGGGTAGTATAAACGTATACCATTGAACCCTCCCTACCCGCGACTTACGGGATTGGCGAGATAATAGCATAAAATAACAAAAAAGTCAATGGTTGAGCCAAATTTTGAGTATTTTAGTAAGACATGTCTTTTCTAAAAAATAAGCAAAAAAATATAAAATTACAAATAATCTATGAGTACACTCTTTTATTTTACAGGACAAACTGACGTTTGTCATTCCAATTGAAATTAACAAAAGTTATTTGTTAATTGTTAGTTACTAATTGTTCATTGTTTTTTTATTTTCCATGACACTTCTTATATTTCTTTCCTGAACCACAAGGACAAGCATCATTACGACCAACTTTGTGCCCTTCGTCATCACGAACTTTTCCTTCAACAATCCCAGCTTCGGCATTAGTTGTTTTTTCAGCACCTTTTAGTGTCATTTTGTCTGTGGCCATAATACTTGGTGCTAATTGCAAACCAATATTTATTTTGAAAAATGTATAGACAACTTCTTTTTGAATATTAGCAAGTAATTGATTGAAAAGATGAAAACTTTCTTGTTTGTACTCTACCAAAGGATCACGTTGACCATAACCCATCAGACCAATACCAGTACGAAGATAATCTATAGCTACCAAATATTCTACCCAAAGATTATCCACAGTACGAAGCAAGACACTCTTTTGTAATTCAGCAATTACTTTCGGTTTGTCTTCTGTAGTAGCAATCTGATCTTGAATATTTTTGGTCATTTCAGTATATTGATGACGAGCTTTAGCTAATAAAAATTCTACCAACTTATCACGACGTTCTACTTCACTAATATTTTGTTCACTATTATCTTTGCCCAAATCAAAAATTTCTTTTTTGTCTTCATCATTCAATGGAAAAATAGTTCTAATAGTTTCATAGACTTCTTGTGTATTCCATTGTGTATCATCTTCTGTATTAGTATGAAAAGATACAATAAACTCTATTTCATTTACAATCATTTCCATAATCATATCATGAAGTGACAAAGATTCTTCTTTGGATTTTATAATTTCTGATTTTTCTTCATTTTCTTCTCCAGTTTTTTTATCTTCTATTACCTCAGCTTCAGTAGCTATACCCTTCATTTCTTTTTCAGCCAGATTCAAAACATGACGACGTTTTTTGTAAATCACAGCACGTTGTTTGTTCAAGACATCATCATATTCAAGCAAATGTTTGCGAGTGTCAAAATGGTGAGACTCCACTTTTTTCTGAGCACCTTCGAGCATTTTGGTAATAAATTTTTGTTCAATTGGCATGTCTTCTGGCACGTTGAAACGAGTCATAACATTTTTGAGTCTGTCGCCAGCAAAAATACGCATTAAGTCATCTTCAGTAGAGACAAAAAATTGAGTTTCACCAGGATCACCCTGACGTGCAGAGCGTCCTCGAAGCTGATTGTCTATACGACGAGATTCATGACGCTCAGTACCAAGTACAAACAAACCACTGGCTTGTTTTACTTTTTCAAAAGTGTCGGTATTAAAAGGCACGCCACCAAGTTTAATATCCACACCACGACCAGCCATGTTGGTAGCTAGAGTCACAGCTCCAGGGCGACCAGCTTGAGCAATGATTTCACCTTCACGTTCATGATTCTTGGCATTCAAAATTTCATGTTGAATCCCATTGATTGTCAAATATTGACTTAGATATTCATTTTTCTCCACAGAAATCGTACCAATAAGTACTGGCTGACCTTTGGTTTGACATTCTTTTATTTTTTCTACAATTGCTTTATTTTTACCATTTTCAGTGCGATAAATTCTATCGGGAAAATCTACACGAGCATCTGGTTTGTTGGTTGGGATGACCAACACTTCAAGTGCATAAATTTTGTAAAATTCTTCTTCTTCAGTCTTAGCCGTACCAGTCATACCAGACAATTTGTCATACATACGGAAAAGATTTTGAAAGGTAATAGTAGCCAAAGTCCTACTTTC
>PFBU01000056.1:947-2897 GCA_002773185.1 Candidatus Magasanikbacteria bacterium CG10_big_fil_rev_8_21_14_0_10_36_16 | reverse complement strand
GACCAGTGAATTCATCAATAATAATTATTTCTCCATTATCCACAATATAATCTTTGTCACGTTTGAAAAGTACTTCAGCTTTGAGAGCCTGCTCAATATGATGTACAAGAGCAATACCACCTTCCACATAAAGATTTTCCACCCCAAGCCACTTTTCAAATTTGCTAATACCCACATCTGTCAATGTAGAGGCACGTAATTTTTCATCAACATTATAATCTTCATTTTCTTTTAACTGTTTGGTCCAAGACGCAAATTGATAGTATTGCTGGGTGGCTTCTTCAGCCGGGGCAGAAATAATGAGTGGCGTACGAGCTTCATCAATAAGAATAGAATCTATTTCATCAATTATAGCATAGTGCATTTCATTGCCTGGACGCATGACCATTTCTTCAATTGTCTGCACCATGTTGTCACGAAGATAATCAAAACCATATTCGTTGTTGGTACCATAAGTAACATCACAGGCATAAGCTTCTTGACGAGAAGCTCCACGCAAAAATTCATTTTCAATTTTGAAACTTTCTTCAGCTATACTTTCAGCACTCAAATCTTCTGGTCTGACAACTGAAGAATCATAAACAAAAGAAACACGTTGGTTCTGGATAACACCCACACTAATTCCAAGAAAATCATAAATCTTCGCCATCCAGACAGCGTCACGCTTGGCCAAATAATCATTGACAGTAACCACGTGTACACCTTTGCCTTCAAGTGCATTCAAATATACTGCCAAAGTAGAAGTAAGAGTTTTACCTTCACCAGTACGCATTTCCGCAATTTTACCTTTGTGCAAAGCTGCGCCACCAATCATCTGTACATCATAATGTCGCATACCCAAAGTACGCTTGGCGGTCTCACGCACCACAGCAAAAGCTTCAACCAAAAGACTGTCCAAAGACTCACCTTTTTCAATTCTTTGTTTGAATTCTGGAGTTTTGTTTTTTAATTCTTCATTAGACAACTTTTCGTACTCTGATTCTAAAGCATTTACACCACTTACCAAAGCTTGAAATTTCTTGAGTTCCTTTTTGTTGCCATCAGGAAATATTTTTTCTAAAAAAGACATATTTTTGTTTATTTTTACAGTTTAAAAAGCTGGGGCATTATACCAGCTTTTGGAGGTTTTGTCTATACTCATAATCACAGAATAAATGATTTATCTATGACAAACGCTTATTTAGCGCATCACACAACCAATCCATATGAGAATTTATAAAATCATAATTAAGTATTATATCCGACAAAGCTTCAGAGTATTCTACTCTATCAGTACAAATTCCAGATTTATTTATCAAACTTTTCAATTTATTCAAAGCAACATGAATTATTTCCATACTCTCTGCAATACCTGAAGCGTGATAAACTATATTTTCTTTTTCAGAAATATTAGGTGTAATCATTGCTACACCAACAGATGTATCAATCTGAGGTTCATTTTCCAAAGCGCCTTCATCTACTGGAAAACTATCTGAAATATTTTTTAAACAAATATTTGAGTCAACCTGAGCATATCTAGAAAGTTTAATCAATTTTTCTATATTAACAATGTGTAATTTTTGATTGCTAATATCAAAAACATTCAAGTTACTTTTTTGTTGAATGGTCTTTATAATTTCGTCTTTATAAATAGAAGAAACTATTTCTCTAATTTTTTCCAAATTAACGTTTATGTTTTTCTTAAATTCTTCTCTACCACCTTCTATCACGCCTAAATTTCTATGAACTTCAATTGACATACAAAAAATATAATAAAAATTATTCTTGATAACCTTTGTTCTTTCTCAAAACTTCTTTGTCTTTGTCTCTCATTTTTCCTTTCATTTTTTCCAGTTCAACTTTGAGATGATCACGTACTTTGTCAACTGCTTTGTACAGATCTTCAGAATATTTTCTAATAAAAATATTTTTGGTGGGAATTTGCAGATTGACTTCAGCAAAATAAGGTTT
>PFBU01000056.1:0-917 GCA_002773185.1 Candidatus Magasanikbacteria bacterium CG10_big_fil_rev_8_21_14_0_10_36_16 | reverse complement strand
AATGTTTGTTGTCATATATTTGGTGTTAAATAAATAAAATACTTAAACTTGTGTACTTAATTTTGATAAAAAGTTTATATAATCTTCTCTAGGTATTTCGTGACTGTCAATATAAGCAAAAACCAAAGCTAAAATTTTACCCAAAATATTATTTTTTTCTTGTTTATCTAATTCAGTCACACTACTATTTATAAAATGTTCAACAACTAAATTTAAACCATTTTCAATATCAGACAATTTTTCAGATGTGACAACAGTAGTCTTACCAGAAGACATTGAATCTACTATTTCATTCAAATTTTGCATTACATTTCGTTTAATTTTATGTGCCAAAATCTTTCTGTCTAAACTTGACAAATCTTTATCCACAAATAAATTTTTGACTCCATCAAAACAATAAACCGCCTTTCCAAAAACAAATTGTATTTTTTGTTTTACTTCCTCATTAGTAAAATTATGTTCTTCAATTAAAGATAATATTCCACCTTTTTTTACCTCAAAATCAGTTTTGTCCAACACAGTAGGTGTAGTCTCACCTCCACCATTTATTACTCCAAATCTTGATTTATCTCCTTCATCTTTTGTACTCATAATTTATATTAATTACTACGCTTTTAAAAACTAATTTCTTGCACTTCCTCCTCTAAATTTATCTTAAATTTATTATACACTTTTTTCTTCACTTCTTCAATCAAATTTTTTACATCCTCGGCTGTGGCGTCTCCCAAATTTACTATGAAATTGGCATGTTTTTCACTAACTTGGGCATTGCCCACTTTCATTCCCTTACAACCAGCTTGATCCATAAGCCAACCAGCGGAAATAATACCTTTTTCCAAAAAATCAGTTGGAATAATATTTTGATTTTTAATTTCTGATTTAGGATTTAGGATTTTTACATTTTTGAATATACAACC
>PFBU01000085.1:6069-6746 GCA_002773185.1 Candidatus Magasanikbacteria bacterium CG10_big_fil_rev_8_21_14_0_10_36_16 | reverse complement strand
TATACACCAGGGGAAACACTCAATCCTACTTGTTTGCCGACTGATATTAATTGTGGTGTCTATCCTTCTGTTTCCTTGACGACATCTACTTATGCTGTTGGTGATATTTTATTTGCTAGTACCACTGATAGTTTTGCATTGCTAAATCTCGGTGTTCCTGGTCAATTTTTGAAAGCTACTGCTTCAGGCATCACTTGGGATAATATTCCTGGTGGTGGTGATTTACTTGCTGCAAACAATCTTTCTGATTTAGCTAGTAGTTCTACGGCGAGAACTAATCTTGGTTTAGCTATTGGCAGTGATGTCCAAGCTTACAATGCCGGACTATTAGACATTGCCGGACTTTCTCTTACTAATGGTAATTTTATTGTGAGTGATGGTGTCAATTGGACAGCACAATCTTCTTCAACTGTAAAAACAACACTTGGTCTTGGTAATGTCGAAAATACAGCTTTGTCACTTTGGTTAGGAAGTGAAAATATAACAACATTAGGTACAATAATATCAGGTGTGTGGAACGGTACAAAAATAGTAAGTTCAAGTTTGGCAGATAATGTGATGGTTGAAGGAGAAAATATTTCACTTTTTAATAATGATAGTGGTTATGTGACAAGTACCGAAGCTTTGGCTTTACTTTCGTCAAATGCTTTGGGATTGACTTATAATAATACAAATGG
>PFBU01000085.1:5636-6058 GCA_002773185.1 Candidatus Magasanikbacteria bacterium CG10_big_fil_rev_8_21_14_0_10_36_16 | reverse complement strand
TTGGCAAACAGCTTTTGGCTGGGGAGATCATGCAATACAAAATTACTTTGATTTAGATTCTGGAGCTTTAGCTATTGTAAATGGTGGTACCGGCGCAACTGACGCATCTACTGCTAGAACTAATCTTGGTTTAGGTAGCGTAGAAAATACAGCTTTGTCAACTTGGACAGGTAATACCAGTATTTCAAGTTTAGGAACAATTACAACAGGGACATGGCAAGGTGATTTAATTAATTCAAGTTATTTGGCAAGTAATGTAATGTTGTCCGGAGAAAATATTTCATCATTAACAAATGATGCAAATTACGTTACAACTACTCAGGCAACAAGTTTAGCAAAAGCAGCAATTTCTACAACAGGTTTAGCTTTGAATTATGCAGATGGTGTGATTAGTATAGCTAGTGGTTATGAGATTCCAAATA
>PFBU01000085.1:3678-5611 GCA_002773185.1 Candidatus Magasanikbacteria bacterium CG10_big_fil_rev_8_21_14_0_10_36_16 | reverse complement strand
TTTAGCTTTGAATTATGCAGATGGTGTGATTAGTATAGCTAGTGGTTATGAGATTCCAAATACAGCAAGTAGTACAAATTGGAATAATTTTTATAATACTCCTTCAACCAGTATTGCACTTGGTACTGGCTTGACTTGGAATTCTAATACTATTCAAGCAGATACGAATTACAATATTCCTCTTTCAGCTTCTACAACAGACTGGCAAACAGCTTTTTCTTGGGGGGATCATTCTCTTGCTGATTATGCTATTTTAGCTGGTCGTGTTGGTGGGCAGAATTTAATTGGGGGCACTGTTGCTAATAATACGTTGGTTTTACAAGCTAATTCTGCTTCAAGTGGAAACACTGCTACTAATGCTGCTATCCAATTGAAAGTTGGTAATTCAGGTTCAACAAGTGCTGTGACTGTGTTGAATAATGGTAATGTCGGTATTGGAACCACCACTCCACAATCAGCATTACATCTTACTTCTGGTAGTTTCACTCAGACTGTTGGTATTAATCCTGTGATTGTTGGTAGTATGTCTTCGACGACACTTAATGGTGGAGCTAGTATTTATATTTTAGGTAAATATGCATATGTTGCCAGCGAATACGGTTTTTCTTTGAGTATTATAGATATTACCAATCCTACAAGCCCTAGCCTTGTTGGAAGTATTTCTTCGTCAACATTGATGGATGGTGCAACGGGTGTTCAGGTTTCTGGAAAATATGCCTATGTTGCTTCTAGGAATTCAGATAGTCTTACTATCGTAGATATAGCTGACCCTTCAAATCTGACTATTATGGGAAGTGTATCTTCTACATCATTAAATGGAGCGGCTAAAGTAAGGATTAATAGTAAATATGCATATGTAGCTAGTTATCTGGATGGTAGTGTTACTTCTGTTGATGTTTCAGATCCTACAAATCCTGTAGTTGTTGACAGTCTCGTTGGTTTAGGTGCTTTTGATGTAGATGTTGCAGGAAAGTATGCATATGTTGGTGGGTCTGGTGGTAATAAGATGAGTGTTGTGGATATTTCAAACCCAACTAGTTTGTCTCTTGTTGGTTCTTGTTCAGATTGTGGCCTTATCAATTTTGGTTCTATTTATATTTCTGGAAGTCGGGCATATGCTGTTGATAGTGATGTAATAGGTGAATTAGCTATTATGGATGTGTCTGATCCATCTTCATACTTTATCCCTATACTTGGTAGTGTTTCAAATGCCACAACGCTTAGTGGTGCCTCTGATGTATTTGTTTCTGGAAAATATGCTTATGTTACTACTTATGAAAGAGATGGTCTTAGTATTTTTGATGTTTCTAGTTCAACTAATCCATTTTTCGTTGCAGAAATTATGGATAATAGTTTGTTGAATGGCGCACGTTCTGTGTCTGTATCTGGAAAATATGCTTATGTAACAGCTGCTTCTGGATTCCAGGTTATAGATCTTACTGGTATTGATGCTCCTACTGCCAATATTGGAAACATTCAATCAAATAATATAAATGTCACGGATAATTTCACTGTAGCTAATGATGCTTACATTGGTAATGGTTTGATAGTTGGACAGGGTGGTATTTTATCTTATGGAGGACTTTCAATTTCCAACGCAAATTCAACTTCTTCTTTTGCTGGTAATGTAATTGTTTCTGGTTTGTTAAATTCTCTTACCATTCCAAATAGTACAACAGGTACTTTGGCTCTAGTGTCAGATATTGCTTCGGGAATTTCTACGGATGCTATTGGTCTTACTTATTCTACGAGTACTGGTGTTTTGAGTTTAGACGCAGATTATAATATTCCATTGACTGCTTCAACAACAAATTGGAACAATTCTTACAATATAGTTACAGCTTCATCTAGTGATTGGACAACTGCTTTTGATTGGGGTAATCATGCTGATGCGGGATATGCCATTTTGGCAGGGCAATCCGGTGGGCAGACT
>PFBU01000085.1:1868-3623 GCA_002773185.1 Candidatus Magasanikbacteria bacterium CG10_big_fil_rev_8_21_14_0_10_36_16 | reverse complement strand
AAGTGAGTCGCTTACCTTATCTTCTACAGCAAATGCAACAAAAGGTAATATACTGTTTGGTACTTCTGCTTATAATGAAGCAACTAACAGATTATTACTTGGTACTACTACAGATAGCGGTTATGCTTTGGATTTAGTTAGTGGAAATGCACGTGCAAAAAATGCTTTGTATCTTGGAGAAAGTCAGGTAGGTGCTGGGTTTAATACTGCTATATACATATATGGATCAAGTGCTTATCGGGCAGCACTTTCTTATGATGGTGCAACAGGAAAAGTTGTATACCAAGGAGCTGGTGGTACGCAGGGTTTACAATTAGATACATCAGCTCGTTCCGTGTTATTTACAGGAGGTACTTTTACTACTGTTAGTGCCTCTGAAACATCTTATGGTAATGCTCACATCGATGAGACAGCTACTTGGAATACTTCTACTGGTAAATTTTGGGGTATAAGACAGAGAATCACAGATACAAATTCTTTACCGACCTCCCTTTTGATTGATTTAAAGGCGACCCCTGGTGGACAGTTTGTGGTACGTAAAGATGGGTACGTTGGTATAAATACTTCTACCCCTGGCTATAGCTTGACAATAGATGGTGTGACTGGTGCAACAGAAGATGCTTTGTTCATTTCTCCCTCTACAGATGGTACCTCAGAACGGGCAGCTCTTTCACTTGATAACTGGAATATCGGACAAGATTATAATGCCGACGGTACTAAGAATTTTTATATCAAAGATACGGCTAGTAGTACCGCGAGATTTTTTATAGATAAGCAGGGTAATATTGGTATTGGTACAACAGCACCATCGTCGTCTATCCATCTTACGTCTGGGAACTTTACCCAAACAGTTGGAAGTAATCCAATCCATGCCGGTTCTTATGCATCAAGTACCGTAATGGCAAATCCAAATGGTATTGCTGTGTCTGGAAAATATGCGTATGTTGTATCTGGTGCAAATTTTAGTGTTTTGGATATATCAAATCCAAACAATCCTACGTATGTTGGTACTCTGGCAGATAGTCCATCGACGTTGTTGACTGGCGCATATTCTGTTGCTGTTTCTGGAAAATATGCCTATGTGGCATCACCGGCAGAAAGTGGTATTGAGATTGTTGATATCTCAGATCCTGCCAATCCTACTCATGTGAGTTCTATTGAGGATAGTGGTAGTACGTTACTCTCTGGCGCAATCTCAGTCTATGTATCAGGAAAGTATGCCTATGTGTCATCAAATGGTGAAAATGGTGTAGAAATTTTGGACATTTCAGATCCAACCAATCCTACTCACGTCGGTTCTATCACAGATACTGCGGGAATGCTTCTAGGTGGTCCAGGTGGTCTCTATGTATCAGGAAAGTATGCGTATGTGACTTCCAATAACGAAAATGGCTTGGAAATTTTGGATATATCCGATCCTGCCAATCCAACTCATGTTGGATCTATCGCAGATAGTGGCAGTACGATACTAAGTGGTGCGATATCGGTGTATGTATCAGGAAAGTATGCATATGTGGCGTCAGCATCCTCAACAGAAAATGGTATTGAAATCATAGATGTATCTGATCCAACCAATCCTACCCATGCAGGTTCTATTGCAGAGACTGCACCTGCATCTATTTATGTCGCAGGGAAATATGCCTATGTTGCTTCAAATTCATCTACGGATAGTGGTGTAGAAATTTTGGATGTATCAGACCCGACCAATCCTACTAATGTCGCTTCTATTGTAGATAGCGCGAGTACCTTGCTCAA
>PFBU01000085.1:0-1848 GCA_002773185.1 Candidatus Magasanikbacteria bacterium CG10_big_fil_rev_8_21_14_0_10_36_16 | reverse complement strand
GGACTAATTGTTGGTGGTAATTCTTTGTTTGGTGGTGCTATGTCTATAAATGGTAGTTTCAAACAGTCAGTAACGGCAGATCCTGTAATAATTTCTACTTTATCTTCAAGTACAGCTTATGGTGGTGCAAGTTCTATTTATGTTTCTGGTAATTATGCCTATGTTGCAAATCAAACTGACGATTCTTTGTCTATTACTGATATTTCAGATCCAAACAAACCAAGTGTTGTTGGATATGTACAAGATTTAAATGCCACACTCAATGGTGCTAATTCTGTTTATGTTGCTGGTAAATATGCTTATATAGCTAATTTTGAAAATGATTCATTACGTATTATTGATGTCTCTAATCCATCTAGTCCTACTATAGTTGGTGGTGTTGCTAGTAGCACGGCTTTAAATGGTGCTTGGGGTGTGTCTGTTTCTGGTAATAGGGCTTATGTAGCAAATAGTATAGATCAGTCTATGCGTATCATTGATATTTCAAATCCTATTAACCCTACGATATTGGGTAGTGTAACCAGTAGTGTCTTTACCAATTATGTTTATAAAGTTTCTGTCTCAGGAAAATATGCATATGTGGGTACAGAAAGTGCTACAAAAGAATTTCATATTATAGACATATCAGATTCTAATAATCCTATAGAAGTTGGTAGTTTGAATATGCCAAATGCAATTAGTGATATTTATGTCTCAGGAAAATATGCCTATGTTGGTACCGGTAATCCTACAGGTAATGATTTTCATATAATAAATATCTCAGACCCTACTTTACCTGTTGAAGTAGGAAGTTTAAGTTTTTCTTCAGGAGTTGGCTCTGTCTATGTTTCTGGTAATTATGCTTATATAAAAAGAGGTCTTTACCTTTCAACAATTGATATTTCTAGTTCAACATTGCCAGTTGTAGTTAGTAGTAAAAACATAGGCTATGGATCTATGGTTATTTCTGGTAATTATGCATACAATGTAAATGATGGCATACTGTCTGTTATTAATCTTACAGGTATAGAAGCACCTACTGCTAATATTGGCAGTATTCAGTCAGATAATATAAATGTTATAGATAATTTTAGTGTAGGGAATGATGCTTATCTAAATGGTGGATTGATGGTTGGTGGCAACTCATTATTTACTGGCGCTATGTCTATTTCTGGCGGACTTACTTTGACTGATGCGACTTCTACTACTGCTACAACAGTAGATTTGAAATTCAATAATGCTAGTACTACAGAGTGGACCTTGCAATTGAACAAGTCAACTAATGATTTTAATATCCGTGATAGTAGTGGTAGTTTTGGAGTTTATCTCACTCAAGGTGTTTCTGGATGGACAAATCTTTCTGATGAAAGATTAAAAGATAATATAATGGATTTGAATGTATTAGATAGAATAGATAATTATCGAGCTGTGTCATTTGATTGGAAAGCAAATGGTAGTCATGATATTGGTGCTATCGCTCAAGAATTGTATAGGGTCTTTCCTGAAGCTGTAAGTGTTGGCGGTGGTGGTGATATTGAATTAGGCCCTCATGGAGAAGGTGCATGGGGTATTCAATATTCCAAACTTGGAGCTCTTGCTCTTGAAGGTGTCAAAGAATTAAAACAACGTCTGGATGTTTACAATGCTTTGCTTTTGAATGGTAGCTTGAATAGCTTTGTGGACGAAATGAATCAAACTAATATGTTAACGTTCTCTCAGGATGTTGCTTTCAATAGTCATGTTACCTTTAGTCAAGACAATGTCGGTTCAGCTTTGATTCAAGCTGGAGAAAATGGTGTGAGAGTAGAATTTGCAGAAGAATTTACCACGCCACCAATTGTCAATCTTACTTTGGCTAGTGATGTTAGT
>PFBU01000067.1:11367-11971 GCA_002773185.1 Candidatus Magasanikbacteria bacterium CG10_big_fil_rev_8_21_14_0_10_36_16 | reverse complement strand
A
Organism: Candidatus Magasanikbacteria bacterium CG10_big_fil_rev_8_21_14_0_10_36_16; assembly: GCA_002773185.1. Lineage (GTDB taxonomy): Bacteria > Patescibacteriota > Patescibacteriia > Magasanikbacterales > UBA922 > UBA1557. The sequence continues at coordinate 11,970 of PFBU01000067.1, read as the reverse complement.
TAATCCAAGTAGTAAGAGAACCATCAAAGCTTATTTTGGTTATGAATCTTTTAGTGACTCATCATTTGTGGTCAAAGCTGATATGAGTTTTAGTGCTACTAGTTTTGTACATGGTAAGGTTTTTGCCAACGGTTGTGTACAATTTGATGGTACAAGTGATTCTTGGATACAGAGTGCTAAGGGTGAAGGGGCTTGTAGTGGTAATAATGGTGTTTATGGAGCAGGGGGGCCACAAGAGTTTTGGAAGTATGGTTTACCTGAAAAAAGTTTTGCTAGTATAAGTTCTGATTTTTCTACTTTGCTCGGTATGGCCAATGAATCAAATGGTTTGAATTTAGGTCATTCAAATAAAGGTTGGCATTTAAGCTTCAAGTCTGATGGAACTTTTGATTTAAATAGAGTAGACACTGTGGACACTACTAGTTTTTATCCTTATTATGAACCTAAAAATGATATTAATTCGGAAACTTTTCAAGGAAACAAAATAATTCCAGCTAATGGAGTGATATACTCAGATAGTAATATCTGGGTTGATGGAATAGTCAATGGTAGGGTTACAGTGGTGGCAGATACTAGTGGACATAATATTTATATACCAGCTAA
>PFBU01000067.1:10637-11330 GCA_002773185.1 Candidatus Magasanikbacteria bacterium CG10_big_fil_rev_8_21_14_0_10_36_16 | reverse complement strand
TTGGTTTGTTGGCTTACCATGATGTTGTTATACCTTATGACGTACCAGATGATATGGAAATAGATGGAGTATTATTGTCCAAAGATGGTGCTATACATCGTGGTTATTATGATCAATCTCATTATGGGTCTAGCTATATCAGAAATTCTTTGACTATTTTTGGTTCGCAGATAGAATTTTTGCGTGGTGGTTTCAAATATGGTACCGCACCTAATTATTCTTCTGGTTTTGTGAGTACTAGTTACACCTATGATGGAAATCTTTTGTATCAACCACCAATTGGAATTCCAGTTACACCAAATTACAAGTTGATTAGTTGGCAAGAAGTACCACCAGGGGAATGTGATGCCTACAATCCTTGTCCCATAGCATTGTGTGGTGGAAAAACAAGTATTGCTTATAGTGGACAAAGGTATGATTTGGCTGTTATAGGTAATCAGTGTTGGTTTGCCCAAAATCTAAATGTGGGAACAAAACTTGCTAGTGGTTCTACAGTACCATCAGATAATAACAAAATAGAAAAGTGGTGCTATGACAATGACGATGCTAATTGTAATAATTATGGTGGTCTTTATACTTGGGCCGAAGCGATGCAACTTGATCCAAGTTGTAATACAAGTAGTTGCGTTGGTTTTGTCAATGTCAATCATCAAGGTATTTGTCCTGTTGGTTGGCATATTCCGACTGATGAAG
>PFBU01000067.1:8212-10594 GCA_002773185.1 Candidatus Magasanikbacteria bacterium CG10_big_fil_rev_8_21_14_0_10_36_16 | reverse complement strand
CTGATGAAGAGTATAAGGCTTTGGAATCTTTTCTTGGAGTGTGTTCTGGTTCAGGCACTGGTTGTATAGATGCAATAGGTTGGCGTGGAACAGATCAAGGTACGCAACTCAAATCTGGTGGTAGCTCTGGTTTCAATTTCCTTCTTGCTGGTTATAACAATATGGTTGGCTCTTTCGTCAATCAAGATATAAGTGGTTTACTCTGGTCTACCTCAGAAAATTATGGGGCGTATACATGGGCTCGTTTTTTCTACTCCAGTAAAGCGGGGGTAAACCGTTACTTTTATGACAAGAAATATGGTTATTCTGTTCGTTGTCTTCGTTCGCCTACACCTTGTGGTGGTGAATCTAGTGTTTCTTATGAAGGTCAAAATTATAATTTGGTAGAAATAGGTGATCAATGTTGGATTGCTGATAATCTAAATGTCGGTGATATGATAGATAGTAGTGTAGATCCTTCTAGTTCTTCGGTAGAGAAATGGTGTTATGATAATAACTCAACCAGCTGTACTTCACAAGGTGGTCTTTATACTTGGGCTGAAGCGATGCAACTTGATCCAAGTTGTAACAATGGAAGTTGTGCCGGCTCTATCAATGTCAATCATCAGGGTATTTGTCCTGCTGGTTATCATATTCCGACTGATGTTGAAATAAAGACACTTGAAATGAGTCTTGGTATGACTCAAGAACAAGCTAACTTGGTGGGTGTGAGGGGTACAGACGAAGGTACTCAACTAAAAATTGGTGGTACAAGTGGTTTTGGTTTCCGTTTGGCTGGTTATTATGGTGATTCATTTTATAATTCTGGTTCTTATGGTTATATGTGGTCTGCTTCTGAAATTATCAACACCAACAAAGCTTGGAGCCGCACTCTTTCTGCTCTGACTAGTGTGGATCATTCTAGTGGAAGTAAAGCTTTTGGTTATTTTGTTCGTTGTCTTAAGACTATCAGTACACCAAATAATCCAAGTGCCCCAAGCTCACCAATAATTATTTCTCTGGTGGCAAGCTCTAGTACTGTACAAATAAATTGGACTGGTGTTTCTGGAGCTATTTATTATGCTGTTTCTTCGACTATACCTGGACAAGAAATAATCGCTCCTGTTAGCCAAACTAATTATACTTTCAGTGATCTGTCTCCTGGAACCAGCTATAGTTTCCAAGTCCAAGCTACAGATGACTATTCACAATCTTCAAATTTTTCATCTGTAAGTTCGACAGCCACTCTTTTACCAGATCCACCAGCTGCTCCTAGTAGTATTTCTAACACGCCAAGTTCTTCGAGTATTATAATAAATTGGGATGCTGTGTTTGGAGCTGATTATTATACTATATTTGTTGGTTTACCAAATCAATCACAGACAGTTATTATAGGTACGAATACTGATAGTCAACCGCAACCTATTAGCAGAAATTGGGATTACTCAACAGCGGAGTTCCTTTATCTTAAGAGTGAATTAGGATCTTTGAACGGGAATATTTCTTCTTTAGCTTTTTATAAGGCTAGTGGGAATACTGGTGTAACTATTGAAGATGTTACTATTTATTTGAAACACACTACGGCAACTATATTATCTAGTGGTAGTATCAGTATGACAGGATATATACAAGTTTACTCTGGAGCATTCCCCAATACTGCTTCTAGTGGTTGGTCTTCAGTCAATTTTAACACCCCCTTTGCTTATGATGGTACAAGTAACTTGCAAATTTTGGTAGTGAAAGGCTATCAAGCAAAAGTGGGGACACCTCCTAGTTATCGTTTTACTAGTACAGGTGCTAATAGAGCAAGTAACTATAAGTCAAAATATTATCAAAGCGATACACCTTGGTCTGTTTCTTCAGATTCAACTGCAACAGTTAATCGTTCTAATATACAGCTTGGTTATTACACGGGTGATATTTTTGGTAGTATAATTTTTACTACGACAACTTTGGATACTAGTTACAATTTTACTGGTTTGAGTCCAAATACAATGTATCATTTTCAGATGAGTGCTACCGATGCTTATTCTCAGACGAGCGTTTCATCTACTATATATTCTGCGACGACATTACCATAATTTATTTATGTAAAAGATAAATGTCTATTACTTAAGTTCAAAAAAATATTAGAAAATAGTGTTTAAATAAATATTATGTTTGTAAAAAACAAAAAAGCCTTCACTCTGATAGAAACAATCATTTCTATTGCAGTGTTTATTATTTTTGTTTTTGGTATTTATGGTGGAATACAACTTGTTTATAAAGTTATTTATAGTTCTAGAACTCAAATTATTGAGATAGGTATACTAAATGAACAGATGGAAATCATTAGAAATTTGGATTTTTTAGATGTAGGAATAATTTCGTCTACACCTGTTGGAGTGTTGACTAGGACTTCTG
>PFBU01000067.1:0-8187 GCA_002773185.1 Candidatus Magasanikbacteria bacterium CG10_big_fil_rev_8_21_14_0_10_36_16 | reverse complement strand
TCGAGTTACTAGAAGTATTAGAAGTATTGATGATCCAGGTGATGGTACTATTGAAGCAGGCACAGACACAACCGCCAATGACTATAAATATGTTTATTTGGAAGTTACTTGTCTGAATTGTCAACAACATAGTGTGATGTCTATCTATACTTATATTTCTTCTTATTTTCCTCAAGACACTTCCAACTCTGGAGCCATCTTTGTCAATGTTACTGATTCAAATGATCAACCTTTGGTAGGGGTTGATGTCTATGTGGTTAGTAATGACCCAGGTATAGATATTGATATGACAGATACGACTGACAACAGTGGTATGCTTAAGGTTTATGATGTGGAGCCATGTTTTCAGTGTTATCAGATAAGTGTGAGTACGACTGGTTATACTTCGGATCGTACAGTATCCTCTACAGAGTATGGCGTTTCTATTCCAAAAAAATATCACATTACCGTCAATTCCAAGACGGTCTCTAGTGCTAATTTTCAAATAGACAAACCTTCTCAAATCAATTTGACTACTGTTGATACGGCTTGTGATCCTGTGGGTATTGTTTCTCTGGACGTAACTGGCGGGGGAGTTGTGGCTACAGAACCAGATAGATATAATTATGAAGAGACAGTTTCCACTGATTCTTCTGGTCAAGTTGTCTTGAATAATTTACATTGGGGAGAATACAATTTTTCCAATATTTATGGTCACAATCTTGTGGGTACTATACCGTCCCAACCAATAAATATTCCAGCTGATTCATCTCAGGCGGTAAGCGTTGTCATTGCTAACAGTACTACAAAATCTCTTTTGGTTACAGTGCGTGATGCTAATTTGCCAATACCAAATGCCAGAGTGGATTTGACTTCTGGTTCCCAGAGTTTTGAAGATTATACTGGTGTAGGTTATTTTGGTCAGGAAAATTGGAGTGTTGAAGGTACTCAAATCTATGATGGCAGTGGTTTTTGGTCTGTTGAAAATATAAATAAATTTGATAATGGCGATGGTACTTTTGCATTGCAGTTGAATGAGGAGACCTTAGATGTTTACAATTCTTATGGAACGTTGGAATCAGCCACTTTTGATTTTGGTAGTGATAGTGTTGATTATATAAAATTTGATTGGCGCAAGGACCAACCTACTAGTACTACTATAAAATTTCAAATTGCTACTAGTGTTACCTCAACTCCTGAAAGTTGGAATTTTATTGGTCCTGATGGTACTAACTCTACTTATTTTGATAGCAGTAACAAAGATATACCAGTCGCACATGATGGTGAAAGATATTTGCGTTATAAATTATTTTTGACCTCTGATGATGTCCAATACACACCAACAGTTTATGGGGTTTATATACTTTATGTGAAGAGTTGTAGTTTGCCTGGACAAGCTTACTTTTCTTACATACCTGATGAACAAAATAATAGTTTATACATCACAGCTGATGGTTATATTTCTCAAAATGTTGATTTGGGTTTGATAGACACTAACACGAGTACCATTATTGATTTGGTTTTTGATAATTAGTTAGTAAAATTTTTTTATGTTTTTATTTTTCAAAACAAAAAGAGCCTTTACTCTATTAGAATTAATAATAGTTATTTTTATAACACTTATTTTAGTTACTGGAGCAATGCAGTTATTGATTGCTGGAAATAGAAATATCAATATTATGTGGGAACAATTGGCCGCTCAGGGTCAGGCTAATTTTGCAATAAATCGTTTTATAGATTATACGCGAACAGCTGAAATTTCCAGTATTGGCTCCTATCCTATAGAAGTTGCTGATTCTTACGAACTTGTTTTTTTTGCCAATGTAGATTCAGATAGTCTGATAGAAAAAGTGAAATTTTGGTTGGATACTAGTGATAATATTTTCAAACAGTCAATTATTAAACCAAGTATAGTGTCAGGACAGCCTTCTTACAGTATTGCTAGTGGGGCAGTAGAAACTATTTTTGACTTGGCACACAACGTCTCTAATTTTAATATTAACAAACCTGTTTTTTTGTATTACAACCAATTTTATAATGGTTCAGGGAGTGCTTTGACAAATTTTAATATTTCAGAAGTGCGTATGGTCAAGTTGCAGTTGGATCTAGAAAAGAATAATAATAAGTCACCAGTTCCTTTGAGTGTTGAAAGCACTATTTTGATTAGGAGTTTGCATAATAACTAGAAAATATGTCATCAAATAACAATCAGAAAATTTTGAAAAACAGTCACAGAGGAGTTACGCTTATTTTTGTGATGGTATTTGGTTTTATTGCTTTTGCAACTATTACTCTTGGTATTGTGTCTTATTCCATCTATCAATCTAGTACTACTAGATTCATTTATAAACGTGATTTGTCTTTTCATCTAGCTGAAGCTGGTATAGATTATTATCATTGGCACCTTATCCAATTTCCAGAAGATTATACTGATGGCACTGGTCAGGTCGGGTCTTATGTCCATGATTATTATGACAAAAACGGTAATTTGGTTGGTAAATTTTCCTTAGAAATTGACGCTCCGGCAGAGGGTACTCACGTCGTTGGTGTGCGTTCAACAGGGTTGGTTGTTGATTCGTCGGGTAATGGTAATAGTCCTAGGACTATTGAAGCTTACTTTGGTTATGAATCTTTTAGTGATTCCTCTTTTGTAATTGGTTCGGATATTATTTTTAGTGCTACCAGTGTTACTCATGGCAAGATTTTTTCAAATGGTTGTATAGAATTCAATGGTTTGAGTGATAATTTTGTGCAGAGCGCCAAAACTTCGCCACAATGTCCGACCAATACAGGTGGTAATGGGGGAGTCTATGGAACTGGTGGTCCAACTAGTTTTTGGCAGTATCCTGTACCTCGTAAAGATTTTCCAGCTATGGGGACTAATTTTAGTGATTTGCATAATATGGCTAATACTGCTGATGGTAGATTTTTGTCCTCACAATCAGCTAGCAAAGGTTGGCATTTAATTTTTTATCCAAACGGTACCTATGACACTTACAAGGTTAGAACTTTTTCGTCTACCAACTATAGTATAAGTGACCAAACTTTTATAGATAATAGACCTATACCTGTCAATGGGGTAATTTATTCTGAGAGTAATATGTTTGTAGAAGGTACTGTAAATGGTAGAGTAACAGTGGTATCTGATAGTAGTGATGCTTTGTTAGCTAGTGGAAAAAGTCATACTTTGATTGTCTATGACAATTTAATTTATAATCAAAAATATAGTGATGATATCATTGGTCTGATGTCTGAAGGTAATATAAAGATAGCTTACAATGTGCCTACTGATATGGAAATAGATGGGATGTTGTTATCTGTTACTGGTAAAATTGTCAGAGATAATTATGCTGGTTCTTATGGTTTGAGGAATTCTTTATCATTTTTTGGTTCAGTTGTTTCTGTCAATGGTAGTGGTTTCAAATATATTAGTAATGGAAATATTGTGTCAGGATTTATCAACACTAGCTATACTTATGATGGTAACTTGCTGTACCAACCACCTGTCGGCGTGCCAGTTATACCGCAATATCATCTGATTAGTTGGAAGGAAGCGAAGTAATATTTACAATTAAACATTGAAACACTTAATAATATTTATAGGGACAGATTGAATATTGTTTTTACTATTTATTATTCGTGTTCAATTGTTGAAGTGTTTTAGTGTTCAAGTGTTGTAGTGATTAGGTGTGTTGTGTTATAATAGAGGCATATAATTTTTTTAAATTAATTATGCAAAAAGTTCGTAAAGGAGTGATTACCGTGGCTGGTCTTGGTACTAGATTTTTGCCGGCTACCAAAGCTATGCCCAAGGAAATGTTGCCTGTTCTTGATAAACCAGTTGTACAATATATTGTAGAGGAAATGGTGGCTAGTGGAATCACTGAAATTATTTTTGTGACAAGTTCTCAGAAGAGAGCGATAGAAGATCATTTTGATAGAGACCCTGATTTGGAACATTTTTTGGAAGATAAGGGAAAAATATCCAAAATCAAACCTTTGATTGATTTATCAAAAAAAGTTAGATTTTTTTATACTCGTCAGTCTGAACCTCTTGGCAACGGTCATGCTTTACTCTGTGCCAAAGAGTTTATCGGTGATGAACCCTTTGTTTTTTCCGATGGTGATAGTATTATTGATTCCAAAGTTCCAGTTATCAAACAGCTGATAAAAGTCTTTGATAAAGAAAATGCGTCAGTCATCGGTGTACAAAAGATAGCAAATAAAGAAGCTATGACAAAATATGGCAATGTCTATGGCAAATCTCTCGGTAAAAAACTTTACAAAGTTACTGATTTCAAAGAAAAGCCGACTATAAATGACGTTTCTCCCGACGGTCTTATTGTTGGTGGTATGCGTTATGTCTTTACCAAAGATATTTGGAATATACTTGAATCTCAAAAGACAGGGCGTGATGGTGAAATTTGGTTGTCAGACGCGGCCAATACTTTGGCTCACAAAAAGAAATTTATGGCTTATGAATATGAAGGAATTTATTTTGATACTGGTAATAAATTAGCTTTGCTCAAGACAGCCATTCATTTTGCTAAGAAAGATACAGAAATAAAAGACCAAATAGAAGAGTTACTTGTTTATTAAAAAATATTTTTATGAAGTTTGGAATTGGGAAAATCTTGATGATGTCGTTTATTTTGATGGGGGTTTTTGGATTTGGGAAGTATAGTTATGCTGTGGATTGTGCTGGTCGTGTTGGTTACTCTTGTACTAATGAACCTGGTTGTAAGTTAGAAAACAATGGTTGTGTTTCTACATCCGCATCGTCTGGAAGTAATTTTGTAACTATTGTTTGTATGTCACTCACGGTTAGTCAGTGTGCTTTAAATTCTAATTGTACAGTTTTTGATGCAAGATGTGTGGACAGGACAAGTACCCCTCCATCACAGACTCAAGTAGTTACTAAATTTTGTCTTTGTTCAAAAGACAATTCACAGTGTTTTCCTACAAAATATCTCCCGTTATCTGCATGTCAAGCTGAACTTGGTAATGAACAAGCGGTTGATTATAAATGTGTTCCATTGCCAAATGCTGATAGTAAAGAATGTGATAGTTTGGCTAAAGCCACTACTAATAATAGTCAATCAACAGGAGGGAGTACTACTGGTGGTAGTGGTACGAGTGCTGCAACACCAGGTAGTAATGCCCCGGCACCAGTCAGTGGTAACTCAAATTCGTCTTATTTGGGTAATCTTGGACCACAAATACAAGAACTAAACAAATTGAAAGTTACAAATATCCAAGGATTGATCGGTGGTGTTATCAATACTTTGTTGGGAATTTTGGGCTCCATTGCTTTGGCGATGGTGGTATATGGTGGCTTATTATTTATGACCGCAATGGGTAATGCCGAAAAAAAGAAAAAATCTATGGGTATTTTGGTTTGGGCTGTTTTGGGTATTGTCATTATTTTCTCCAGTTATGCAGTTGTTAATTTTGTTTTGGATATTTTGAGATAAAATGATTAATATATTCAGATAAAATATCAGTTGACAGACAGAATTTAGAGAATTGATGTTTGGTAAGTAGAAATATAATTGAGATCCACCCACAGCCCAAGGCGTGCACGGCAAGGCGGACATGCAAGGAGATAAAATTGAGATACAATGGAGATAATAAAAACTCTTTAGAAAGTTTATCTCTATTTTATCTCAATCTTATATCAATTTTACTTGTCCGCCTTGGGAGGATCTCCATTTATCTCTTTGATAAAAATAATAAAATATTGTTTCAAAAAAATTTTATGTTCAAAAAAACACTGATCATTTCTATAATTTCTATTTTCTTTTTGACGACTGGTTTTGGTTGTAAAGGTCTTTCTACTACCCAACAAGCTTCTCTAAAGCCAATAAAACTTATTTATTGGACAATCTATGATGATGTAGATGAACTTAGGGTTTTGGCTACAGAGTATAGTCAACGTTATCCAAATGTAACAATTGATATTAGACAGGTAAATTATAATGAATTTGATAATTTGTTTACCAACGCCTTGGCTGATGATGTAGGACCAGATATTGTTTCACAGCATGCCACTTGGCTTAGAAAAAATCAAACCAGATTACTTCCTGCTCCGGCAGGGACACAAATGTCTCGTATGGTAATTGCGGATAATTTTTCCAAAGATCAACAAATAGTGACTGATACTAATCTTTTGCCAACTATTAATTCTATTTCCAAAGATTATGTAAAGACAGTTGCCAATGATGTTATTTTGGACAATAAAATTTATGGTTTGCCATTATCTCTAGATACTTTGGCGATATTCTACAATCAAGATTTGTTGGATAGGGCAGGTATTGCCGAAGCTCCAAAGGATTGGGCTACTTTTATAAGTGATGTAAAAAAATTGACCAAATTTAATTCTGTTGGTGACATTGTGCAAGCTGGTACAGCGCTTGGTACTTACAACAATATCAACGCTGCCTTCGATATCACTTCTCTTTTCATTATACAAAGTGGAATCAAGATGTCGATTGGTAATTCTATAACTTTTGCTAGTGGTTTGGACAAAGCCCAAAGCAGAAATACTCCAATTTTGAGTGCGCTCGATTTTTATACGGACTTTGCTAGACCAACCAAGGAGGCCTATAGTTGGAATGAAAAGAAGCCTGCTGATTTAGATGAATTTATTCGTGGCAAAGTTGCCTTTTATTTTGGCTATTCTTATGATTACAAGACTATCAAAAATAGAGCTCCTCAAATGAATTTGCGTGTTATGCCTATTTTGCAACTTAACCAAGAAAGTCCAAGTAATATTGCCAATTATTGGGTAGAGTCGGTAGTGGTGAAAACGAAGTACCCCAATGAAGCTTGGGATTTCGTCAGGTTCATCAGCTCTCCAGAAAATGTGGCCAAATATACTGCCAAAGTATTTAGTCCTAGTCCTCTCCGTGCTCAGATTGCAACACAGCAAAAGGACGAAAATCTGGGGCCATTTGCTACCCAGGCTCTCTTTGCAGAAAATTGGTACAGGGGTAAGGATATTGATACTGTAAAAAGTACTTTTGCCAATATGATTACTGAATTGTTGAAACCGGCTGTCAATGATAATGATTTACTAAAAAAAGACAAAGCCATAATTATTAATACTGCTGCTCGTGTTCAGCAGACTATGTAATTTATGAATAGATTTTCAAAAAGTTTTTTGTTTGTATTTATCTTAGTTTTAGGATTTGCTTTTAGGTTTGAGTATTCTTTGGCAGAAGAATGGTGTTTGAGTGTGAATAAAATTAGTGGGTGTGCTATGGATAATTCTAATATTACTAAATTTGGGTGTCCTAATGGGATGACCCCTTACACTACACAACAAGAGTGTCAACAAAATATGCGTCCTAAGATCAATTATATTTGTAGTAATGTGGGGGGCAGTGTTATTTTAGGAAATGTTATTGATATTGATTTATTAATTACTGAAACAAAAGACACAAACATTAACCAAGCTCTTTTTATCAAAGATAAAGTGAATGATATTGTGTGTAAAGATCAAGACTGTGTTCAACCTGGGTTGACCCCCGTGTCGTCTTCTGTAGATGAAATAGTTGCTAGTTTTCAATATATATCTAAAGTTAAATATAGTTTTGATAGTGCTACTTTTGTTAAAGACAAAAAACCAACTTTGCCGTTCACTTTGAAATTGAATTTTGTGGCTTCCTATGATGATTTTTCTAGTAGTACCTGTCCAATTAATATCACAATAAATCCTATAAATTGCACACCCCTTTCAAAAGCTGATTGTAGTAAAGCAGAAAATAATACACATTCTTGTTTTTTCTTAAAAAATGACAACAAATGTTACTCAGCAAATAATGATACTATTTGTAATTATTTGAGTGATGATCAGTGTAAAAATAGTCCTGTCTGTACTTTGAAAGCTGCTAGGAATTGTGTATCTACAAAGAAACTAAATGAATCCAATAGTACTGATGATTATATATCAAGTACTCATCCTGTACCATCATCATCTACCTATAAAGGACCTTTACCAGATTGTGCTTTTACTGGTACTTGCAAGGATGTCAATGATTTAGTTGATTTGGGACTTAGGGCTATGAATTATATTTTTTCCTTTGTAGCTGGATTGGCTTTTGTGATGTTTATTTATGGTGGCTTCACTTGGATATTTTCTTTTGGAAATAGTGAAAAAGTGAAGAAAGGACAACAGATCTTTGTTTATGCTGTTATAGGTTTGGT
>PFBU01000001.1:11292-13933 GCA_002773185.1 Candidatus Magasanikbacteria bacterium CG10_big_fil_rev_8_21_14_0_10_36_16 | reverse complement strand
AATATTGTAGAAAAACCAAGAAAAAATTTGGCAAAACGAGTTTTTAATTTTGGCAAAACCAAAGCAAAGAAAAGGATAAATATAAACAAGAAGAAAAATAAAGTATATTGAAAAAGAAGTAATGGCAAAAATAAAACCAAAAGTTTTTTCAAATTTTTATCTCTATTTTTGATATAAGAAATAAATAGAAACAACAAAAATAAAAATAAAATGAAATCAAAACTAATAGGCAAAGTAAAAGCACCTAGAGCTTGAAAAGAAAAAACAAAAGTACTAGCAAATACCAACCACAAAGATTTTTTCTTGGAATCAAATAAAACAATACCAAGCAAATACAAAAAAATAGGAAAAAACAAAGACCACAAGACAGGTACTAACCATTTATTTATCTGCATCAAATCTAAATGTAATGTATCTGACAAAAGAATACTAGTAGCCCACAAGTGACCATAGGAATATTTGTTGGGTATAAGAAACACTTCAGGAATAGAAATTCCCAAAACATTTCGTGACAAAGCTTCTCCTCCAAACAAGACTGGCAATTCTAAATCTCCATCAATCATCTTTTGTTCTACAGCCATATGTCTCCAGACATCCCCTCCCCAAGGCAGAGCGTGTGACATTGGCAAATAAGCATGTACAAAAAAAGCAAGAATAATAAAAACCAACAAACTTATTTCTTTGCGACGTAAAAAATAAAGCAAAATTCCTGAAATAGAACTCAAGATAAAAAAGATCAACAAATAAGAAAAAGGAATAGTTTGCCAAGGAGCAGCCAGAGCACTAACGCTAGTGTGTTGTGACAAAATAAAAATACCTAGAGAAAATAATAAAATAAAAATAACTAGCAAAATTTTCACATAATTATTTTCTTGAAAAACATTCTCTTTCTTGAAAAATAATTTAGTCTGCAAATTTTTGTGACAAAAAACAAAAGTCAGAAAGCCAGTAATAATAAAAGGATAAATTATCAAAACAGAATTCAAGGTATAATAAACCACCAAAACACCAGACACCAAACCAAGCAGACTAAAAACAGTAAAAAAACCTAACAAAAAATATACAAAACTAGAAAATTTTTCTTGAAATATGGAATAAAAATATTTTTGCCAAATATATGAAGCAACAAACATAAGAACAAAAAAACCTACAAATTTACTAATAGGCCAAGATAAACCCAATAAAACCAGAGACAAAATAACCAACAAAAAATTTTTGTTCTTGAGTAACATCATAATTTATATACCATGTCTAAATAAACTAACCAAAGCAAAACCCACAGACAAACCCAAAATCACATTGGCCATGTTGAGGAAAGTCTGATTTTCAAAAACCAAAGCTATCAGCACGCTACAAATAGCTAATACCTGCAAAAACATTTTTATCTTTCCCCACAAGTTGGCCATGCGCACAGTTTTGAATTTTACACGATAAACGTAAGCCGTACTAATAAAAATAATTTCCATACCCAACACCACAATCCCCAACCAAAATTCCAGATACTTAAAAACTAAAAGTAAGACCATTGAACCAATCAACAACTTATCAGCCAAAGGATCTAATAACATTCCAAACTTAGTTATTTTATCTTGTGTTCTAGCCAGTGATCCATCCAAAGCGTCAGTAAAGGCTACTAAGACAAAACAAATAACACCAATATTATAATAACCAAGAAAAATTAACATAAAAACAAAAGGGGTGGCTAATATACGAAAAATACTTATTTTATTTGGTGTAAGTGATTTTGGAAAAAAACGCAAAATTATCATATTCAAAAAATGATCATGAGGATGAACCTCAGTAGCTGGTAAATATTCAAACAAATCAGCGTTCCTTTCCTTGAAATCCTTGATAAATGACATAAATTTGTTATAATACGAGAATTAGATCCTATGACAAAACTACTCAAAAAGTATATCACGCTTGCGACTATTATTACAACTCTTTTGATCCTCGCTGTCTGGTATACGACTAGTCCTATTTTTGGTACATTAGTCTATATATTATATCTGGCTTTTTTTGGTTATTCTCTTGGCAACTTCTTTATCAAACAAGAAAAGCCATTTTGGAAGCTATTTTTTGGAGTTATTGGTCTCACTGCTTTCACTACTTCCCTATTATCTATCATCTACTGGTTTTATCAGATAAATCAAACTACCATTACTCTGGTCTTTTTGTTTACCTCGCTAATAATTGTTTATTTGTCTAAAAAAATAGATTTAAAAGATTTAACAATTTTACACAAATACCAAATAACTCTAGAAAAAATAAAAGATTATCTAAAACAAAATATTTTGGGAGTTGTAGTTTTCTTGGGACAAATTATTATACTAGCAACTATCTTTAGTCATCGCTATGATGAAACCATCATTTCTCCTTGGACACTTTTTAGTAACAAAATATTTATTCTTTTCTTTTTGGTCTCAGCACTTTTACTATTTTTTTTACAAAAAGCAAAACACAAAAAAACAAATTTATTACTTATCATCATACACACCGCCATTATTCTGAATGTTGCTTTTTTGGTTTTCAAATATGGCTATGGCTTTGATCCTCATATTCATGAAGCTACAGAAAAATGGATTAGGGAGTATTTTCTCATCACACCTAAACAACCTTACTACATCGGACAATATATGTG
>PFBU01000001.1:0-11242 GCA_002773185.1 Candidatus Magasanikbacteria bacterium CG10_big_fil_rev_8_21_14_0_10_36_16 | reverse complement strand
TATTTTGCTCTGATAAAAAATAATTTCAAAAAGAAAATATTTCCAGCTTTACTTTTAGTTTCACTTATCCCTCTCAACTTTTTTATCTTCACTACACCAAACAACTTAGCATTACTCATGTCATTAGTTATTACCTCTTGGATTTGGTATGAAAACCAACACGACAATTTACACACCAATATTTTTGGCATCCTAATCAATATACTAAATATTGCCATTCACCCTATCATCGGTCTACCCATGTTTGTTATTTATTTATCATCTATTGTCCACAAAAAAATAGATAACCATCTCAAAAAAATATTTTATCCCATATATATTTTTGTTTTGACTTTTACCGTTCCCATAGCCCTTTATCTAAATTCTATATTAAACAAAGGTTCATTAGTTTTGCAAAATACTTTTCTCAATCTCCAAAACTTTTTTTCTATTTTTGCCAGACCACACTATATCTTCATTGAACGCGGTCCTAAATTATTGAAACTTCTCTACTATTATCGTGATATTTTGAAGCCACTGATGATAATAATTATTATACTAGGTGTTTTTCTAGCAATTAAAAAATACAAAAAAAACATCAGCTATTTTTTCCTCAGTACCTTTTCCGCTCTCCTCATTTCATCCTTCTTGATTATTACTTCTATCCAATTCAAAGACGTTATTTCTTATGACCAAAAATTGTATGGCACCAGATTACTTGATTTAAGTTTAATTTTATTTTTGCCTTTTTTTATTATTGCGCTTAGAGAAATATTTCTCAAAATAAAACAGCAAAAAATCTGGCAAATAATCATTTCTATTTTATTAGCAATAATGCTTTTGCTTTCCTGGTTTTTTACTTATCCAACTCGTGACAATATTTCACTCTACACTGGACAAAATCTAAGAAAAGCAGATTTGCTTGCTGTCAAATTTATTACTGATAGAAATAATAATCAAAAAGATTATATAGTACTCACCAACCAGGCTGTAGCCACAGCAGCCTTAGAGGAATTTGGATTTGGTGGTTATTTGAATACTAAGGAAGGTTTACAATATTTTTATTCTATTCCAACTGGTGGTCCACTCTACCAATATTTCCGACAAATGGCTTATATCAAAGCTGAGAGGAAACCTATGGAAGAAGCGATGAGATTTGCTGGTGTCAAAAAAGCTTATTTCATCCACACCGACTACTGGAGCCCAGCTGCCCAGATTCGTGATGATGCCAAGATAGATGCCGACAACTGGTGGGAACTAGACGGTGGTAAAATTTGGGTCTATGAATATATTTTGAAATAATCACATATAATGATTTCAAAAAAATAACCGAATCTAAAGTTGGTTATTTTTATTTTATTAACTACTTTATCTAAATGATTATTATGTTTTTAAATAATCATGGAGAGTTTGAGGGGAAAGCTGTCTGAGCCCCGTTGTTTGCCAATGATTATTTCGCAACTGGCAACACAGGCGAGTTCTTTCCCCTCAACACTTTTTGTTACTTTCCTGCCTGCCGGCAGGCAGGTTGGTGACAAAAAGTAAGTATAGTATCTAAAGTGTGTTCTTAATAAAAACAGTCTTAAAATATACAAACTATTTATACAAATTCAGCAACTCCACAAAATAGTTCTCACTATTTTTTTTCAAAGTATTATTATCAAAATTAAGAGACATCTTTTGGATGTCTATTTTATTTTTTAGACACCACTGCATTTTTTCTAACAAATCATTTTCTTTTTCTATATCAAAAAGCCAACCATTCTCCCCTACTTTTATAAACTCGGAAAGAGACGAATGATTACTAGCCAACACTGGAACAGAAAAATAAAAACTCTCAAAAATTACAGCTGGATAATTTTCATAACAAATTGACGGGAAAATTGTCATATCCATTTTGGCAAAAATATTTGGTAATTCTTGCCTATCTTTGCGCCCATAAAAAACTATATTGTCTAAATTTTGAAATTTGCTTTCCAATTCTTTGAGACAAGAACCGTCTCCAACAACATGTAATTTGGCGTTTTTAATATTTTTGAAAGCTTCCAACAATTCAAAAATTCCTTTGTGTTTTTCTATTTGTCCAAGATAAAGAAAATTAAAACCGTTATATTGTTCTTTATTAAAATCAGTTGGTAAACTAAAAGTGAGTGGATTGACCAATACTTCCAATTTTGACTTTACAAAAAAACCTTTTTCTTTATAAAAATTTAACAGAAATTGTGAAGGCGAAATTACTACATCTGGTGAACCAACCAAACTCCTCATCACCAAAATATGTAATTTCATCAACCAGCCACAATAACGCCATGACTTTTCATTTGCTTTTAAAATAATTCCACTTGGTTCAACCAATTGTACATCATGTACAGTATGGATATGTTTTATTTTCAATTTTCTAATTTCTCGTGGAATAAGGAAACTCAAACCCATCAGATTGTGAGTATGTACTACTTCTGGTTTTTCTTGTTGTAAAATATTTTTGATCCTTTTTGCCATGTCAAAATTAAACATATCAAAAATATGCCAAACAAATTTGCCAAACAAATTATGTTTGTGCAAATCAAGAAAAACAAAAATATTTTTTTGCTTTAGACGATAAATTATTAAATTACCATTTTCTACAACTTCTATTTTATCCGGTGTGGAAGTGATAAGTACGACTTCATGACCTTTGGACAACAAAAAATCAATAGTCGTTTTCACTACTTGTTCAGCTCCACCCCTAGCATATGGTTCGTACAAATTGTGTATTAAACAAATTTTCATAAATAAAAGCTTATACTGATATTACCACAACTCAGCAAAAAATCAATGCTTCATTTATTACTGCGAAATCTTGTTAACACCTTAAGCACATTATAGTAACAAATTATGAAAATTTTACCTTGAACTTCTTACCAATCTACGGTAATATAACAAAGCAAAAAAGAAAATCAGTGTCCATCCGCGTTTTAAATAATCCGTGTAAATCTGCGTCCCATGCCCGACATAACTCAACTAGAAAAAATACCACCACAAAATATTGAAGCCGAAAAATCACTTTTGGGTTCTATTTTGATTGACAAAGATGCCATGCTCAAAGTCTCTGATATTATTAGTGAATCTGATTTTTACAAACGTGCTCATTCTTATATTTACGAAATAATGGTAGAACTTTACCAAAAAAATGAACCGTTGGATGTCTTGACTGTAGCCAATAGACTAGAAGAAAAAAAACTACTAGAAAGCTGTGGTGGCAAAAGTTATCTGATAGAACTTTCCAACTCCGTACCAACTGCTTCACACATTGTTCAGTATGCTGAAATCATCAAAAGAAAATCTACCCTTAGACAACTTTTGCATTCTGCTCACGAAATTTCCAAACTTGGCTACCAAGAAGACGTTGACGATGTTGATCAGCTATTAGACCAAGCCCAACAACAACTCTACGGTATTACCCAAAAACACATGAAACAAACTTTTGTTTCTATTCGTGGTATTTTGAGTACGGCTTTTGAACGTATTGACGAATTACACAAAGAAAAAGGTAAGCTCCGCGGTGTAGCAAGTGGTATTACCAAACTGGATGAACTCCTAGGTGGTTTCCAAAAATCTGACTTAATAATTTTGGCTGCCCGTCCATCTGTTGGTAAGACTTCTTTTGCTCTAGACATTGCTAGACACGCTGCGACCAAATACAAAGTTCCTGTAGGCTTCTTTTCTCTTGAAATGAGCAAGGAACAGCTGGTAGACAGAATGCTTTGTGCTGAAGCTGGTATTGACTTGTGGAAAATGAGAACTGGCAATTTGTCTGACAAACCAGATAGCGATGATTTTCCACGTATTGGACATGCCATGGGTGTACTTTCCGAAGCGCCAATTTATATTGACGACACACCTGGCAACAATGTGATGCAAATCAGAACTAAAGCCAGACGCCTACAAGCCGAGCATGGGCTTGGTATGATTGTGATTGACTATATGCAGTTGATGGAATCCCATAATGACAAAAATAGTAGCAACCGTGTACAAGAAGTGGCAGTCATTAGTAGAAACTTAAAAGGTATTGCTCGTGAACTCAATATTCCGGTTATTGCTCTTTCCCAGCTTTCTCGTGCTGTAGAGCAAAGCAAACCAGCCATCCCAAAGTTGTCACATCTACGTGAATCTGGTAGTATTGAACAAGATGCTGACATCGTAATGTTTCTATATCGTAAAGCAGTTGATAGAAATTACCGTCTAGAAGATATACCTCCCGATGAGAGACATCTTGCAGAAATTCATATCGCCAAACATAGAAATGGACCAACCGGCGTCGTCCGTACTTTCTTTGATGAAGCACGTACCTCTTTCAAAAATCTTGATACCAATACGACTTACGAAAGTCAAGAATAAAAAGGCTCGAAATGCTTGAAAAGCCGAAAAGGCTTAAAAGGCTATAATATAAAAAATAACTCACAAGCCTTTCTGGCATTTTAAGCCTTTCAAGCTTATACTTTATATAATAAAATTTTAATTATAAAAATTTTTTCTTTAATTAATAAAACATTAATCAAAAACTTGTATGTTTAACAAACTAAAACAATTCAAAGATCTTCGTGATCAAGCCAAAGAAATGCAAAGTAAACTTGCAGAAGAAAGTATTACTACCAAATCCAATGGCGTAGAATTGACTATGAACGGCAATCTAGAAATTACCAATGTAAGTGTTTCTGAAGATATGTTAGAAGTTGGTAAAAAATCTAAATTAGAATCTTCTTTCAAAGATGCACACTCTGATGCTCTCAAAAAAATGCAACGTGTCATGGCTATGAAAATGAAAGAAATGGGTGGACTACCAAATATACCTGGATTGAGTTAAATCTCTACAAAAATAAACAATTAAAAATATACAAATTCCAAATAAACCACAATAAACAATAACAAAGAAATTGTGATTTGTATATTATTTGGAATTTGTTATTTTACTATTGTATATTTACAAAAATGTATTCAAAACCCATTCAAAACTTAATAAAGGCATTTAGTCGCCTACCAAGCGTCGGACACCGCACAGCGGAACGCTTTGTTTTTTATTTACTCAAATCTGGCAAAAAAGATGTAGCCGAATTAACGATTGCTCTCAAAGAACTAATAGAAAACATCAAAAGCTGTGAAGTTTGTTGGGATTTCTCTGACATTAGTCCTTGTACTTTTTGTGTTGATATCAAACGCAACCACAAAGTAATTTGTGTCGTTTCCCAACCACAAGACAGAGAAACTATAGAAAAAACCAAAGAATTTACTGGGGTCTACCATATTTTACGTGGAACTTTGAAACCTGATGATGAAGATATCAACAAATTTCTAAAAATAAATGAGCTAATGACTAGACTACACAAAAATGAAATAGATGAAGTGATCCTAGCACTCAATCCTGATATCAATGGCGAAACCACCATGATGTATCTAGAAAGACAAATAAAAAAATTGAAACCAGAAATAAAAGTCACTCGCCTAGCCCGAGGTTTGCCAATGGGTAGTGATTTACAATATGCTGATGAGATTACACTAAGTAGCGCTTTGAAGAATAGAATATCTACAAAATAAAATTAAAATGCCAAAGCTAAAATGTCAAACAAATTACAAATTTCTAATATCAAAATTTAGCCACTGATTATTTTAATAATTTGATTTGTTATTTAGATTCCTGTTTGCTACGGGCAAGCTGACATTTGTGATTGTAGATAATAAAAAAATCCCACTTTAAACGGGATTTTTGATATGTGTTACGTGATATGTGTCTCGTATTATTTCACTTCAGCAACTTTTACTTTAGTAAAACGTTGTCTATGACCATGAACTTTTTTGTAACGTATTTTGCGTTTGTATTTTACCACACGAACAGTTCTATTTTTTCCTTGCTCTTCACACATAGCAACAATGCTAACACCTTCCAAAAATGGTTTGCCGATTTGTACATCAGTACCATCTTCATTGGCAAGCATCAAGACTTCGTCAAAAACGACCTCTTTACCAACTTCAACTGCTAATTTTTCAATTTTTAGGAGATCACCATCTTTGACAAGATATTGCTTTCCACCAGTTTGAATGACTGCAAACATATTTTTGTTTTTAAAAATTTAATATTGTCTTTATAACAAAGACTGAGCTAAGATATTTGTTTTAGGAAACGTGAACATTATACTAAATTTAGAGGAATAAGTCAAGGCTAGTCCTCCACAAGGGTCATTTTATCCCCAATCCGCAAATCATGGGCTTGTGCCCAGCCAGCTGGCAACTCCAAGACCATATCATCGTCAGTACGCGGTGTATAACGAATGTAGGTGCTTTCGTTATGGTCTGGTTCTATCTGGACATTTGGTGCATAATCTACAACCTCCCCTTTTTTTAGCCAAATAATATCTATAGGAAAATTCATATTTCGCATAACAAAAGCATGTTTTCCAAGCAAAGAAAAAGGGAAAACCATACCATCATATGGTGAAATACTTGTTCTACCACTTAGACCTTTTTGTTGACGATAAATACTATCTGCTATCAAAACATGCAAAGTCTCATTTTTCAAAGACACAGTCGCTTGTGGCCAATGAAATCTCTGCCAAAAAAACATAAATATAGCTACTAATATAAAAACTATGAAAAAATAAAATTTGAAATTGTTTACTTTCTTCATAATATTAATAAATAGATAACAGACAATACTTAAGGGATACGAAATACGAAATTTACGAAAATACGAACTACAAAAATTTTTCAAATAACCTCATTCCGCGTCGGAAAATAAACAAAGTTCTTGTTTCGTAATTTCGTACTGTTCGTATTTCGTATCCTTTATACGTTCCTCATCTCTCATTTCGTCATTCCACTTTTCTTCTTACTAAACCAAATACCTAATAGCAACATTACCACAAAAAGAAAGATTAAAGCAAATAATTTTTGTTTACTTTGTAAAAACAAAGCCGAGAGACCAAACAAAAATGAAATACTATACAGTAATAATACTGCTTGTTTTTGACTTAGTCCAGTTTCAAGTAAACGAAAATGTAAATGTTCATTATCACCAACATAAACAGGTTTTTTATTTTTGATACGTCTAATAATCACTCGAGCCACATCAAGAATTGGCACAGCCATTACCAAAAGAGTAATTGCAATCTTTCCACCAGAAATTATAGCCAGACTGCCAAGCAAAAATCCCGTAAGGAGACTACCACCTTCACCAAGAAATATTTTGGCAGGAAACCAATTCCAGACTAAAAAGCCCAAAGTTGCTCCAGCTAGAATTATTGAGAGCATAGCTACATCGGGCTGATACCACTGAGATTGTAAAGAAAAAAAGAAAAGTACCAAAGCGCCAATACTGACAATACCAGAAACTAAGCCATCCAGGCCATCTAGAAATTTGGTAGTAAACATCATACCCATCAGCCAAAAGAAAACCAACAAGTCAGCTATTACCACAAAATTACCAAGACTACCAAAATTAACTTGCCAAAAGTCCAATCTAACAATTCCACCAAAAGGATTGGATATAATATGTGGACCAATACCAGCCAAAATAATAATCAAGGTTGCCAGAATTGGGAAAGCTATTTGCAATTTTGGACGCAAAATATATTTGTCATCCAGAATTCCACCAATTACCAAAATTAAACTCCCAAAAAATAATCCAAGCAAATTGCGTCCTACAATTTCATAAGTAAAATTGTCAGTAAAAAACCAAGTCAATAAGACTGACAAGAAAAAACTAAAAAATATGACTAGTCCCCCACCAAGAGCAATCGTTTTTTTGTGAATTTTTCTTTTTTCTTTACCAGCTTTGTCTACTATCCCCAACTTTCTCATTATCATCGCCACAAAAAATGTGACAATGATTGAGACAGTAAAAGTAAAGCTAAAGTAGAATAAATAGATAATCATATAATCAACAGGAATTATAGCAAAATTCCAATATAAAGCAATATTCAAAATTAATTAAACTACAACAAAGACATCTAGAAATTTTGTCTGAAGATTATAGAACTGATATTTCAGAAGATTACTGGGATTGACCCGGGATTTGATTCTGCTAAATCTTAGATAAATCTTGGTAGTCTGTGTTCTATCTCTTAAAAATAAACTTCTCAAAACAAAAACAGTCTCACTATTTAAGACTGTCAAAAATCAATGTAATCCCTATAAATCTTTATAATCAGTATCCAAAACTTCAAAATTATTTTTTTTCAAATATTCACCTTTTACTTCGTAGAGAACTGGTGCAAAGTTAGTAGTAACCTTTTCTATTCTAATAACCCTACCTTCAATCTGCACTTCGCGTAATATTTCATTATAACGAAAATATTTTTTAGCTCTTTTGATAAACAAATGATTTTTTTCTATAACATGAAATTTTTCAATTACTCTACCACCACTAAGCAACTGTCCTTTCAAATGATCATCAGTCAACCAAATTTTTAATTGCAAAGGAAATTTAGAAACATTTTTTACTTGCAAATCCACGAAGTTATAAAAAATAGTTGCTCCACTACCAAACGGCAAAGTACGACCAGAATCTGGAAAAACATCTTTGGAGTGATGATGGCGTTCTACTATTTCTGTCGGTGCGTGAAGAAAAATCCAATACAAAAAATTGGACAATTGACACATACCACCACCCAAACCTTCCTTCACTTCCCCACCAGAAAGTAACATCCCATCAACATAGCCATCTTCATAACTAGGTTTACCAACAATTTTCCACAGAGAAAATATTTTTCCAGCTGGAATAATTATACCATCAAGTTTTTTGATAGCTTGTTTGAGATTAGTTATTTTTTGTTCTTGCAGTCTTGGATCACTCACCCCAAGTTTGCGACGCAAGAGTGATTGATGACGAGCTATAATATTTTCAAAATATTTGTTACTTTTTCTAGTTTGTAAACGCCAATCCAAAAAATTTTTTACATTACGTTCTAAATGACGCACAAAAATAATTGATTTTTGTAACTTGGGATATTTTCTAGATAGCGCTATCCTACCCGGATGTTCATAAGCGTAGATATAATTTTTGATTTTCTTTTTTAATTCTTGATTTTTCATAATTAATGTAGATTTCAAAATTGGTGACAGTATAGCAGAATTTTGCTAAAAGTCAATGCCCCTAAAATACAAAATCCACCTTTTTTTAAAAGATGGAATAATCAGTGTAATCTTTTTATAATCTATGCAATCAATGTTTAGCCATGCTCCACTCTAACCTGACAAGCCTCACCCAAAACAATAGTGTCACGTCTTTGTAACTTACTTTGCAAAATAAGTTCAGCCAATTTATTTTCTACTCTGTCCTGAATAGCTCGACGCATTGGTCTGGCGCCAAATTCTGGATCAAAACCAACATCAGCCAAAGCTTCCAGAGCAGCCTCTTCCACCCGCAAACCTACACCCCTAGTTTCCAAATCTTTGGCTACACCCTTGAGCATGAGCCCAGCAATTTGTTTTATTTCTTCACGATTAAGAGCTTTGAAAAGTACTATACCATCAAAACGATTGAGAAATTCAGGACGATAATATTGTACAAGTTCTCCATGGATAAGATGATCTCTAATAGTATCCAAATCCACTCCATCATTCATTTGTGATTGGACATAACTAGTCCCAGCATTGGAGGTGGCGATGATAATAGTATCAGTAAAATCTATCACCCTACCAACACTATCAGTCAGACGTCCATCATCAAATACTTGCAAAAATAAATTGAGCACATTTTTGTCAGCTTTTTCAAGTTCATCCAAAAGAATTAATGAAAAAGGTTTTTGTCTGACGGCTTCAGTCAGCAAACCAGTGCCTTGTTGTCCAGGTTGACCAATCATCCGATAAATACTACTAGTATCTTGATACTCACTCATATCCATTCTAATCATTCTATCTTCACCACCAAAATATATTTCGGCAATAGTTTTGGCTAATTCTGTTTTACCCACACCAGTCGGACCAAGAAAAAGAAAATTAGCAATCGGACGTTTTTGGGAACGTATCTCTGCCCGAGCACGACGTAAAGCATTGGACACAAGCTCAACAGCAATGTCTTGACCAACTACACGTTTGTGCATTTCTTCTTCCAGACGCATCAATTTGTCTGATTCATTTTCTGTAATACTGGCTACCGGTACACCAGTCTTATGAGCCACAACTTCAGCGACATCCTCACCAGAAACCAAAGTATTTTGCCCTTTTTTATTTTTTACAAAACTAGCAACTTCTGACAAAAGCGAAATAGCACTGGCTGGCAAATTTTGATCAAAGAAAAACTTGTCTGTCAAAACTACACACTTGGACAAAGAATCATAAGAAAAAAATATTTTATTTTTATATTCTATCTCTCCAGCTTTTGATTCCAAGACGCTAATAGCTTGATTTTGATTCATCTCACTAATACTTACTTTGGTAAAGACTGTACCAATTTCACTATTCACAATATGACGGTTGTAGCCTTCTGGTAGAGCTGTCGCAAACATAGTGAAATTGCCACTACCTAGATATTCAGCCAAAGTTTCTGAGACATCGAGGCTTTCACCCTCATTGGAAGACATACCTGTCAAATCATGCAAATTGTTGATAAACAAAATAATATTTTTGGCGCGAGACACTTCATTCATAATTTTGATAAGTCTTTGTTGAGCGCCAGAAACCGTCGTACCAGCCATGAGTGATGAAGTAGAAATTTGAACAAATCTTTTATCCAACAATTTTTTTGGTGCACTCCCTGAAATCATTTTTTGGACAATACCTTCAATAATCGCCATCTTACCCACACCATGTTCACCCACCAAAATCACATTTTCACTACCAGCTTCCACAATGTTCAATATTTCTTCTATTTCTTTTTCACGAGCCACGCACTGCGACAAATGTCCATATTTGGCATAAAGAGTCAGATCTTTGCTATAACTATTCATAAAAGGAGTAGCTACCGAAGTCATGGCTTTGTCCATACCATATTTACTGACACTACTAGCCGCGCGTCTAAATTTGCGATATTCATCATAAAGATATTCCTTATTTCTCACCCACTCTACCACATTATTCAATTTTTGATTTTCTATTTCCAAATCATAAAGAATTTCTTGTAAACTTTCTGATTGTCGTACCGTAGCTAACAATAGTTCACTAGTACGAATTGCACTATCTTTGAAACCTGTAGTAATATAAAAAGTATTGAAAATAATTTGCCAAAAATCATCACCAAAATATTTGTTGTCAGCCTTGGTAGTGTTTCTGCTTTTATTAATCAAAGAATTTA
>PFBU01000057.1:27327-28046 GCA_002773185.1 Candidatus Magasanikbacteria bacterium CG10_big_fil_rev_8_21_14_0_10_36_16 | reverse complement strand
TCTGGCGTCTATGCCTATTTTCATAATACCACTTCATCCCGAATCGGCGAAGCACGAAGAGGGATCCCTGCCTGCCGGCAGGCAGGTTTCTTAAAAATTAATTTCTAATCAAATCTTGAATAACAATTGATTCTGATTGCTATTTTTAAATTTACTATATAATTATACCCTACAATCAATCCTTAAGGAAGACTTCTTCCACAGAATATTTGATAAAACTTTCATTTATTCCTTCTACTCCAAATCTTTTGAGCCAAACAGGATTACTGGAATATTTATAATGAAAGGCTTCTTCCAAACTTTTGACTAATCCGTGTTTGAAAGGATTTTTTATTATATAGTTGAAATGTTTCCAAAAGTCGGCTTTGTTTCTAAGACAATAATCAAAGTATTGGTACCAGATTTGACGACCAGGAGTTTTGTCTATTTTATTTATAAAACGTGCAGTGTCTTTATGTAGCTTTCTTACAAATTCAATAATCTTTTTCTTTTGCAACGTTTGACGAAATTCGTTTGAACTCATTTCATCATTCCGTTCGTCTTTGTTTGGATAATTTTTATTTGAATAACAAGATTTGCTTTTACTGATTTCGTCTTTGTTTGGATTGACGAATTGAACGGAGAGAAATTCGTCTGGCACATATATACTAAACAATATATGATAATGATTATCCAATAATACCCAAGAAAATAATTTTATATCAAATCTTTCAATTGAT
>PFBU01000057.1:21803-27314 GCA_002773185.1 Candidatus Magasanikbacteria bacterium CG10_big_fil_rev_8_21_14_0_10_36_16 | reverse complement strand
AAACATTTCTTTTCTTTCATCATTATAAAAATAATTCACTGCTTTATAACATCTCCCAGTCAAAAAATAAGTATGACCATCATAAAGATGAAAAGGACGATGCACATTGTTCATAGTTTATATTTTTAAACACGCTTGACGAAATTCGCTTTTGCTCATTTCGTCACTCCACCCCAATACACCCCCAACACTTCAAAAAAATCAAACAGACAACATCTCCAAAAAATCTTTAGCCATTTCCTCCCAATTAAATTTGGCGAAGTCTTCTACCACAAAATGATTCTCTTCTTTTTTCCTAAAATTATCTACCATCGCATTTTTCAATTCAAACAAATTGTGGGGATTTACTAATCTTACTTTTTCACTAGCTATTTCTGGCAAAGAAGACCTATTGCTGGTAATTACAGGCACGCCACTTATCATCGCCTCCAAAACCGGAAAACCAAAACCCTCATAAAGACTAGGATAGACAAACAAACTAGACAACCGATAAAGTGCTGGCTTGTCAAACGCATCTACATAGCCAATATAATTTACTCCCCTAGTTTTGTCTATGGTAGAAATAATTTTGTTGTACTTCCAACCTCTGCGCCCTGCTATGACCAGATGTATATGTTTGTTTATCAGATTGGATTTGCGATAAGCTTCTATCAATCCCAAA
Organism: Candidatus Magasanikbacteria bacterium CG10_big_fil_rev_8_21_14_0_10_36_16; assembly: GCA_002773185.1. GTDB lineage: Bacteria > Patescibacteriota > Patescibacteriia > Magasanikbacterales > UBA922 > UBA1557. The sequence goes on along the minus strand of PFBU01000057.1, from coordinate 26,653 downwards.
ATATTTTTGCGAGGCTCAAGTGTACCCAAAAAGAAAATGAATTTTTTTGGTAAATTATATTTTTTCTGCAAAAACTCTACAGCTACCTCGGTTTTCAAAAAATCCAAAAAATTTTTACTAATTCCTGGATACAACACTCTGATAGAATTTGGGTTGAGATGATAAATATCTACCAAATCATGTTTGGTATTTTGCGATGGAGTGAGGACAAGATGAGCATGGTGAGCTTGTTCTTGTGGCTTTATTAGACTATGCCACAACAACATTTTTTTGCTAAAACATTTTGGCAAAAATTCAAAACTAAGATCATGAATAGTCAAGATGTGCTTGGTATCCTCTGACAAATTTACAAAATTTATATTTGGCGAAAACCAATAATCTATTTTTTCTAAAGGTAATTTGTTATTTGCTTTGTTTATTTTTTGGAGCAATATTTTGTCGAGCTTCACCCACTTCCACAAAAGTAATAAATTCAAAACTTTGTTAGGGAATTTAGTTTGTAAAAAATGCACATTTTCTTGTTGCCATTTTGGGATATTATCAGAATTTTTTTTGAAAAAATTAAAAAACAAATAATAACTATTTGTTTTGTCAAGATGAAAAATGTTATCCAAAAGTTCGTAAGTATATTCACCTACTCCAGTACGTTTTTTGTCTGTTAGACTACGGATGTCAATAATTATGTTCATACTTAAGAATTCTTTGGCAGGTAAAAAATAAATAAAATGCGATGCTAAATAAAATTTTCAGCAGTCAGCAGACACAGCAGATTCAGCTTATTAATTATCTCAATTTTACATGTCCGCCTTGCCTGTCCGCCTTTGGTGGGGGTGGATCTCTATTTTATTATAATCTAGTTTTCTAGATTTTTATAAAAATAAACAAAAGACTTTATAAAAAATGTTAAAGTTCACACCTATTCATCTCTGACAAAAAATCCAAATAATGTTTTTCTACATAATTTTTTATTTTTTCTTTGAAGATCTTTTCATCAAAACGACTCACTTGTTCACGAATTTTGACACTATCCCAAGTATATTTATCAAAATTTAGAACAATATCAAAAAGTGTTTCCCAATCCTGTTTGTAAAAAAATAAGCCACTCACACCAGACACTACTGTTTCTGTCACTCCACCCATTCCATAAGCTATTACCGGACGACCAGAAGCCATAGACTCAATTGGTGTAATACCAAAATCTTCTATTTGCGGGTGAATGAAAGCTCTGGCACGACTCAAGACTTTGGCCTTTTGTTGGTCAGAAATTCTACCCAAAAATTCAATATTACTTTTGGCTAATTTTTTCAAACTTTCCAAAGCAGGTCCATCACCAAAAATTTTTAGTTTATAACCCAAACGATTGAAAGCTTGAACTACAAGATCAAAACGTTTGTAATTGACAATACGACCACCTGTCACAAAATAATCTTCAACATCTGCACTAATATAAAATTTGGACAAATCAATTGGTGGATAAATAACATCACTCTCTCGACGATAATATTTTTTTATTCTTTTGAAAACAGTATGCGAATTGGCAATGAACTTGTCCACCCTATCCACACTATTTCTATCCCAAATACGCAATTTGTGGATTAGCCTAGGCAAAAATAATTTTACCAAAAAATTATATTTGAGATCTTGGATATATTCGTGTGTGTCAGACCAAAGATAACGAGTTGGTGTATGACAATAAGAAATATGTAAGCCATCTTCTTTGGTAAGAATACCTTTGGCAAAAGCACTAGTAGAAGAAAGTACCACATCAAATTCACTCAAATTATGTTTCTCTGTGGCAATAGGCATGAGTGGCAAATACCACTGATATTTACTTTTTATAAAGGGAAATTTGGCCAAAAAAGATTCACGAATATCAGCATCTGCAAAACTTTTTATTTTATCCTGATCATAAAACAAAACAAAAATTGGCGCTTCTGGCCAAATTTCGTGAAACGCCTGCAAGACTCTCTCAGCTCCCCCATCTTGAGACAGATAATCATGAACTAATGCAATTCTCATAGATAAATAAGTAATTAATCTTATGGATACGAAATACGAAACTTACGAACATACGAACTTACTTAAAAAATTTTCGTAATTTCGTATTTTTCGTATTTCGTATCCAATCAAGATTATACTTTTAAAATTCAAAGTACCCTCCTCTTTCTAAATAAAATAAAAGGGGTTTTGAAAAAAATAATAAAATCCAAATACAAACTCCACTTTTCGGTATAAAAAATATCCAGTTTCATTTCTTCTTCAAAAGACAAATCACTACGCCCAGAAATTTGAGAAAGTCCAGTAATACCCGGTTTCAAGACGAAAACATCAGGATATTTGTCAGCATATTTTTCCACTTCTCTTGGTTGATGAGGACGTGGTCCGACAATACTCATATTACCAAACAAAACATTGAAAAATTGTGGCAACTCATCAATACTGAAACGACGAATAAGTCGACCAAAGGGCGTGACACGAGGATCATTTTCAATCTTATAAATTGGACCTTGCTTACTACCATTTTTATTTATCAACTCTTTTTCTTTTTTCTCAGCTTCCAAACCTGACTTACCAAATTGGCTACCGGTAGAATCTTGCTGATACATTGAACGAAATTTGAGAGTAAAAAACTTCATACCACGAATTCCTATTCTTTCATTTTTGTAAATTATTGGACGACCTGTTTCTATTAGAATAATAATTGTAGTCAAAAGCATAACAGGACTAATAATAATCAAAATAATAATACTCATTACAATATCAAAAATTCTTTTACTAATCCTTCCCCAACCATCTAGTGGCGTCTTTTTTAATTCTACAATCGGCACCCCAGCCAAAGTATAGACTAACATATTGGTAGAATAAGTTGCAAAAATATCAGCAGAATACTTGAAAACAATGTGATGTAAATCTGTAAAATATTTGGCTTGCAAAGTTTCTTCTTCATTGGCGCGAGGATTGACAAAAATTATTTCATTTAAGTTCAAAGATAATAATTCTTTATTCAACTTCTTGTTATAATTTTTGTACACTTGCACAACTTTGTAACCCAAACGTGGATTACTATTCAAAGTATTGACAATTGTCTCACTGATATTTTCTGAACCGATAATTACCACCCGACGTAATCCAATACCCAGACGATACAAAAGAGCTTTAAGACCTCTAACCAAAAATCTACCAAACATGACATAAAACATGGCAAAAGCCCAACTAGAAACTACCAAAAATCTAGAATCAAACAAATTACCTGAAAGCACAATGTACAAAGCTACTACTGACAAACCAACAAAACAAGCAAAAATGACTTTGGCCAAATCTTTGGCAAAGCGACGGTTTGGATTGACTGAATAAAGTCCAAGTACAGCAAAAATAAAAAGCCAAACCACTGCAAAAACACCCACAATATTCAAAAATTCAGATAATTGCAACCCAAAAATAACCGGCTTGATAGAGACAATCCAAGGACTAAAACGCAAAGAATAAGCACTGAAACCAGCCAAAACAAGCATCAAAAAATCAATCGGCACTTGCAAAATCATGAGTAAAATTTCTGAACGTTTCATATTTTTTTATAGTTAATTTATACCTATAATACCCCAAAAAAACCTTTTGGTCAAACAAAAAACCATCTTATTTACAAAGATGATTTTTGTTGTCCATTCTACAAATATAAGCCGAATTCTGTAATCCCACCCCTCGCGAGGGGTGGGGCGATGATCATTTATCTAGTCCCGACATTACTGTCGGGATCAAACGAGCTAACTTTTCGAAACGATAAATCGTAACGCTGCTCTTTCTTCAGATAGGGTTTACCACGACATCCCATCACTGGGAGCCGAAGTTTGTAGCCATTTGTCAATTGTGCAAATGACACCAAACCACTTTTCACCTTTTGCCCGCCGAATCGGCGGACTAGTATAGTCTCTGTGGCACTTTCCCGCTCCAATTCTCGTGAGAGACGGAGGGTGGATGTTATCCACTACCTTGACATTGAATTTCTTCAAAGGAAGTTCGGACTTTCCTCACAGCTTAGCCAAAAAGGCTAAACTGAGCGATCATCAAATGTAAAATGCTAGCCCGCTTTGAGCGGGAACAGGGTAAATATAGCAAAAAAGAGTGAATTTGTCAATGCTTTGTTAAATGCTTTGTTAAATACTTTACACAATTTTTTAGCTAAAAAATGTTGAACAACAAAAGTATTCACTATAAAAAAGCTAATCTTTTTTATCTTTCAAGTTACTGAGATACTGAGGAAGAATTCTTTCAATAGTATCAACAACAATACGTGTAGATTGATCTACTTCAACATTGACTGAATCGCCAAGAGTTTTGAAACCAAATGTTGTTCGTGCCAAAGTCTCTGGTATAAACCAAACTTTGAATGTAGCCTCAGAAAAATTGTGATCAACTACTGTCAGACTAGCACCATCAAGAGCAATAAAACCTTTGTTAAAAATGTATTTGGAAAGTCCTAAAGGTAGTTGAAAAGTTACTACATGATTGTTTTCTGATTCTTCAATGTGAATTATGCTAGCCATGTCATGAACATGACCTGAAATTATATGTCCACCAATCTCACCTCCTGATGAAGACGAACGCTCAATATTTACCCGTTGTCCAGATGTAAGATTACCAAGAGTCGTCCTTAAAAGAGTTTCTTGCATAACATCAAAAAATACTTCATTCTCTAATATTTTTACAACCGTCAAACAAACTCCATCAATTGATACACTCGCTCCGGTCTTCAATCCAACAAGCAATTCAACAGGAAAACATATAGAAAAACTAATAAGCCCTAGTGATTTCTTCACAGTGGTAACAGGGATACAAGCTTGTATAATTCCAGT
>PFBU01000057.1:21077-21782 GCA_002773185.1 Candidatus Magasanikbacteria bacterium CG10_big_fil_rev_8_21_14_0_10_36_16 | reverse complement strand
ACAACTGAAACTGTTCAAATTATAATAAACTAACAATAATGAATAGACGCCCTGTGATGTCCCGCAGGACTCACAGGGTTAATTCACAAAAATTTAATCTTTCAAAAAAGAGATTTTACTATTTTTTGACTTAAAATAAAAAAGATTATACCAATCCAAACAGAAAAAAGTCCAAATAAAAGTGTAAGACTGAAAAATGCATAGGCAAGCATTCCCAGATTCAAAGCTGTCATTAGTGTCGTTGCCGTAATCCAAATATTGCGAGTAGTATTTTCTGTCATTACATTTTTGTCATCTTTATCTAAAACAGGTTCATTATTCTCGTCTAGTTTAGGAATCTGTTGAGGCATTTCAGAGAATGTCTTACCTTCAGTTATGCGTAAAACATGTTCTCTAATTGTATCGGCTTGAGCTTTGATAGTGAATGGTCCACGTACAGGAACATTGGCTATATTTGCATCTTTAGATGTCGTAATATTTTCTCTCACGACATTTTTGTAAGTAAATACCAGTCCACCTATACCACCAATAACCAACAAAAGACCAAGAATAATTGCCGACAATGATGAAAACAAAAGTATTTTTTTCATAATTTTATTGTATTTTATAGTGTCGAAGGGGGGACTCGAACCCCCACGCCCTTGCGAGCCTAGCACCTCAAGCTAGTGTGTATACCATTCCACCACTCCGACCTCTGTACAAAAA
>PFBU01000057.1:19033-20968 GCA_002773185.1 Candidatus Magasanikbacteria bacterium CG10_big_fil_rev_8_21_14_0_10_36_16 | reverse complement strand
AACAACGATTTCTTCAAAGGGAAAAATACTTGGTTCTTCAAATTGCTCTTTCTGGAAAACACCTTTTTTGACAATCGGACGTAAAAAAGCTTCAAGCTTACCATCTTGAGGATGAACCACATATTTTTTTCCACCTTTTGACCAAACAAAAGGCTTCAAATTACAAACTACCAATTCCATTTTTCTACCTTTACTGGCTACTTTGAAACTTTCATCATACTCAATTTCTATATCACTTGGCGGAATATGAAGTTGAGAAATAAAATAACGATTGTTGAGCCAACCCACATCCAAAAATAATTTTCGTCTTTTGGCTAACACATCACAAGCATTAATCCCAACAGGAATACCCAAAACATCTGCAATACTATTTTCAGTACCAACTGGCAAAAAACCATAAGTCACACGACAAGAAGCCGCGCGTGAAAGTACGTGTCCAAAAGTGATGTCGTTGCCCACGATTACAATATTTTTGGCACCTTTACGAATTTCGTCTTCAATCAACATCTCACAATTGGTATAACGCTGAAGTCGGATGATTTTACCAGCGACACCATAATCCGTCAATCTCGTTTCCATAGCTTTGATAAGCGAGTCGTATCTTTTGCTCTTTAAAAAATTGTCATAGAGATAGACATACATAAAGAAGAATTTTAAAACTAATCAACAAGAAAACTATTCATCCAAACTTGAATCTATATCTTCTTCCATAGTCTTTTTGGTGCGTCTAACTACTTTTTTTTCATTTTTTGACATTTCTTCCAAACCATTCATAAATACTTTACCCTGAAGTAGTGCCCCTGCTTCTATCACCAAAACATCACAAGTAATATCCCCCATTAGTCTAGCAGAAGCTGTGAGTTCCAATTTACCATCAATTTTGACATTACCCTGAACTTCTCCAGAAACTACAGCCTCACCTGCCTTAACATTGGCTAAAATTTTAGCACCTTCTTCTACTGTCAAAAGGCGCCCAGTTTTGACATTACCAGAGACAGTACCTTTGATCAAAATATTACCTTCAGAAACAAAATCACCTTCTACCACTACAGAAGGACCAACTACAGTCTCTACTTGGTCATCTTCGTGCTGATGAGCATTGCTGTGAGAACGGTTAGTTTCTTGTGATAAATTAGCTAATTCATCGGGATTTTGTTTGAACATAGTATAAAAAATTAAAAAATTAAAAGCTTGAATATTATAGCACTTTTAGGAGAAAAAGCAAATATAGGAGTTTTAAAGTCAAAAGTTTGTAAGGTCCATAAAGTAATCCAAAAAAATAGCTAAAATAGAAAAACTTTATGAAATTTATAAACTATTTTCATTCTCCGTTCCCAGTTCCACTTTCCCCACCACCCTTCACTCCTGGTATCCAAAAACCAAATTCACTACCTTTACCAAGTCCTGGACTACTGGCCCAGACATGTCCACTATGCTTTTCAATAAATTTCTTACAAACATAAATACCCAAACCAGTACCATTGACATTGGTACCTTGAACATTTTTACCACGATAAAACTTTTGAAAAAAGTTTACCCCATCTTCTTCGTTGAAACCAAAGCCATGATCTTTTACGCGGAAAGCATAACCTTCATCTTCTTTTTCAATAGACACATTGATACTACCTCTATCACTATACTTGATAGCATTATCTAGAAAATTAAAAATAACATGACGAATTTTTTCTTCATCCATATTTATTTTGTCAATATTAATATTTGGTTTCCAAACAATCTTCAGTTTCTTTTCTACGACTTCTGGTTTCATATTCAATTCCTTTACTACACTAGAGATAAGATCATTGACACTAGTATCAGCAAAGACAAACTTTGTTCTTCCCTGTTCTATACGGGTCACATCCAAAAATTCTTCCACAAGGTTCATGAGTCTATTGTTACTCTCATCCATATTATTGAGCGTTTCTTTCAATTTTT
>PFBU01000057.1:7709-18989 GCA_002773185.1 Candidatus Magasanikbacteria bacterium CG10_big_fil_rev_8_21_14_0_10_36_16 | reverse complement strand
GCTCAATATAGCCACGAATAATAGTAAGGGGTGTGCGAAGTTGATGGGAAGCAATAGATAAAAATTCTGTTTTTTGTTGGTCTAATTCTTGGAGACGAAGGTTGGTTTTTTCCAAATTTTTAGCTAATACAGCAAGCTCTTCTCTTTGTTTGACTTCTTTTGTAACTGATCTAATCAAAAAAATACCAAAGATTAAAACCAAAATAAAAACAACTATTCTAAAAAGAATACTCCACAAATCCTTGGTAATCACCACATCCAGTAAAGTAACCATTGCTAAAATAAACACCAACAAATCGGCCATCACCACTTTGACATTAAACAAACCATGTTTAATGATGGTATATGCAGTAAACAGTATAAAAGGTAAAATAAAAGTCATCCCATAAGGAATGAATTGTGATTTTGAAAAAACTGATGGTAAAATAAAATTAAAAACTAATAATAAGGCAAAGGTTAAAATCGTTCCAGTCAAAATCAAATTTAATTGTTTTTTTTGTTGTTTACTTGCTTTTAATATTTTTTTAATCATGATTACTAGAGCGCTAATCACAAAACTAAATATAGTAAAACCAAACAAGGCCATTCCCGGACCGTTGGAAATTTTTCCAATTCTACCATCTGGTAGGTAACCAATAATTTGACCCAAAGCCAGAGGGGTAAGTACTACAACAGAAGTAACCAAGGCCAAAGGACGAAAGAAAAATTTATAAAATTTATTAAAAACTATTGATTCATTGGGATAAACATAAAAAAATTGAAAAATCCCAAAGGCATGCCACACAGCAAAATAAAGTGTCATCCTAGTCAAAAACAAAAAAAATAAAGGTTCACGTATTTGATAATTAAAATAATTCACCCAACCCCAGACAATTGTAATTAAAGCAAAAAAAAGAAAAGCTTGATTGGTGACATTGCGTAGATTATTAAAATATACAATAAAACTTAAAATACCAATACTAGCGGTAGTTAGACCAACAGTTAAAAGATCTAGATTAGTACCAATAAATGTCATACCAATATTTTATTATTCAAAAATTATTTCTGGATCAAGACGTGAAGATTGGCCACTAGGTTTACCACCATTCCCAATTCTAAATGGTAGTGCAATAGTTTCATCGGTTAATCCAAATATTTGTTTAATCTGTTTAAACGAATCTTTTATTATTTTGATATGTTTGGTACTTAGCACCTCGTTTTTGTCATCTAAAATTTTCATCATCAAATAAGCAATCCCAGTTATTGGATGAAAACTTAGACCTAATTTATTAGCTTTTAGCCACAACCTCTCCATCAAACGCCCTGCCAAAATAAATTCTTCTGGCGTCCCTAAAGATGATACTGTTATTACTCCAACCACTGATCCTGATGCATATACAACTGCATTTTGTTTGGCAATAAATTTTGAAATACCTATTTTGTTCAATTGAATTGCTCTTTTCCAATTGCTCAATAATTTAAAAATCAAAACTGCTGGTGGTGGCAACTCCATTGTTTTTAAATACAGACCATTTTTATGTTTTAATTCCTCTTTCTCTGTCCAACGAACATCTCTAAAAAAATAATTGTGCAAATGTTCATTTTCCAACATTACTATTTCATTTTGACTAACTGCTTGCCCAAATAATTTCTTTTCCCCTGGGTCATCCACCAAAAATATTTTACCTCCACCAATTTCTTGCACAGTATCTAATAAATATTTTCTTTGTTCATCAGTCAACAATATATCACTATATTTTTTGCGATTGATTGAACGTTGAAAAATTGATTGATAGAGATTGTTTTTTTCAACATCACCTTTTTCCAAAATTAATTGTGAAATCAAATCGACATTAGTTGAATCAGGAAATAATTTTATCTTTGTTTTATAGCCCAATTCTGTCGCCACAATTTTCATGTTCTCCAATAAAGCTCCGTGTGCCATGTGCGAACCACGTTGTTTGTAATTAAAAATTGGATTATCTTTTTCCGGTAAATTATATGATTCAATTATACCACTTTTTACCCGAAATCGCCACGGCTGAGAATTGTCCCCAGACGGGGCACGCACACCTGCTAAAATAACTTTCTTTATATCCGATTGAAGCTGTAGATCTTCAAGACCAATCGTTTGTAAAAATTTAATCCGTTGATCGTTGCGTTGTTGTATCGATTCATCCAGATTATAATCAGGATCAAAAATTGTATCTAAGTTTATTTCCATTTTACCTTCACATACTTTGTCGCCAATCAATATTCTTTTTGCAATATAAGCAATTGCTACACCAGCCAATGTGGCTGCATCACCAGTTTGTGGCCAAGAATAAATACTTTTTCCTACCTCTAATAAAGAGTCTTGCATCCTAGAGGTAATCAATTTTGAACCAGCTATCTTGGTCGCCAGACGTGGCATCTCAGCAGGAGGAATTTTTAAAAACTCTTCAAAAGATAAATCTCCAGCCACACCATTAAATATTTTTAAATCAGAATGCAAATCATAGCGTTCAACATCTACAATAACATTGTCTCCGTTGTCAGTAGCCATCAAAACTGGAATTTTGTATTTTTTTGCTTCCAAACGTAAACTAATTTTCATTGCTAAATTATCCACTTCTTCAACCAAAACATCAACACCAGACAAAAACTCAGAGATATTTGAATCATCTACCCCTTTGTCATATGCCAAAATTTCAGCATATGGATTGATTTGATATATTTGACGCGTAATCAAAAAACATTTACTTTCGCCAATTTGTGTCACATCTGCCCTAATACGATTCAAATTCGATCCAGAAATTGTGTCGGGATCAGCTAAACGCCATTTTTTGACCATCCCCATAATAGCCATCGTAAGTGCTGGATGACTACCAACACTCAACCCAGCAATTGCAACCGATGAATTGTAAATTTTTTTTTGTTCGTCTTCGTTAATAATATTTCGGTTACGTGCAGTTCTCATTTCCAAATGCATTTCTTCTGATAAATAATGTACCAAACTTTTACTCCATGGAAAAAAAACCCATTGACCACAATCACTCAAAGAACGCTCATGAATATGTCCTTTTAAAAAACTTTGCCAATCATTTTCATAATTTAAATCAAAACGAAAACGTGGGTTACGAATCAAAAATAATTCTTTCAATTGATCTTCATACGTGTCTAAAATTTTAGTTGGTTCAACCTGTTTTTTATATTCCAACAAAGAAACACTATCTAAAAAAATTGGTTTTTCAAATGTAGACATACTATAAAAATTATTATTGAATTACCCACTTTTGTTTTACTCCTGGTTTAAAATATTCAGGATGTTCAAATGAAAAAAAATTGATACTGGGATGAACACGCTCTCCAAGCAATTTAGATAACTCACAAAATTCTGAACTTTTTTCTATTAGAGCAGATAAAATTTCTTTTTTTACTGTCACAGACAAATGTGTTGGTAATTCTATTTGGGCTTTTAATTCTAAATTAATTTCCAAATATTGATCTTGTTTTCCAGTAAATTTTGTCTGTAAAGTAAATTTACCAGTAATGTATTTTTGTAGATTATCCTTCAATAATACTTCACGAATAATTTGAGGAAAAATATTAACTCCATAAATAGTAACAGACAAATCCATGCGTTCAAATATATATATAAATGGTAATTGTTGCCAATAAGGCAACAAACCACGACTAGCTGCCTCTTTTTCCAAATCAATACCAAATTTTGTAAATTTATTTTTTATTTGTTCATAACTATATACTCCCCCACGATCACCAATCGCATAACGAATCAACGGAATAGCATTATTTCCTGTCAATAAAATTTGTTCATCTATGGCTTCAAAATTAATAAAATTAGGATTATATTGAGCTACAGTCGGACTTTTTGTCCAATGCTCAAACAAATTTTCAAACAATAGCTGATTCTGGTTAGCTAATCGTTTTACTAATATTCCGGGTGTAGATTCAGTAGCCATTGTACCAATATCCGCACTACCATAAATATGTAGAAAATCAGTAAAAACATTCAAATTTTCTGCTCGTTCCATCAGATAATCACGAAAATTTTCAGTAAAGACTTCAGCAGCCATTACAAAGCGCATTTTTATTTTTTTTAAATCTATATTATTTGCTGTTGCTTCATCCAATAAATCTTTTATAAACGGTGGGTAACCAGCTAAAATCACTTCCCCATATTTAGGTGCCAAATCACGCAATGCTTTAAAAATTTCTTTTTTATTTATTCCAGGAGTAATTATAGAAATTGGTTTTTTACCATTGCGAGCTATAATCTCAAAAGCTTGGTAAGTAATCAGACCACCTATCCAAAGCCCCATTCCAAAAGTAACTATTACTAAAGTAGAGTCAGCTTTACCTTGATCATAAAATTGTTGATGAGTAACTGCTGATTGCCAATCAATCTGGTGGCTACGTGGAAAATAAAATGGCACACTAGTTGAACCAGAAGTAGAAGTAAATACTAACGGTTTATCTATTCGTCCATACCAACATAGATCTTCCAATGAATATTGTTGTAGATAATTTTTTTTATCAGTGATTGGCACTAATTGAAAATCTGACCAAGTTTTAATTTTTTTATAATCAATACCATTTTTTGATAAAAAATCTTTATAGGCTGGAACATATTTAGCGACTTTTTTAAAAAGTCTTAAAGTATTTTTTTGTCCAACCTTTTCCCAAAATAAGGAATTTTTTTTTATTATTTGATTTAAAATTCTTTTAGTTTGGAATTTTTCCACAATTGAGACCATACATTATTTATCAATTTTATTAAGTACAAAAAATCTAGTAGCCTGTACTAATTCTAATCCATTAGATGAATAGCTAAAAATATTATCAACAGTTTGTTGAATGCAATTTGAAACATCCAACAAAACTTTTACCTCTGTCACTTCTGTGCCTGATTTTATAAAATAACTAAAGACTTTTGACATCCCACAGTTGTCTACAAAAACCATTTTTTTCAGTTCTGCCAATTTTTCACTATCACTTTTTTGTATAATCATATAACTATTTTATGTCTTGCAAATTATTTAAACCTTTTTCCTCCAAAATCTTCACCAACTCTTTATTAATTTTTCTAATAGTAAACGGCCCACCGTAAATAAAACCAGTAATCATTTGCACAGCGTCAGCGCCTGCTTTCATCTTATCATAAACATCTTCTGCTGTAAAAATTCCACCAACACCAATGATTTTCAATTTACTTCCAGCACGTTCACGAATATGACTAATTATTTTGTTACTTCTCTCTTGTAAATGTTTTCCAGAAATTCCACCAGGATGATTCAATTTTTCTTCTGATGAATTGAATTTCTTGACCCAAGATCTATCTTTTATCAGATTTGTAGCCACAATTCCTGTAATTTCATATTTCAAACACAAATCTATTACTTTGTCCAAATCTTCATAACTCATGTCTGGTCCAATCTTGATGAAAATATCTTTCTTTATTTTTTTTCCAGAGGATACTGATCCCTGCCTACCGGACAGGCAGGCGCCTTGGGCGGAGACAATATTCATAATTTTCTGCAAAAGTTCTTCTATAAAAGAAACTTGAGCAAAGACATCACACTTAGCCACATTCGGACAACTAACATTGAGTGTAATATAATCAGCTAATTCATACAAATCCAAAAATGAACGCACATAATCATCAGCCATTTCATTTTCTTTTAGTCCAGTTGTCACAGCGATACTCACACCATAAGGTATATCACGTTTGGCTAATTTTTTCTTGATTCTTCTGCTAGCTTCTAAACTACCACAATTTGATAAACCATAATAAACAATCAAACCGTTATCCTCTGGAATACGCCAGAGTCTAGGCTTCGGATTACCAGGCTGAGCTGAGTTGGTGATTGATCCTAATTCAGCAAAACCAAAACCAAGCATTGGATAAGCAAGAGGTGCTGTAATATCTTTGTCAAAGCCGGCTGACAAACCAACAGGATTTTTGAGTTCAATATTACCAATTTTTACATGTAGACGAGGATCATCAATAAACAAAAACTTTTTTATCAAAAAATAAAAAGGGCGCAAAACGCTAGTTGCACCCAAAAAATTAATTACAAAATGATGTATCCTTTCTGGATCAGTTTTGAAGAGTATTGGACGAATAATTTTTCTATATAACATAATCAGTTATGATAAAGTTAATTTTCACTCAAATAACAAATAGTCTATAAAGTTCATAAAGTCAAAAGTCTATAAAGTCCTAAAGAACTTTCGACTTTACAAACTTTAAAGACTTCCAACTAATTTATCCATAAATCTGGATTATCCGGATATCTGGATACTTTACATTTCATCAACAATATCTATTGTAAGCAATCCAAGAGCCTTTGTCAAAACTTCAGCAACTTTTGTACTCAAATATAATCTAGATTTTATCAACTCTTCATTCTCTGCCTTGAGAACACTATGTTTATTGTAAAAATCATTATACATTTTGGCTAAATCAAAACAATACTTCGCAATAACTGAAGAATTATAATTTTGGAGAGCCTTTTCTACTACTTCAGGAAAATCTGACATCTTTAAAACCAAATTTTTTACTTCGTCTTCTGTAAACAAATCAAAATCCTTTTCTAATAATTCCAAATTTTCTTTTCCAAATTTTCTTTTCAGACTATTGATACGAGCCACAGTATACAAAATATATGGTGCACTAAAACCCTCAAAACTCACAGCTTCCTCAAAATCAAACTTCACGACTTTGTCGGCTTCGTGTTTTTGCATAGTGAACTTGAGTACTGCCATTGTCAAAATTTGTACTGTACTATTTATTTTTTCTTCAGACCACTTGTCCGCCGAAACCGCCGAGTCGGCGGTGGAGGAGGAATCGGAATGACGATTTCTAGTCTCTTTTTCTAAATAGTCAAAAATCTGATCACGCAAATCTTCATAAAGAATCACACCACCCGAACGAGAAGACATTTTGCCACCATTTGGAGTATTGATAAGACCATAACCAATATGAGTCATTTTTTTGTGAAAACCATTCAACTCCAAAACTTTGAAAAGTTGTTTGAAATAAAAATCTTGTTCACTGCCGGTAATATTGATACTTTCTTCTACATCATAACGTTTAAATTTTTCTGAAGATAATGCCAAATCACTCGTCATGTATACTCCTCCACCAGTACTTTTACGAATCAAAGCAATATCCAAATTGTATTTACTCAAGTCAGCGATGATTGCACCACCTTCACCAACTTCAGCTATTTTCTTTTCTAATAATTCATCAACTAATTTTTGACCCGTAGCTTTGACTTCACTTTCATAAATAATAGAATCATGTTCTACTTTCATTTCTTTCATCAATTCAGCAAAACCATCTGTACTCCATTTTCTTGTTTCCAAAAATAATTTGGTAATTTCTTCTTCACCACCTTCTAACCTTTTTTGTATATCGTCCAATTCTTCATTATATTCTTTGTCATATTCTTTCAAATAATTACTAGCTTTGACATAAATTTCACCAAGCATTTTCTGCTTATTCTCTGCATTTTCAATCTCTGAACTCTCTACTCCAAACTCAGAACTATGCAAAATTCCCCATAAACATTTCACGACATGACGACCAAAATCGTTGACGTAATTCATCGGAACCATGTCGTAGCCACTAGCACGATAAACTTGCACGATAGTATTACCCACACAAACATTACGAAAATGTCCAATGTGAAATTCTTTGTGAGTGTTTTGGGAAGGATATTCAATCAAAACTTTTTTACCTTGACCGATATTATTGTTTCCAAAATTTTCATTTACATCTTCTAAAATTAATTTACTAACTTCAGAAGTATTTAAAAATAAATTTACATACGAACCAAAAGCTTTTACATCTGAAATCAATTTGTTATTTGGATTCTTGACCGCCGTTTGGGAGGTTTGTAATTTGAAATTTTCTACAAAAGCACTTGCAACTTCGACAGGATTTTTGCCTTGTTCCTTGGCAATCACAAACATAGATAGCGACAAGTCTCCCATCTCTGGTTTTGGAGGTGTAGAAAAATTGAAATTTTCCAATCCCAGAATTTCCTCAATTTTTGTTTGTAAAATTTTATTCATATTATTTCACTTTGACAAAAAATCTTTTACCTTTTTGTATTACGTCTTCTGGCTTAGTGTCATAATCAAAAGCTTCAATTTTTTCATCGTTTACTTTGACACCACCTTGCTCTATAGCACGCCTAGCGTCACTCTTGCCAGTGCAAAGGCCTGATTCAACTAATACTTCAATAATATTGTAACTTGCAGGTTTTAGTTCAGCAATTTCGTCTGGTCTATCTTTACTTTGGATGACTTTTTCAAAGTTGGTTTGACCTTGCAAAGCACCCTCTTTGTCACAATAAAATTCAGTCAATGCAAAGGCTAACTTCATTTTAATATCTTTAGGATTTGTGCCAGTCGCTAACATTTTTTCATATTCATTTACTTCTTCCATTGGCACAGCTGTCGCCAATTTGAAATATTTTATTATCAAACCATCTGGAATAGACATGGTCTTGCCAAAAATATCCTCTGGCGTATCCAAAACAGCAATAAAATTATCATAAGTTTTACTCATTTTTTTCTCACCATCAGTACCTTCAAGCAGTGGCACTGTCACTACATCTTGTTCTTCTTGATTATATTTTTTTTGCAATTTTCTACCCATGAGCAAATTGAACTTTTGATCAGTACCACCAATTTCAACATCAGCCTTTAACTCTACAGAATCATAACCTTGCATTAGCGGGTATAATATTTCTTGCATAGCAATATCACTTCCCTCTTTGAGACGTTTTTGAAAATCATCTCTATCCAAAATACGCGCCACAGTCACCATACCTGTAAGTTCCATCATAAAACTGGCACCTTTTTTTTCAAACCATTCACTATTATACCTTACTTCTACATTATCCATATCCAAAATTTTGCCAGCTTGAGCTATATAATTTTTCATGTTTTTCTGAATATCATCTTTGGTCAACATTGGTCTAGTAGCATTTCTACCAGTCGGGTCACCAATCATGGCAGTATAATCACCGATGAGTAAAATGACATGATGCCCAAGTTCTTGAAATTGACGCAACTTTTGCAGAGGGACAGCATGACCAATATGAATAGAAGAACCTGTTGGATCTATCCCAAATTTTACAGTCAATTGTCTACCACTTTCCAACTTTTTTTTCAAAGATTCTTTGACAATGACTTCTTCCACACCACGTTCAAGAAGTTCTTGAATTTTATTTTCGTCAGTAATTATTTTCATATAATTAATTAGTTATAAAATGATAAAAACTTATTCTAATGGTAAATAAATTTCAAACAAAGTACCATGTTTTGAAATATTTGATGATACCAAACCCTCAGCATCTTCACCATGATAAAAAGACATGTGAAAATCTTTTTTACCTCCACCATTACTATAATAAACAAAAGGTTTATCATCAGCAGAACTTTCAGCGACTCTCCTAGAAAATACACGTAATTCAACACCCATAGAGGCTAACCTAGTATTTATATAAGACAAACCCAATCCCGTACTACCAGTCCCCGAATTACCTGATAAAAAAATAAAATCTTTACTATCAGGATTGAGATGTTTATCTTCCATACCTTTGCCGGTATCCTCCACTTTGATAACCAGCTCATCATTTTCAACAAAAATTTGTAATCTTAACTCAGTATGTTCACCTTCTACTTCAATTCTTTTTTTCAAAGAATTGCGCAATGCATTCAAAACAAAATTTGTAACAACAGCTGTATCTCCTTTTATTTTTTTACCAACAAGATGTTCACTTAAAACATCCCAATCTACATCCATATTTACTTTTCTATCTTGTATACCTTGATAAGAACTAAATTGCCCAGCTCTCTTATAGATTTCAGCTTCTTTCAATAAACCTGGTAATTCACTTGAACTAAAAAAATAAAAAACTTTTTTCAAAACATTAATATCTAGTAAGCTGCCTTGATTTTCTATCGGCACTATACTTTCTGACAAGGCTTTCAACAAAATATCTTTGAAAGCTACATAGAACCTATACCAATTTTCTCTTAATAAAAAAAGAACATCAAAAAACATAGCTTTATCTTCTGTAGTAATTCCAAAAATATTATTAGATATAAACTTATTCAAAATGGTAAAGGACGCGAAGACACGCTGTGTAATATTTTTCAAATCATGTTCCATTTGTTTAATTAATTTGTCTTGAGTTTTTACAAACCTAACTGCTGATAAAACTTCATCTACATCCGCTTTTAAATTTGATACATTCAAAAAATAAGTTTCAAAAGTCTGGTTTTCAAATAAATCATTCGCCAATAAAAAATCATTTAAACTTTCTAAAGAAGAAACAAAACTAGTTACTAATTCTGTTTCTTTATTTTCAGAATTTTTTAATAACTCCCCTCTCAAACTAAGTTCTGAATCTGACATATCTTAAATTGCTTGAAATTGTTTATTTAACTTCTCCAACTTTTCTTTTGATTCTGCCAATTTTTCTTTTTCTTGAGTCACAATATTTTCTGGAGCACTACTTACAAACCCTGGATTATTTAGTTTACCTTCAAGTCCTGCGATGTATTTAGTCAATTGTTCTATTTCACTACCTAGTTTTTCTTTTTCTTTGGCAAAGTCAACAACGCCCGCAAGTTCAACAAAAATTTCTAAACCACTTTCTACAAAAGACACAGAGTTTACTGGTTTATTAGTTGATTGGTTTATTTGTAAATTTTCTAAACGTGCTAACTTAGAAAGTACTGCTTTATTTTCTGATAAAATATCAATTTTATCACCAGCTGAAATTGTTACGTTCAATTTTTTGACAGGATCAATCTTGTAATCACCTTTTACTGAACGAATACCAACTATCACATTTTGGATAATTTCAAAATCTTTTGTGTCTTCATTTTTTTCATCACTCACTGGAAATTTTTCTACCATCAAAATATTTTCTTTACCATAAAATTCTTGCCAGACAGCTTCAGTTACAAATGGCATGAAAGGATGCCACAGTTTCAAAACCGTATTCAAAGCGTAATTCAATATTTTTGATTTACTTCCTTTGTCCGCCGAAGCTCCCTTGTCATTCATAGCTTTAACGTCGGATGAAGCGAAGGAGGGCTCAATTTTGGCAATCTCTAGATACCAATCAGCCAAATCGTTCCAAGTGAAATCGCGAAGTTTTTCACCAGCGTAAGACAAATTCATGCTATCCAAATTATCTACAACTACGTTACTTACTTCATTCAATTTTTGTAAAATCCATTTATCTGAAAGAGTTTTGGCTTCTGGCAAAC
>PFBU01000057.1:7211-7672 GCA_002773185.1 Candidatus Magasanikbacteria bacterium CG10_big_fil_rev_8_21_14_0_10_36_16 | reverse complement strand
ACTGTCATTTCAATAAATCTTGCGACGTTCCAAAGTTTGTTAGCAAAATTTCTAAAACCACCAATTTTTTCTTCAGACAATTTCATATCATTACCAGGGGTACTGCCAAGCAAAAGTGAAAGACGGGTAGCATCAGTACCATATTTGTCTATCATATCTAGTGGATTGATAATATTTCCCAAGCTCTTGCTCATCTTACGTCCTTGTTCATCACGCACCAGACCATGCAAATAAACAGTTTCAAAAGGAACTTGACCAAGAGTATAAGTCGTCATGAGAATCATACGAGCCACCCAGAAAAACAAAATATCATAACCAGTCTCCATTACTGTTGTTGGATGAAAAGTTTTCAAATCTTGTGAATCTAAATTTGGATAACCAAGAGTAGAAAATGTCCAAAGACCAGATGAAAACCAAGTGTCTAAAGTATCTGGATCTTGTGTCCAATTTGTAATATCATC
>PFBU01000057.1:1089-7197 GCA_002773185.1 Candidatus Magasanikbacteria bacterium CG10_big_fil_rev_8_21_14_0_10_36_16 | reverse complement strand
AACACCAACATAAATTTCTTCAGTCCCTTTTCTATACCAAACAGGAATTTGATGTCCATACCAAATCTGACGACTAATACACCAATCACGCAGATTATCTATCCAACTGAAATACACTTTATCAAATTTTTCTGGAACTATTTTTATTTGTCCGGTAGTAACTACTTTTTGCATTAGTTCTTTGAGTGAATATTCTTCAGCATTTTTAACACCAGTCAATTGTAACCCAGCAAAAAAGTTTGCATCATCTATTTGAAATTTTTTATTTACATCAATAAACCATTGCGTCTTTGGCAAAGGTTCTACAATATCTTTAAATCTGTCTGACGTACCCACATTTTGCATTATATCTTCTTCTTTTTCGAGCAGACCTGTCGTACGCAAATAATTCACAAATTTTTCACGAGCTTCTTCTACAGACAAACCAACATAATCACTACCAGCATTGCCAGTCATTTTGCCATCTTCACCAATCACTTGAATAAGTCCGATGTCTTGACCAAGTACTTTTTGTTTCAAATACATCTCAAAATCCACAGGACTATGTGCTGGCGTCACACCAAGAGCTCCGGTACCAAAACTTTCATCAACATGATCGTCCCCAATGATTTTTATTTTCAAATTATGACCTTGTTGTCCAACATCTTGTACTTCAAATTCTTGACCAATATATTTTTTGAATTTTCCTGTTGGACTCACAGCTACTGCTGTGTCCCCTAGTTTTGTTTCCGGACGGGTAGTCGCAATTGTAATCGGAAAATCTTTGTGATATTTGAAATAATACATTTTGGCTGGGCGTTCAATATGAACCAGTTCATCATCACTACAAGTACTCTGACCTTTCACTGACCAATTGATTACCCTAAACCCTCGATAAATCAGACCGTCTTCATACATTTTTTTGAACACAGTTTTGACAGCCAGATTTCTCTTGTCGTCCAGTGTAAAAGCTTCTCTACTCCAATCCAAACTAGAACCCATTTTTTTGGATTGATTGACGATAGTGTCATGAGATTCTTGGGCAAATTTTCCGACTCTTTCTAGAAATTTTTCTCTACCCAATTCTTCTTTTGGTTTTTTGAATTCTCCTGATTCAATCAGCATCTTTTCAACTTTTGATTCAGTCGCCACCGCTGCATGATCTGTACCAGGCACCCAGAGCGTCTTGTCGCCTTTCATACGGTGATATCTGACCATTACGTCTTCTATCGCGAGCATTGCTGCATGACCCATGTGGAGTGTTCCTGTGACGTTTGGTGGTGGTAAAATTATGGTAAAAGGATTGGCATTTCTATCAGTAACACCCTTTTCAATACAAACATCTGGATTAAAAAATCCACTATCTTCCCAAGATTTGTAAATATCATCTTCGTATTTTTTTGGCTCGTAAGATTTTGCTAGACTTCCCATATATTTATCATTTTAACAATCCAGATATGCGGATAATCCTGATTTTCCGGATACTGTTTACAAAATTTTTTATAAAATCAATGTTTACTCCTTAAAAATATCAGTATCATCCGTATTATCCGGAAATCCGAATTGTTTAAAGATAATACTAGTTTACCTCAATATCTCATTTTTTGCAAGAAATTGCCTAAAATTAGCCAAATAGTTACAAAAAACGCTTATTATGTGGCTCTATTGACACAAAAGGTTGTTTAGTATATAATCTCTTATCCCCCTTTTTTTACTCAAAAGTACAGAAAAAAGGTGTTGCCACTAGGTATTTAAGCTTGTAGATACTTAGTTGTAACAAAAAATATGGCACTCGGTAAAATAGAACAATTCAACAAAGCGATAGAAGACAAGAAAAACATCTTAATTACTTTCAAAAAACATTTTGATGGTGACGCTATCGGTAGCGCCTTGGCGCTTAAGCTCTTTTTGGAGCAACTAGGAAAACGTGTAGATATTGTCTGCGCTGGTTTTGCATTACCAAGTCAATATATTTTTTTGAAACATTCTCAAAAAATAAAACCAAGTTTTGATGGTCTAAACAATTTTGTCATTAATATTGATATTGCTAAGACTGGAATTTCTGAACTCAGCTATGATACCAAGGGTGATAACCTACGTATATTTATCACTCCAAAAAATGGCTATATAAACAAAGAAGACATCAAAACTAGCCAAAGTGATTTCAAATACGACCTTATCATTACTATAGATACCCCCGACTTGAATTCTCTTGGTGAAATATATGCTGATCACGAAAACTTCTTTTATAGTAAACCTATTATTAATATTGATCACCAAGCCAATAATGAACATTACGGACAAATCAATATTATAGACTTGCCAGCCAGTACTAACGCAGAAATAATTTTTGATTTACTACAAAAAAGCCAAGAAGAACTTGTCAACCGTCATGTGGCTCAATCATTACTAACAGGCATAGTTGCAGGTACCAATAGTTTCAAGAAAAATAAAGTCCGTCCTCAAACTTTGCAAGTTGCGAGTAAACTTGTAGACTTGGGAGCTGATAGAGCTTTTATTATCAAAAATCTTTATCAAACAAAATCTATTGCTACTTTCAAAATTTGGGGTTCAGTACTCAGTCATTTGAAAGAAGACAAAGAAACAAATTTTGTTTGGTCCACTATCACTCGTGATGATTTCACAAGAAGTGGGGCTAATAAAGAAGATCTAAACAATATTATCGACGAATTGATCACGACCTCACCTTCAGCTCAATTTGTTTTACTCTTACATGAAGACCAGAAAGATACAAACAAAATTTCTGGTACTTTGCGAATAATACCACAACATCACGCCACTGAAATAATGAAAAAATACAATGCTGAAGGAGACGAAAATGAAACAAAATTCAATATCATAGGAAAAAGCTTAGGTGAGGTTGAAGAAGAAATAGTGAAACATATCAAGAGTGAGATTAAAAAATAAAAAACAGACTTGAAAAATAAGTCTGTTTTTTATTTCACAATTCGGTCACATCCGTAAATCTGGATTTATTTCTTCAAAAGATTAGACACTATAGAAGACTATGGCCCGTCATTTCCTCCGGTTTATCAATCCCCAAAACTTTCAAAATAGTCGGAGCCACATCCGCCAAAATACCAGACTTTGGTAAGAGACTCAAATCTCCATCAGGTGGATCACCAGCCAAACCAGAAACACCAAACAAACTTTCTTGAATAATCAAGAATGGTACATTGTTGGTACTTGGTGTCTTATCAGTACTACCAGTTTGCATATTTAGAATATTTTCAGCATTACCATGATCAGCTGTAACAAAAAGTACACCATCTTCAGCCAAAACATAATCAGCTATTTTACCAATACTTTTGTCTATAATTTCACAAGCTTCGATAGTAGCCAAAATATCTCCTGTGTGCGAGACAGCATCAGCATTAGCGAAATTGGCCAAAATAAAATCATTTTTTTCAGATTTGATAGCCTTTATTATTTCACTAGTAATTTTACCAGCAGACATCTCTGGTTGCTCATTGTAAGAGGCTACCTTTTCTGAAGGAATCATCCTCCATTCAGTATTATCAAATTTTTGATTATACATCCCATTGAAAAAAGTAGTCACACAAGTATATTTCTCAGTCTCAGCAATTCTCAACTGTGACAAACCCTCCTTACTCAATATTTCTCCCAAAGAATTGTGTATGAAAGTACGTGGGAAAGCTACCTCAACTGGTATTTCTTTTTCATAATCAGTCATTGTCACAAAAAATAAATTTTGTAAATAATCACGCTTAATTTTAGCAAAAGATGGAAGAACAAAAGCTTTAGTCAACTGTCGACAAAGACTAGAACCAAAATTAGTAAAAATTACAGCATCATTATTATTTATAATCTGTACACCTTGTTTAGTTCCAATTATAGTCGGTGCAAATTCCCTGTCATAAACTTTCCTATCATAAGAATTTTGAATAGCACTATGCGTATCAGAAAAAACATAATTTGTTTCAGCTTTGACCATAGTGTTGTAAGTCAACTGCGTTCTGTCCCAATGGCGACCATTGTCTAATGCGTAGTAACGACCTGTTAGTGAAACAATCTTACCAATATCAATTTCTGCCATTTTTTCCTCTATTTTACGAATATGTTCTATAGCATTATTATATATATCATCTTCCCCATCCAAAATAGCATGAACCAAAACACGCTCAATATTATTTTGTTTGGCCAATTGCAACAAGGCAAAAAAATGCTCATCGTTAGCATTTTGAATTTGATTACCAAATAAACTAATAATATGCAAAGTAGAATTATTTTGTTTGGCGTGTTCACAAGCTGATAAGAAAGCTTTGTTTTCAAAAAAACTACCATCTTTAATAGCCTGATTTATTCTTGATAAAATTTTTTTATAAATTCTACCAGCACCAATATTCAAGTGCCCAATACGAGAATTACCAGCTTCTACACCCATGAGACCGACATCTGATCCAGACGCACCAAGACTCATCACCGGATATTCTGAAACAAATTTATCAAAATTTGGTGTACGTGCTCGAGCAATAGCATTGCCAGGAGTGTCTGGGGCTAAACCCCAACCACTAAGTATAAGCAAAACTGCTGGTTTTGGACGAGGATTTTCATTCATAAAGTTTATTTAATATAAAAGGATACGAAATACGAAAGGTACGAAATTACGAAAATTTTTTTCGTAGTTTCGTATTTTCGTAGAGTTCATATTTCGTATCCCATATACTAGGACATTATTTATTAAAGCAACGATTTCCCTGTCATTTCTTCTGGTTTCTCAATATCCAATACATGCAAAATAGTTGGAGCCACATCTGCCAATCTACCAGCAGTTTTCATCTTCTGTTTTTTGTCATTACCAACCAAGATAAAGGGTACAGGATTCGTAGTGTGAGAAGTCATTATTTCTCCAGTTTTTTCATCAAACATTTTTTCGGCATTACCATGATCGGCTGTAATAAATACTTTTCCATCTTGCGACAATACATAATCTACCAATCTTTTTACTTGAGAGTCCATAAAACTTACCGCCACTTTGGCAGCTTCAAAATTACCAGTATGCCCTACCATATCTGCATTAGGAAAATTGATAGCCACAAAATTGTAAGTCTTATTTTTCAAATAACCCAAAACCGCGTTGGTAATTTCTTGTGCGTGCATTTCTGGTTTATCAGCATAAGAATAATGAGCACCAGATTTGATCATTTGTCTTTTTTCGCCATTGATTTGTTCAGAATATCCACCGTTGATAAAATAAGTTACGTGTGCATACTTTTCAGTTTCAGAAATATAAAGTTGTTCATAATGCTCACCAATGGCTTTGGCCAAACAATTTTTGAAATCAGGACTAGGAAAAGCTGTAAAAATGCCTGGTAAATCTGGACCAAAATCAGTCATCGCCACAAACCTATTATTTTTTGATATTTTTTTTCTTTTGAAAGCACCTAAATTCATTTTTTGAAAATCTTTTTGCACAAAAGCTTTGGTAATTTGACGAGCTCGATCACTTCTTGCATTGAAGAAAAAAATCACATCATTGTCTGAGATAGTCGTAATTGGTTTACCACCTTTTATAATCACTGTTGGCAAAATATATTCATCAGTTTCATCTCTGTTGTAAGCTTGAGTAATAGCATCTTCAGCACTGTCAGCTTTCATACCCACACCACAAACCATAGCTTCGTAAGCTTGCTGTGTTCTATTCCACATTTTGTTTCGATCCATTGCATAAAAACGACCAATAACTGTCGCAATCTTTTCACCATTTTTCATATTTTTGCGCAAATCACGCAAAAAATTTATGGCTCCATGTGGAGAAGAATCCCGCCCGTCAGTAAACAAATGTAAATACACTTCTTTTTGTTTTTGCTTGCGTAAATATTCTAGCAATGCATAAACATGTTCAGGTTTAGAATGAGCGCTTTGATCATCAGTCAAAAGTCCCATCAGATGCACTGCACTATTATATTTTTTAGCATGATAAAGAGCGTGACGAAAAGAATCATTTTTGAAAAAGGTACCATCTTTGATAGTATTGGAAATCCTCAGCAAATCTTGCTCTATTACTCTACCAGCTCCAATGTTCAAATGTCCGGCTTCCGAATTTCCTTGTTGATGAGGAAAAAGACCCACGTCAACTCCACAAGC
>PFBU01000057.1:0-1079 GCA_002773185.1 Candidatus Magasanikbacteria bacterium CG10_big_fil_rev_8_21_14_0_10_36_16 | reverse complement strand
CAAGCTTTTATCTCAGTACTAGAATATTTTTTAATATAGGAAAATATATTAGGAGCAGTGTCTGCTGTAATAGCATTGCCAGTATTTTTTGGATCAGCCAAACCAAAACCATCCAATATCATAAATACGACAGGCTTATCATTTCCTATTTTTTCTTTGTTTGAATAGTCTATTTTTTTGGTCATAGTCAAAAAATTCCAATATTAAATAAACAAATTCCAAATAATATACAACTAACAAATATAAATTATTTTGATTTGTCTATTATTGTTGATAATATTTTTCTTAATTCGATTGATTCGTCTAACAACTGGTTTATTCTTTTTTCTAATTTTTTATTATTGTCAATAATCAATTCAATCCAATAAGTAGTTTCTTTGCATTCTTTCCTAGAGATTTTAATTCTATGTAAAAAGTCTTTTGTACTTAGTTTTTCATTTGCTTCTCTATAATTTGCCCCAACTGAGGTTGAAGAACGCATTATTTGTTTTATATATACATCGTTTATTGCACTTTTTTCTAAAGCTTTACACATTTTAGCAATTCTTTTGGCAAATTCCAAAGTTCGTGTTTCCAGATTGTAAATTTTTCCCTCCATAATTTTTTTGTATATTGTTTTTTGTATTATTTGGAATTTGTTTATTTACTATTGTCTATTTAGTTACTTCCTCTTCAATCTCCATCAATCTATTATATTTTTCCACTCTTTCCGATCTACTCATTGAACCAGTCTTGATAAATTCGGAATTAACAGCCACAGCCAAGTCAGCAATAAAAGTATCAGCCGTTTCACCAGAACGATGCGAAATAGCTACTTTATAACCATTCTTTTTGGTAAGATAAATAGCATCAATCGTCTCAGACAAAGTGCCAATCTGGTTTAATTTAATTAAGACAGCATTCCCAATTTTTTCGTCAATACCTCTTTGGATACGTTTTATATTAGTAACAAACAAATCATCTCCAACCAAAGTAACTTTTTTTCCCAAACGTTTGGTAAGTATCGTCCAATTTTCCCAATCATCTTCAGCCAAAGGATCTTCAAGAAAAAGTATAGGATAACGTCTAAGCCAAGATTC
>PFBU01000084.1:38409-40146 GCA_002773185.1 Candidatus Magasanikbacteria bacterium CG10_big_fil_rev_8_21_14_0_10_36_16 | reverse complement strand
AACCACTTCGGTTTGCGCTACTTTCGCAGATGGTTTTTTTAGTTTGTATAGGTTACTTCACTTTTTATAAATATTCCCAACTTACCAGAGCTACTGGCGATGAAACTTTATTGACTGATATTTTTGAACAGCGTATTGTCGTTCCTAGTGCCGAATCTTATACCAAACTTCAGGCAATAAAAAAACAAATATATTTAGTAGACCAAGACGTCAATGCTTTGGATCAAATGTCTAAAAATGTAAATGAAAAATTGGATTATGATCAAATTGTAAATCTAGTAGTTTCTTCACAGGATATTTTGAAAGACTTAGAAAATAATGTTGATCTGTATTTTACAGAGCAAAGTAGCTCTGATGTAAATGACTTATTTGTAAGAATTGTAAATAATAAGATCAGACAAGAGTTGATTTTGGACAGATTAGCTGTAAATGTTAGTGTTTTATTGGCTAGTAAAGCCCAAGATTTTGATAATTTACAAAGTAATATGTCTATGCTTACTAGACAATTGTTGGCTAGTCTAATAATTGATGATAGATTTGTTAGTTCCAAACCATATTTTGAAAAAGTTAAACATGTTATGGATAGTTTATTATCCATAAATCGTGGGTATTTGCTAAGTAGGACAGACTTGGTTATACAAAGTCATTCTGGAGAGGTACAGGCTATTCAGAAACTTGAAGAATTGGACAGTAATTTTCAAAATTATTATGTGAATGATTTGGGAATTGTTTTTAATGCCTATACACAGGAAGATGCTCTTGATTTTGGGAAAGCAACGGAAGGTAAATAATCAGAATAGTTTAGATATACAATAATATTTTTGCACAAGCCGGTTTACCTAAGCCGGTTTTTTGTCGCTTAAATTTTTTAAATGTGTTATACTATAGATTAGAAAAATTTTCTTTTATTTTTTTATAATATATCTCATATGAAAGAACCAAATTACCGTGAAGCCTTGGTTAAAGGCTGGCATTTGGCCTGGCATCACAAATCACTTTGGGTGTTTGGTCTTTTTGCTGCTTTTCTTGGACAAATGGGGATTTTTGAATATTTAGTACAAGCTGTAGTGGGAGCAAATAAATTGCAAACGCCTTCAGCTTTTGTGTATATACCACAGATGTTCAATAGATTCAATTTGGCTGATTTTGTAGGACTTTTCCACACTTCGGTCGACAGGATTATCTGGTTGGTTTGGTTGATTGTCATTGTTTTAGGTGCTACTGTTTTACTAACTTTTGTTTCAGTAGTCTCTCAAGGTACTATAGTCCACAATACGGCCAAGTCAATTGGTGGTTTGCATATAAAGTTGGTAGAAGTGGAGAAATCTTGGCACGAGAGTCGCCAACATTTTTGGAGACTATTTGGTCTAAATTTGATTAGAAAAATTTTAACTATCTTTTTTGTGTCATTTGTAGTTTGGGGTATGTGGAATGCCAGTTTTGAACCAAGAGTTGGTGATATGCTTTTGTTTATAATTATTTTCCTTTTGGCCACTATAATGGGAATGGTTTTGTATCTATGGCTTATTTATGCCGTAGGTTACGTCGTGGTAGAAGAAAAGAAATTACTAGAGGCTATGAGGATGGCCTGGCGTCTTTTTACTAGACATTGGTTGGTGTCTTTGGAGATTGGTTTTATATTTATTGTATTGAATGTCTTTTTGGCTCTTTTGGTTTTGGCTGGTATGTTTATCTTATTTTTACCAAGTCTATTTTTATGGACAATGTTGGCATTGA
>PFBU01000084.1:31921-38378 GCA_002773185.1 Candidatus Magasanikbacteria bacterium CG10_big_fil_rev_8_21_14_0_10_36_16 | reverse complement strand
GTTTGGTATTTTGATTGGTTTTGTCTTATTTTCTCTTTATCTTATGTTACTTGGTTCTATTTTTGTGGTGTTTAGTACCTCAACTTGGACTTATCTGTTTATGAAAATGCACAAACATGGTTTGAGAAGTCATCTGGTTTCTTTGTTTCATAATTAATTTGTAAATTATTATGTCTAGTGGTTTTGGTTCAATTTCTGATTTGATGAGTAAGCAAAATGGCCAACAAAAAGGGTCTAAGCTTAGTGCTCGTGCCAAAGATGTAGAAGAAAAATTTGGTAATAAAATGGATGTTATCAAAAAAAAAGAATTGGAAACTTTGGCCGAGGCTTATGCCAATAGTATTGGTATTCCTCATATAAATTTAGCTAGTTTTCCTGTTAGCCAAGAAGCCCTGAAACAAATTCCCAGAGAAAAAGCTGAATCTTTAGGGGTAATTTGTTTTTTTGTTAGCACTGATGAATTTCGTTTGGGAGCTCTTAATCCTGAAAAGGAAGAAGTAAAGAATTTATTGGAAGAATTGGCTAAGAAAAAATATAGTAATGGTTTATTGTATGTTATTTCTGAAACTAGCTTTCAAAGAGTTTTGAAGCTTTATGATAATTTGCCTGATCTTAAAATAGCTAGTAAAGATTTGGAAATAAAAGTTGAGGATTTGCAAAAAGTGCAAGCTGATGTCAATGACTTTTCTAGTATTCAGGGTTTGCTTGATAAGAGTAATACCACAGATTTGGTTACTGTTTTGTTGGGTTCTGGACTTAAGGTCAATGCTTCAGATATTCATATTGAAGCTGAACAAAATAGAGTAATTTTGCGTTTTCGTCTGGATGGTATTTTGCAGGATGTGGCTGAGTTGTCCAAAGAAATTTTTCAAAAACTTTTGTCCCGTATCAAGCTTATCTCAGCTTTGAAAATAAATATTAACAACAAACCACAAGACGGACGTTTTACCATACATTTACCAGAATATGATGTGGATGTGCGTGTATCTACTATTCCGACTGTTTTTGGTGAAAGTGTGGTAATGCGTCTTTTGGCGCAAAAACAAGATAGTTTGACCTTAGAAAATTTGGGTTTTTCTGAAAGAGATTTTCAAATTTTGAGTGAAGAAATAAAAAGACCAAATGGTATGATAATCACGACAGGTCCGACTGGAAGTGGTAAAACAACCACACTATACTCTGTCTTACGTATTCTCAATAAACCTGGTGTCAAAATTATCACTTTGGAAGATCCAGTAGAGTATCGTATGGAAGGCATTAACCAAAGTCAAATAGACAAGAGTAAGAATTATGATTTCGCTACCGGATTACGTTCTATATTACGTCAAGATCCAGATATTGTGATGGTGGGTGAAATCCGTGATGCTGAGACGGCTGAAATTGCTGTGCAAGCAGCTCTTACCGGACATTTGATGCTTTCTACTTTGCATACCAACAGTGCTTTTGGAGCGATTCCTAGATTTTTGTCTATGGGTATTCAACCTTTTCTTTTGGCACCATCTCTCAATTGCGTGATGGGTCAACGTCTGGTACGACGTGTTTGTGAATATTGTAGAAAAGAAGTTACTTTTACTGATTTTGACGAACATACCCAAAGCAGACTATTAGAACAAGTAGAAAAAATGCCAGAAAAATTTCAAATCAATATTCAAAAAACCAAATTTTATCAAGCTGTTGGTTGCACTAAGTGTAATAGTGTAGGTTATAAAGGACGTATTGGTATTTATGAAATTTTTGTAGTCAAAGATGAAATAGAACAAATGATTTTGTCTGGACAGGTGTCAGAAATGTCTATTGCTGAAATAGCGCACAAACAAGACATGACGACAATGGTTCAAGATGGTATAATAAAGGCTTCCAAAGGTGTGACTACTATTGAAGAAGTGTTTAGAGTGATTGATTAATGAAAAATCAAAAATCAAAAATTAGAAATCATAAATAAAATTGTTATTTGAAGTCTGTAGATTGGAATATTATTAATGATGTTTATAATCATAATAAAGTTATTTTTTATAAATTAAAAAATTATAATCTAAAATATTTTTCATATGGATAGTACCAATATAAATTCTGCTTCTCCTAGCAATCAACCAGTTCGTTTTTACAAATTTGTCGCCCTGACTTTTTTGATTATTACTATTGTGCTTTTGGGTTCAATAATTTTTATGTCGTCAAAGAGAGCTCAAATTACTATCATCACCAAAGCCGAACCTGTGGAAATAAATACTACTATTGATATTGATCCAAATCAAGTTGAAGCTATTGTCCCAGGATTTGTGACTTCTACTTTTGTGGAATTTACCAAAGCTTATAGTCCACAAGGCAATAAAACCGAAGAAGATTTGGCAACTGGAGAAGTAACTTTGGTAAATGATTCTAATCTTCCGCAACCTTTGGTAGTGAAGACTCGTCTTTTGACACCAGCTGGTATTTTGTTTCATTTGAAAACAGGTGTAGTGGTACCAGCTAACGGACAAATAAAAGCCGAGGTCTATGCTGATCAAAAAGGTACAGGTGGCAACATTGCTACCAGCACTTTTACTATTCCGGGACTAAATGAAACAAAACAAAAAATAATTTATGCCAAAAGTGATACAGCTATGACTGGTGGTATCAAGACTATTGGTGTTTTTAACCAAGATGATTTAACAAAAGCTGAACAAAGTCTGTTGGCAGATTTGAAAAAACAAGGTTCAGACATTTTGTCAGAAAATAATAGTGATAAAAAAGGTTTGTTTGATATCGTACAATATACTTTTGAAAATGATGGTACTTTGGGTGAAGAAACTAGTTCTTTCAATTTGACTGGCAAAGCCACTGTGGTTGCTGTATTTTATGATGACACTAAATTAAAAACTTATGCCAAAGATATGCTTGAAAAACATATTGTAGATAATAGTGAAGTCTTGCAATCTGCCAATGAAGAACCGACTGTAGTTTTGAACCAATACAATTTTCAAGCTGGCACAGCCAAACTTGCGGTTACTAATTCTGGTTTAGTTGATCTTGATCCAAACAGTCGTGAGCTACAAAAAATTATGTTTTTTGGTAAAACCGAAGATGAAGTACGTCGCTATGTCATGGCGCTAAATCATGTGACTGGTGTAGAAATGAATTTTCATCCAGTTTGGAATAGAGAAGTGCCCCATGTGGCTAGTCGCGTGGATATTACTCTTAGACAAGTACAATAATTTGACAAGATTTGACAAGATTTATTAAATGTTCTAAGCTAATAGTAGTTGAGTTAGAAATAGCCCAGCAGACACTAGTTCTTATAGGGAGAGAAAGCCTTAGACTGCAAGCTTTCTTGGAACAAAGACTACATGGTACCATTCTAGCGTGCTTTACGGAAAAATTTACAAAGTAAAATTGCGGGTGGAACCGCCTGAAATAATATTTCCGGCCCCGATGTTTGATTACAAATTTTGTGATTAGATATCGGGGTTTTTTATTTTTCTGTCATCCTGATCCGCCTTGGGTGGAGAGGGATCCCTACCTGCCGGCAGGCAGGTTTCATAAATGACAACATTTTTAATTCACTAAATTTTAATTCAAAAATGAACGAGGCAAGAAAGATTCTTAGCTCCGCTCAGAATGACATTAATCATATGGAACAAAACAACTTAGAGAAGATGCGTCACTCTTGTGCGCATGTGGTGGCAGCTGCCATCAAAGAGCTTTATCCAAATGCGAAATTTGGGGTGGGGCCAGTCGTAGAAAACGGATTTTTTTATGATGTAGATTTGGATGCTACTCTTAGCGATGCTGATTTGAAAGAGATTCAGAAGAAAGCCCAGTCAATCATAAATAAAGACGTGGCTTTTGAAAGACAAGAGATGCCGATAGACGAAGCTGTTAGTCTTTTTGAAAGTATGAATCAAGATTACAAAGTTTCATTGCTAAAAGATTTGAAAGAAAGAGGCACAACCAAAATGTCTGAAGAAGAATTGCAAGATGTAGGAGGTTCAGTGGAAAATGTTTCAATTTATAAAACTGGTGAATTTGTTGATTTGTGTCGTGGTCCTCATGTGGTAAGTACCAAAGAAATTAAGGCTTTCAAATTAACAAAAATTGCTGGTGCTTACTGGCGAGGTGATGCCAACAATCCTCAATTGCAACGTGTTTATGGTGTTTGTTTTGAAACCCAAGAACAAATGGCTGAATATTTTCATATGTTGGAAGAAGCAGAAAGACGTGATCATCGTAAACTTGGACAAGAATTAGATTTGTTTGTTTTTTCAGATTTAGTTGGTCCTGGACTTCCGCTTTTTACTGACCGTGGGACTGTGATGCGTCGTGTTTTGGAAGATTTTGTTTGGTCACTGATGAAGCCCTTTGGTTATGCTAGAGTTTGGATTCCTCATATTGCTAAGTCTGATTTGTACAAAACTTCTGGTCACTGGGACAAATTTGCTGACGATATTTTTCATGTTTCCAGTCGTAAGACTGATCAAGAATTTGTCATGAAGCCAATGAATTGTCCTCACCATACTCAAATTTTTGCAAGTCGTCCTCGTTCTTACAAAGATATGCCGATTCGTATGAGTGAGGTGACTACTGTTTACCGTGATGAAAATACAGGACAACTTCAAGGACTTTCTCGCGTACGTTCTATTACTCAAGATGATGCCCATGTTTTTTGTCGCCTAGATCAAGTGGAACAAGAAGTAGGAAATATCTGGAGTATTATCAAAGATTTTTACAAAGCTTTTGGTATGCCTTTGTCTATTTATTTGTCTTTGCGTGACGGTGAACACAAAGAAAAATATCTTGGTTCAGATGAAGTATGGGATTTGGCTGAAGGATCTTTGCGTAATTTTCTCAAAAAAGAAAATTTAGAATTTGTGGAAGAAAAAGGTGAAGCTGCTTTTTATGGACCAAAGATTGATTTTCGTGCCAAAGATGCTATCGGTCGTTATTGGCAATTGGCTACAGTCCAGCTTGATTTCAATTTACCAGAACGTTTTCAACTTGAATATATTGATCAAAATGGTGAAAAACAAAGACCAGTGATGCTTCATCGTGCCATCTTAGGTTCTGTTGAAAGATTCATGGGTGTACTTATTGAGCATTATGCTGGGGCTTTTCCTGTTTGGCTTGCCCCTGTGCAAGTTCATTTTGTGCCAGTTTCAGAAAAACATGTAGATGGTGCTAAAAAACTAGTAGAAGAATTTGAAAAACTGGGTCTTCGGGTTAGTATTGATGAAGCTGATGAAACAGTTGGCAAGAAAATTCGTAATGCTTCCAAACAAAAAATTCCTTATACAGTCGTAGTTGGTGACAAAGAACTTGTTGGTGATGATTGGCAGATAAGAGTCTTTGGTCAAGAAGAACAAATTAGTATGAGTAAAGAAGATTTTGTGAAGAAAGTGAAAAGTGAGAATGATGAGAGAAAAGCGTAAGCAACGAACAATTAACAGAGAACAAAAAATCATTCAAGAGGTGTTTTTTGTTAGATAAAATTTTATTGGAAATTTGTGTTGTGTAAAAATTTATTTATAAATAAAAAAGCCTGTGGATAAATAAATACAAAAAATTAACATATCCGAGTAAATAATGTATACTAGTATTGTCTTATTAAATAATTTTTTTAGCATGTATATTTGTGAGGGGACAAATTATATTCTAAAATACTTTTTGAAGTGTTTGTTTTAATCACTTCTTTTTTATTTCATCTGGTCTTACCTCTGTGTTCTCTTTTTCAAAAAGATGGTCGGTACGTAGTGGTAAGATAGGATTTTATTTTTAATTATATTAATTTAATTTATTTAATTTTATGAATTATTTAAAGAATTTTTTTTCTAAACAGCATCTACTACGAACTGCACTTATGATTAGTGTGGCGAGTTTTGTAGGTATTGCGATATCGTTTGGTGTAATAATGTTTGCCCGTGCTGTAGCTCCTACGCCATCTGTAAATGGTGGCATACCAGATGGTGCTACAGATGTACCTATCAGTACTTTTGTGGCTGTTCATTTTGACAATGGGCCTTTAGACATGACTACTGTATCAACAACTTCAGTTATTTTGCAGGCAAATACTGGTAATACTCAGGGAGGTGCTCCAACTGGCCCTAATTTTTGTCTTAGTGCTATGTTGGTTGAAAGTAGTAGTACTATAATGTGTGAACATATGTCAGACAATATACCACTCACGACTTCGACTTGGTATACTCTGACAATTACCACAAGTACAGCCAATTTGAGTGCTGAATATTTGGCAAATCCAGTTGTAACTACATTTCAGACAGGGAATTTTGATATGAACAACAATACTACACCACCGTTTGTCCAGAATAGTGTGCCACAACCCGGTGATTCTGGTTTTGCTATCAATGGTAACCTTTTGGTAACATTTCCTGGTGGTGATCAAGGAAATATGGCCACAAGTGGTCCAGGGTCGGTGACGAGTACAGCAAATATCAGTTTGGAGACAGTTGTAAATATGGTACCATCA
>PFBU01000084.1:27988-31903 GCA_002773185.1 Candidatus Magasanikbacteria bacterium CG10_big_fil_rev_8_21_14_0_10_36_16 | reverse complement strand
ATGTCTTAATTCTGAGAAAAGAAATAACAAATGTTGCAGGAGTGGCACTCCAAGGTGGACAACAAGATGATATGCGATTTTTTCACACGTCATCTGGTGTTGCTGATGTGAGTGCGCCTACCATTGTCGGTATGAACCCTGCTTCTAGTACTACGGATGTTCAATTGAGCCTAGCTGCTGTGGTCGTGCACTTTTCCAAAGATATAGACCAATCAACACTCAATAATACTAATGTAAAATATTTTGCTGATATCAATGCAAGTAGTGCTTTGGATGGTGGTGAAACTCCTTTGGCAACTACGTCTTACCAATATGATGCTATGCAAAAGACTTTGTTTATTGGACAGCCACAATTACTTACGACAAGTACACAGTACTGTGTAGAATTCACCACAGGTGTAAAAGATACTTTGGGGAATGCTTTATCTGCTTCTGATCAGTGTTTTACTACTACAGCCCAAGCATATGTAGCCACGGCTCCGACAATAATGTCAGTTGACGCCGACAACTTTATGGCTTGGGTACAGTATGATCAACCAATATCTGCAGTAACTGCGGTAGCAAAATCAAACTATACAATGTTGTGTGGTACAAACCAGCTAAATACTTCAGCTATGACATTTGTCTATAGACCAGAGGCAAATGCCGTGGAAATACAAGGACATGGATGTGCTACAGGATCTGTATTGACAGTGACTGTGACGGGTGTAAAAGATATAAGTGGTATGGAAACGATCGTGGCAAATGGTACGACGAATGTGGGCAAAGTCACGGTGCAAAATTCAGATACCACGGGTGGTATTGTTGGTGGTTTTGATAAACCAGATTTCAATAACACTAATTTTGGAAATTTTTGGGAAAATCCTACCCGTTGTGCACCAAATACGACTATCAAAGGAAAAGCATCTCGGTGGATGTGTGAATTGTCTGTCCCTGCCGCGGTATCAGTTGGTGCTACATCTACATTGATTATTACGGTTCCGTCTGGTTTTGATATCACGAGTACCACGATCCCTTCTGGTACAACTTCGTTTTTGAATGCTGATTTGAATGGTCCAGGGCCTGGTATCACGACTATTACTTCGATGACCACAAATACCGTTGCCAACACGATTACCCTCGTCCTCACGCAATCAGGGAGTGCGATGAATGCAAATGATCATATTCAGTTTGAATTTGAAGGTGTGGTAAATTCTTCTATAGAAGGAAGTAATTCAGCATCGATTGTCGTAAAGGATGCCAGCGGTGTAAAACAAGGACAGACAATTACCACCGCACCATTTACTATCGGAGCTGGTGGTGCGTACTCCTTGTCAGGAACCGTATGCAAAGCGGCTTCTTCAGGGGGTGCCTGTGGTGCGGCTGCAGCGTTGGTAGGGGTAAAGGTATTTATTGATAGTCCACAGAGTGGTCATCAGGAAGCCACAACCGACGGAAGTGGAAATTATACCTTTACGAGTTTGAGTGCTGGTCAATATAATGTCGGAATTTTTGTGAACGCAAGTCAATCAACTGGCGGAGGCAATAATTTTCAATCAGTAACTATTAACGGTGGAAATGCAACACATGTAGATTTTAAAAAAGTAGATGTGTCTTCTACCGGAAAAACATTGACTGTGAATGTGAGTGGACCAATTAACACAGATCTCGATGTCTTCTGTTCTGCTCCTAATTCTTCTGGGTTTTCTGCTCCTGTTATGCAGATGTTGACTACTGATGGTGCTGGTGCAGGAACTGTTGACTTAAAATTGCAACCAAATACGACGTATCAATGTGGCATTGGTCCACATATTCCGTTTGATACGTTTTCTTCAGGTGGCCCACCATCAGTTCCAGATTTTACGTTCATGCCACCTGCCCCAAAAATGGTTCATGTTGATAACGTTGATTTGAGTACATCATTTGTCTTAATTACTGCATCAAATCAAGTTATCGGTCAAGTCGTTGGAACAGACGGAACGACAGGTATTGCAAATGTGTTTGTAGACGCTCGTCCGGTTGGTTGTTTTGATACTGCTACAGGGGCTTTGAAAGATTGTAATGGTGGTTTTGCTAAGTCAAAAAGTGATGGAACGTTTGTGTTGAATGTAACAGAAGGAACGTATATTTTGTCAGCTTGTGCTCCTGGAATGCCATGTAGTAGTGATGTAGAGGTAACGGTGAAAGCAAACACTGGTGCTTCTGACAATAATGCAACAGCTGACGTGTATGCGAATGGTACCTTGCTCACGAGTGTTGCAGGGCAAACAATAAAAATGTCAAAAAGTAGTTTAACCATCTCTGGTCAGGTGCAAGATGAAAACAGTACTGCAATGCAATATGCGTTTGTTCATGCACAACAAATAGATCCGAATGTTACGCATACGTGTTCATCGTTTACCCCATTGGGTGGAGATACTGGTTCACCAACAGACGCTCAGGGAAATTATACGTTGTATGTTTCTGCTGGTACGTGGCGAGTAGAAGCATTTGCTGGTACGTATGGCCAAGTAAATTGCAGTATTGTTACTGTAGGAAGTTCAAGCTTGACTGGTCAAAATATTGCAGCAACCACGTCAGATTTTGCTACGATTCGAGGAACAGTGACAAAAAATGCATCACCAGTACAGGGTGCCAATGTAAACTGTTTTGGATCTTCTGGTGGAAATCAGACAATGTCTGGATCTGATGGAATCTATTCAATGAAAGTAAAATTAGGTACGTATAGTTGTGATGGGTTTATTCCTGGTGCTGGTCCATTGACTCGTGTAACTGGTGTGGACAC
Organism: Candidatus Magasanikbacteria bacterium CG10_big_fil_rev_8_21_14_0_10_36_16; assembly: GCA_002773185.1. Classification (GTDB taxonomy): domain Bacteria; phylum Patescibacteriota; class Patescibacteriia; order Magasanikbacterales; family UBA922; genus UBA1557. The sequence goes on along the minus strand of PFBU01000084.1, from coordinate 29,139 downwards.
AAGCGGAGGAACCGATGCATTGGGAACGGATTTGTCTATGGGTAATCCAGGTACTATTAGTATTGATCTTGGTAGTACTATTACCAATGCATTCTGTGACGCACGAAATCAGTATGGTTTTGGAAATGGGACAAGTCAGAATAATAATGGTGTGTATACAATAAATGTTCCTGCTGATGATTATACAGTTCGTTGTGGTAACCCAGATATCGGAGAAGTGGGTACTACATCAACTACTCTTCTTGCTGGTGGTGCGAATAGTATTACCTTTACTGCTCCTACGCTGTACCAAGTTACAGGAAGAATTACAGATGGCAGTAGCAACTTGCAAGGTGCAAGTATTACATTGACTGATAAAAGCAATGCACGTATTGTCTTCAAACAAAGCGATGCTACTCCTGATTCAAATGCGAATGTGACAGTTTCAGTTCCTGCAGGTACATATTCAGTAACTGCTTCAAAATCAGGCTATGTAGACAGTGCAGCCCCACAGACATTGACTGTTTCTGCTACAGGTACCTTTACAATTAGATCACTCACCAAAGCAAGTGCCGTTGTGGCTATTACTGTCCAGTCAAATAGCAGCAACTATACAGGAAATGCCAAAGTAGTTGCAACAAAATCAGATGGAAAAGTAGTAACTGCCGATGTGGATAAAACAACTCCCTCTGGGGCAAATGTTTCCATGTCACTTACCAACGGAACCTGGAGTATTCGAGCGTTTGCTGATAATGGAAAAACTGTTGCATCCGCAAGTACTGTTACGGTAACGAATAATTCAACAGCGTCTCCGAGTACGCTTACGCTAGATTTGAGTACAGATATCGGTAGCGGATTTACGTCAACGCAACTCAAACCACAACAACAGTCGATGATTCCTTCCAATGGAGGTTTGTTCAAAGACCCAAATATTAGTAGCAATTTTGAATTAAATATTCCAAGTGGTGCATTGTCTACATCAGACGCTACTGCTGGTACGATTGAAACGAAAAATGATCCTACGCTTGCAATTAGTACGCCGGGAAAACAATTTGTTGGTTCAACAGCAATCGAAATTACTCCAACCAATTCTAGTGGACAAAAAATTAGTGATATTTCTTCCGCTGCCACTATTGTTATGCCATTTGATCCAACGGCTATTCCAAGTGGTG
>PFBU01000084.1:20438-27967 GCA_002773185.1 Candidatus Magasanikbacteria bacterium CG10_big_fil_rev_8_21_14_0_10_36_16 | reverse complement strand
GGAAATGTTGCCTAGTTCTGTAGATACCACAAACAACACGATAACGTGTCAAACAACTCATTTTTCCACGTTTGGTGTTCTTGCTGCAACGAGTGGTGGTACGAGTGATTCTACTCCTGCTCCAACACCAAGTAGTTCTGGTGGTAGTAGTTCAACTATCTTTCCCCCTACATTACCTACCAAACCAGAAGCCATTCAAGCTATAAAATTGAATGCAGTATATGAATTAAACAAAGCAACTTCACTGAAATTAGGATCAGTAATTCATACTGTAACAGCTTTGAATGCTGATGCTTCTAGTGCTACAGTAGTTATAGAATCTACACCAGTGACTACGACACTTGCTCTTGGTGAACCAAAAAATATAGATACTAATGGTGATTCCTTTGATAATCTTACTGTTACTTACAATGGTCTTGATAATTCTGGCAAGGTAAAACTTGAGGTGGTAACTCTTGGTGATGAATCAGAGACCCAAGGTTCAGTAAGTATCAATGCCGGACAATATGAAACAAACACTACAACTGTTTCTGTATTTTTGAATGTAGCTAATGCTACTCAGATAATGTTTTCCAATGTGGCAAATTTCACTGGAGCAACTTATGTTCCATACAAAGCTACCAGTACTTGGACTCTAACAACAGGAAATGGGGTCAAAACATTGTATGTTAGATTCAAATCTGTTTCTGGAGGCACTGTTGACTCGCTAGACACCATAAAATTAGTTGGTCAAAGTTTTGAGCAAACACCGACAGCTCCTATTGTTATCAATTGTTCTCTCAACATCGGTGAAGCTTACAAATCAAATGATTCAAAAGCAGTATATTATGTGACAGCACCATTTGGTGGTGGTAGCGATTGTACCAAACGAGTATTCAACAAATCAACAGTATTTTTTACTTACTTCACTTCTTGGAACGATGTTCATGTTGTAACAAAAGAAAAACTTCAAGGTATTACAAATGATTCATTAGGTTTTATGCCTTGGGGACCAAAATTTAATCCTCAATATGGCGTTCTTATCAAGTCAGTTAGTGATCCAAAAGTATACCTAATGATTGAAGGTAAAAAACGTTGGATTGATTCAGAAGAAGCTTTTAATAATCTAGGGTATTCATGGAATTGGGTAGAGGATGTAGATCAAAGTTTGATAGATTCTGTATCAGCAGGAGATGATATCACCAAAGATACTGGTTATCCAAACGGACTTTTGGTCAAGTATGCTAGTAAAGCAGACGTTTATTTGTTAGCTCCAGATAGTAGCCAAACTGGTAAGATGGTTAAGAGGCATATAAAAGATATGGAGTCTTTCAATACACTGGGTTATAGATGGGATCGTATAGTGACTATTCCAAGTACTACTATTTTTGTAAATGGTGAAGAGGTTGCCAGTAGTCAAAAGTCTATAGTGAAACAAAGTAGTGGTTATAAGTTTACACTTGGTTTGGAAGGGGGTAATTCTGGTGAAGAAGTGAAACAATTACAACTCAAACTTCAAGATCTGGGTTATCTGTCCAAAGATATTGAAGCCACAGGTTATTATGGTTCAGCAACTACTAAAGCAGTGAAAGCTTTTCAAACCGCTGAAAGTATTGATTCTCTAGGTTTTGTGGGTCCAAACACTAGGCGTGTTTTGAATAGTTTGTAATTTATTTAATAACTAAAAAGACGACTCAGTTGAGTCGTCTTTTGTTTGTGATGATTTTTTAGAGGCCGGTGCATAAAAGTGTGGGATTTGATGTATGGTGTCCTAAAAAAGTTGACAAATTGAAATTGAGAGTAGATTCTTCCCCTAGTAGGGGGAGTTCCAACCAGAGGACTGGTCCGACCTTTGGCGGAAGAGGGGGGGGCTTTAGCAAGATAAAACATTTTATTATACTTTAGACCTCCCCTAACCCCTCCTAGTAGCGGTAGTGCATACCTTTTTAAGATAAAATAGAAACGTCATTCCGAGCGGAGTGAACGAGGGACGAGTGAACGAAGTCGAGAAATCCCCTTAAATTACTGAAAAAAATAAACAGCAAGGGGATCCCTCGACTCCTTTCAGTCGCTCGGGATGACGTTTAAATGTTCAAGAAAAAAGTTCAACACTCAACCTGTGGCAAATCTCCACAAGGTTGTGCGTAATCTATTGCATCAATAGTAAAAATTGTATGCACTACCGCTACTAGGAGGGGGATTGTCCACCACATTTTTGACATACTTTTTTCATAAATAAAAAAGGTTATACTATTATATACAAAAACACCGCTTTGTTTAGCATTGTTTCTAGTATATCATTCCACACTTTTATACACCAGTCTCATTTTTTACAAATAATACTTTTCCAAAATAAATAATAATTCTGGAAGAAATTTTTCACCGCTCCCAATCATTTTTTTCTTCAATTGAAAATGAATCAACTTCTTGTAGAGTAGCTTTTTCATAACTTTCATCTGCTTGCACATGTCCATCAACAGTTGCGGACCAATGATTTTGGTAAAATTTTTCTTCGGCAGTTCTTTTTTGTAAGAGCATTTTACCTTCGTCATTGAAAATCAAAATATGAGATATGCGGTGTGGTAGAAGTTTGTCATAAGATTCGCCAACTGTGCAGTGTCCTATTACTTCATCGTTGTCATTTACAATATCTAAATATTCCATATTATTTTATAATAATAAAAGTCAAATAAGCAAAATAAAGTAGGATAAAAGAAACACCTTGCCAGCGATTTAGCCTATGTTTGTCATGAATGAACATGAAGAAAAATAACAAAAGCATAGTAACAATAGACATAAGAACATCAAAGTTGATGTCTACATCAAAAGGAATTGGTTTGATAATAGCTGTAATGCCTAATACCCAAAAGACATTGAAAATGTTACTGCCAACAGCATTACCAATCGCAATGTCAGATTGTTTTTTTAGAGCAGCTACAATACTGGTAGCTAGTTCTGGCAAAGAAGTTCCGACAGCTACAATAGTTAGACCTATTAATCTCTCAGACATGCCAGCAATTCTGGCTAAGATAACAGCATTGTCAACAATGATTTTTCCACCAAGTATCAGTGCTACCAAGCCAACAATAAATAATAAAAATGATTTTCCCAATGAGTAAATTTTTACTTTTTCGTGTTCCCCTTCTATTTTACTTAGTCCAAAAGTATAGTAAAGGAAAATGACAAAAAATAGGATAAGCGTAATGCCTTCTGTTCGATCCAAAAAGTTACTACCATAACCATTTATTAGCACGTCATTGCCAAAAATTGCCACGATAACGACGGCTAATAGCGCAAAAGGTATTTCTTTGAATGTTGTGCTTTTTTTGACGGCTAGAGGGAAAATAATAGCTGTGATACCAAGTATAAGTAGTATGTTAGCAATATTGCTACCAATAATATTGCCAATCGCTAAGTCAGTTGTACCTTTGGCAGCAGAAAATAAATTTACAACCATCTCAGGTGCGGAAGTTCCAAAGGCAACAACAGTAAGGCCGATAACAATTGTAGAGATGCCAAGTTTTTTGGCAATAGAAGCCGAACCTTTGACCATGGTGTCTGCACCGTAGATTAAAATTGCTATGCCTATAATTAAAAACAAAATAGTTAGTAACATAAATGAAGTTATTTTTTAGTTAAAATATTTTTTTATAAAAACGTGACAGAATTGTTTAATTGCTAAATTGTTACATTGCTGTCTAGAAAAAGATAACAATGTAACAATGTAACAATTTAGTCATCAAAACGTCTGATAAGGCAATGACCTTTCAAATTTAAAATAATTATTTTTGAATGTAGTTCAATTATACCTTATTTCAACTCCAAAACCAACAACCCCTCAATATGTGGAGTCTTTGGAAAGAAGTTGTAAATAGTGGCATCAGTTATTTTGTATTTTTCAGCTAGTTTTTTGACATCGCGAGCTTGGGTAGAGATATTGCAAGAGAGATAAATAATTTTTGGAGGTAAGACTTCCAAAATTTTGTCCACTACTTTGTCATGCATACCAGCGCGAGGTGGGTCAACAATCAAAATTTTGTCGGAAGTAATAAGTTCGGTAATTTTCTCTGCTGTTTCACAAAAAGCTTCTGTATTTTTTAATTTGTTTAGTTTGATATTTTCTAAAGCATAGTCAATGGCTTCCTCATTGTTGTCAACTAGAGTCAAGTCTTTACAATTTTTAGCCAAAGGTAAACCAATAGACCCTACACCAGAATAAAAATCTAGGATTGAAGAATTTTTTGGTATATGCTTTTGTATTTGTTCTAGACATGCTTTGAAAACTGGAATATGAATCTGAAAAAAACTAAGCAAACCAAATTTTAATTTAGTTTTGTAAATATCACTTAATAAATAGTCTTGTCCTGTTGTGTATAGCAGAGCTGTTGGCACAGAAGCAGGTGATTTGTGAGTAGAATAATAAACTTGAAAACCAAGCAAATTATTTTTTAGTTTTGGATATTCTTCAAAAGTTAGTCTGTCTTTGATAAAAAGGGCAACAATAGCTTGACCTTGTCCGTTACTTCTGATAATCAAAGATTTTAGACTACGCAAAGAAATGTCGTTTTCGTTGACCCAATCCAAAATGTATTGTGCTGTTTCGTTGATTACTTCTTCAGCTAAGATTGAACCGTGAACCGCAAAGGTACGTCGTCCACCACGTTCAAAAAAAGCTAAAGATTTGGTATTGTCTTCAAGTTCAGTAAAACTAAATTCCATTTTGTTGCGATAATTTTTGTCTAGTTTGTCAGAAACAAGAGGAATGTCTAATTCGGCAAAAATTTCTCCACCAAGTTTTTTGTAGGTTTCCTCTGTGATTTCTTTTTTCCATTTGTTTTCTGTCTTGTAGGAAACTATTTGCCAAGGTGAGGTGGACAAAAATTCAGCTTCTTCTGCTTCTACTCTCTCTGGTGAGGCTTGGATTATTTTGGTGGCAACAGCTTCCAAGTAGTCTTTTTTGTCTTTGATTATTTTGTATTCTACTTCTTCTCCTGGTAGAGCATTCCAAACAAAGACTACTTTGTTGTCAAGTTTAGATAGACCTTGTCCACCAAAAACTAGTTTTTCGATTTTTAGAGTATTCATATATTTTTATTGTCCTATCTTAGCAAAATATGGTGGTTTTGTCCATCAATTCAAGTTTTTAAAGTTTATAAAGTAAAAAGTTCATAAAGTTTTTAGTTCTGTGGACTTTAATGAATTTAAATTGTATAATGTGTTTGTTTTAATCTTTATAACTTTACAAACTAATTTTATGGTCATCCCACATAATCCAGAATATATTCATCACACTCAAGGCAAGATTTCTTCTTCACTTTTGCGGGAGATGGTTTTTGGTTTGGAAGATGGTATGGTCTCGACCCTTGGTGCTGTTACTGGCATTGCTGCCGCCACCAATAGTCAGTTCACGACTCTACTTTCCGGTTTTGTAGTTATCTCTGTAGAATCAATCTCTATGGCCGTTGGTTCTTATCTTTCCAATAAATCTGAAAAAGATACAGATGATAGGAAACTTCATGAAGAAAGAGAAGAATTGCAACAATTTCCAGAAGATGAAAAAGAAGAATTGTTTGAGATGTATGTTGATGATGGCTGGCCAAAACAAATGGCCAAAGATATGGCTTTGATAGCCTCCAAAGACAAACATCTTTTTTTAAGAGAAATGGCTTATCGTGAGTTGGAAATTATACCAGACAATGGTGATTATCCTGTAAAAAAAGGTGCAGTAATGTTTGTTTCCTATGTTGTTGGTGGTGCAGTTCCTCTCACTCCTTATGTGCTTTTTCCTATTCAGGAAGCTATCCCTATTTCTATTATATTTACTTTGATTGGTTTGTTTATTTTGGGTATTTTTACCACCAAATTTACCAAACGTAAATGGTGGAAAGCTGGATTAGAAATGACTGCTTTGGCTTCATTAGCAGCCATTATTGGCTATTTTGTGGGACAAATTGCTGATTCTTTCATAAAGCACTAAATAGAGGCTTTTTATTTCATATATCTTGACATTTTAGCTAAATTATGCTATAATTTATACATTATTAATTCATAACATAAACATCAAAATATGAATAAACTAGTCAAAAAAGTAAGTATGTTGGCTATGGCTATGGCTTCTTTCTTTGGAGTTTCATCTGCCACTGCCACTGCAGCTACAGCCACAGATTCAAAATCTTATCAAGATCAAAAATCTGCTAAATCAGATGTATCTTACAAAGATAGTAAGACTTATACTGATGAAAAGTCTAGTAAGGCAGAAGTGTCATACAAAGACGAAAAAAGTCAAAAAACAGACCCTTCTTACAAATCTACCAAGACTTATGTAGATGAAAAGAGTGCTAAAGCAGACTTTTCTTACAAAGATACAAAAGCTTACAAAGATGGTAAATCTTATTCTGATAGTAAAACATCTTCTGACGAGAGTTCTTATAAAGATGATAAGTCTCAAAAATCAAATTAATAACTTTGATATCAAAAAATCCTGCGTAATTGCAGGATTTTTTATTTTAGTCTGATTCGTGTTTTTTGATAAATTCTTCGTATGGATCTTTTTGGATGACATAATCATAGGCTCCAATGAAGTCTAGTTGTTCTCCCCCAAATTTTTTCTTGAATTTGGTAAAACCGTGCCAATCGTGATTTTCATCATCTTCATTTTTGGCTACTCCCCAGAAATCATATTCTGTACAACCTTGTTGTTTGGCATCTTTTATAATATGCCAGTGTAATCCATTAGGAGCCATGTATTCTCGCATTTCACTACTGGAAGCACCATAGAGGTAAGTAGCTCTGTTACCAAAATAAACTATAATGGCGGCACTTAAAACTTTTTTGTCTACTTTGGCTACAAATATTTTGGAAAATTCACCACAATATTTCAAATAGGTTTTAAAAAAATCAAGATTTTTGCCATCAAATTTATTTCTTTCAAAAGTAGTCTTGTATAGTTTGTAAAAGGTATTTATTTCTGTCAAAGGAATCTCTGAAACTTCTATGCCTTTTTTTTCAGCCAGACGAATGTTGTATCTGCCTTTTGGTTTCATTTGTGCCAAAAGTTCTTCTTCTTCCGTTGTTAAATTCAAGACTTGTGTATTGCGTGGTTGTAGATTTATTGGAGCTTTGCTAAAACCAGTCAAAAACCAGTTTGGCACAGATAGAGCACGTGGTTCTATACGTAAGTGCGTGGTAAGATTTTCTGGTTTTAGTGAAATTATACTGTGTAGAGCGGTCTCTAAGATACGCCATTGCCAGAAGAGTTGGTCTTCATCTTGATAATTGAGGACTGGACCTTCAGGAATGTACAAAAAATTAGTACAATTAGTAAAGTTGAATTGTAATACAATACAACCTCCAACTAATTTATCATTTTTTTTATCAAAAATTCCTATTTTGTAGGTTTCCCAATCATCTTCTTGTTTGAATTTACCCCAAGCAAAAGATTGGTGGTAGCCTGACATTTTATTTTTGGCTACTAATTCTTCCCATTCACTTTTATGTTTTTGAGTGATGTGTGAACAATAATAATTCATAATTTTTTATTTTATATAAAG
>PFBU01000084.1:11941-20420 GCA_002773185.1 Candidatus Magasanikbacteria bacterium CG10_big_fil_rev_8_21_14_0_10_36_16 | reverse complement strand
CAAAAAAGACTTGTATATAAAAAAATCGCCCAGATGGCGTTTAAATTTTTCTTTTCTTCCCGTCCTTTGCCTCCCCGACACGCTATTTGCGGTCGGGGAGGGGGACGAGATATGCGTCAGGCGACGAAGTGGAGGATGATCACGATTGGAGTCGCGACCTTGCACAGTGCCATGATGTAGGCGAATTTTTTTTGACCTGTGGTCATAAACAACTTATCTCGTGACGGATTTCACTCTACCTTGCCCGGAACCTCCGAGCGAAAGAGAGAAATATAAATATTTATATTCCCAACATTCGCGCTGAAGTATGCCGGACTTTGACGCAGATTTTATATTAACTAAAATCTAGACTATTATAGTCTAGATTATTTATTTTGGCAAGAGTAGCTGTTTATAAATCAATTTCAATCCCAATCGGACAATGGTCAGAACCTGTAATTTCATCCCAGATAAAGGCTTTTTTTATTTTACTAACAAATCTTTCGCTAACAAGTACATAATCAATACGCCAACCAACGTTTCTAGCTCTAGCACCTGCACGAAAACTCCACCAACTATATTGGACTTTGTCTGGGTTCAATTTTCGGAAAGTATCAACAAATCCTGCTTTGGTAAATTTTGTCATCCAAGCTCTTTCCTCATCAGTATAGCCAGCTTTACCTTCATTTGGTTCTGGTCTGGCAATATCAATTGGTTCGTGGGCGACATTGTAATCGCCGACCGCGATGACGGGTTTTTTCTTATCTAGTTTTTTGATATATTTTAAAAATGCTTCGTTGAAATTTTGCTTAAAATCAAGTCTGGACAAATCATCACGAGTATTTGGGAAGTAACAATTTACAAAATAAAAATCTGCAAATTCCAAAGTTTGGGTGCGTCCTTCCTCATCAAATTTTTCAACTCCCAAACCAGTGCTGTGTTTGATAAATTTTTTTTGTGCGTCTGATTTATCTTTGATAAGTGTCATCGTACCTGAGTAACCGGGACGTTTGGCTGAGTTCCAGTTTTCCAAGTAATTTTTGAAGTCAAAGTTTTCTTGCTCGCGATGAGAATTACCAATTTTCACTTCTTGCAAGCCTAAAATATCTGGTTTTTTTTCCGCCAAAAAATCTGTGAAGCCTTTTTTGACTACAGCGCGGATGCCGTTGATATTCCAGGAAATTATTAGCATAATCTATTTTATTAAAAATTTTTCACCATACTTCCTCATAGCATCTATCACTGTTTTTAGTCCGTGACCTTTGTCTGTGAGTTCATAACTGCCATCAAAAGTTTTTTCTAACATTTTTTCTTCTTGAAGTTTTTTTAGTTTCAAAGTCAAAGTCCTAGTTGAAATGCCATTAAGATCTTTTTCCAAATCACAAAAGTGTTTACTACCATCTTGCAAGGTGTAAATGATATGCATAGTCCAAAAATCTGACAGAATATCAATAGTACTAGAAATTGGACATTGTTGGTTGGTCTTTTTCATATGTAAAACATTATACCACACTTATGCACACTTTACAAAATAAAGTTTGTGTATTACTATACAAATATAATTAATTAAAACATATTTTTATGGATTTTGAAACATTAAAAACTCAAGAAATTGTCAAAAAAGTTGAAAACAAGATGGGGGAAGGCAATTTTAGAAGCTTTTTGCTTGGTAGTAAAGTAGAAGTTCTTGCCAAAATAAAGGAACTAATTCCTGAAGGTGCCTCTGTGATGAATGGCTCTTCTACCACTTTAAACGAAATTGGGTATATTGACTACCTCAAATCTGGAGAACATCCTTGGAATAACTTGCATGAAAAAATTTTGGCAGAAAAAGATCAAAAAATCCAAGCCAAACTGAGAAAAGAAACCACTATTTCTGATTATTATTTGGGGAGTGCGGTGGCTGTGACAGAAGAAGGTGAGATTTTGGTGGCATCCAATTCCGGAAGTCAATTGCCTGGATTGACTTTCAATGCAAGCCACGTGATTTTGGTTTTGAGTACCAACAAAATTGTCAAAAATATTGAGGAGGCTTTTAAACGTCTTTATAATTATACTTTTCCACTCGAAGACGCTCGCATGAAATCGGTCGGTATGGGTGGTAGTGGTATTTCCAAAATTTTAATTTATAAAAAAGAACCAGAATTTTTAGGGCGTACTTTCACAGTTATTTTTGTGGATGAGAAACTTGGTTACTAAGAAAAAACTTTTTACCATATTCGTAGGTACAGGTCTAGACCTGTACCTACTTTTTTAAATTATTTTTTCTTTAGATAATATTTTCTCGTTTCTTCTCCAAATTTCTCAATCGCATATCGGAGCATTGTGCGTGGCATTGTGGCTGCGTATTTATCTAAGAATTTTATCAGTAGTTTGATATCACGTTTGCCCATTTCACGAAGCATCCAGCCGACGGCCTTGTGAATAAGATCATGTTTGTCGTTTAGTAGTATTTTAGAAATAGTGAGAGTATCTTCAAATTGTTTCTCTTTGATAAATCTAAATGTTGCTAGAATTGCGACGCGTCTTTCCCAAAGATTTTTTGATTTTACTAATTTATAGAGAATCTTTTTTTCTTTGGGATTATTTAGTAAATAATCGCCGACAATATTTGGAGTTGTTACATCGACTAGATCCCAATTGTTTATATATTGTAGATTTTTGATATAAAAATTGTAGATTTCTTTTTTTAGTTTTTTGTCTTTGGTTTTGTCATATTTATAAACCAAAATTAGAAGAGCTGTGAGTCTATATTCATGAATTTTACTTTCAAGCATTTTTTGCAAATCTTCAAAACTAACTTCTTTGTAGTATTTTTTGGCAATTTTTCTTTGTTCTGGCACGGTAATACCTAAGAATTTGTCGCCCTCACCGTATTGTCCTTTGCCGGTTTTGAAAAAGCCTGAAAGGATAGTGGCTTTGGTGGGGTTGGCTAATTTATTTAGATCTAAAGTTATTTTTTGGTAAGTCATAATTATTTATTAGTTACTTAATTATATAATTATTATCTTTATTAAGCAACATTGTTATAAAATAACACTCATTTGAAAGGAGCTTTAACCCTTGACTTTTGGGGGTAAAAGTGGTAGCTTATTAAAGTAATATTAATTATTATTTTTTTAAAATATGTATAAAAAGTTTTTATTTGGAGCTGTTGCTTTATTGACAATTTTTGGGATAGTTGGCTTTTCTAAGATAGTATTAGCTGATACAATTTCAGAACAAAAGATCTATGCTGATGATTCGCACGCTAGTTATTCTTTTGGTACGTCGGTAGACGTGGATGGAAATTATATGGTTGTCGGTGCTGAAAATGCTAATAATTTAGCTGGTAGAGGAGCTGCTTATATTTATTTTTGGGATGGTACATCTTGGGTACAACAACAAAAAATTGTACCTAACGATGCTTGGACCTCTGATAGTTTTGGTCACTCAGTCGCTATTTCTGGGGAGTATATCGTTGTAGGTGCTTATGGTAAGTCTACCAAAGATGATGCTGATGGAGCTGTCTATGTTTTTCATAAAATAGGCACTACTTGGACACAACAAGCTAAGTTGGTAGCTAGCGATGGTCAGTTTAATGATTTTATGGGACGTGCTGTAGATATTTCAGGTGATTTTATTGTGGCTGGAGCTGACAATGATGACGATCTTGGTGAAAACTCTGGTTCAGCTTATGTTTTTCATAGAGTAGGCACTACTTGGACACAACAAGCTAAATTGAAAGCCATTGATGGTGGTTATAATAATTTATTTGGTTCTGCTGTGGCAATCTATGGTAATGATATCTTGATTGGTGCTTATTGGAATAATGATGGACGTGGAGCTGCCTATTTATTTAATTATAATGGCAGTACCTGGACACAACAACAAAAAATTGTAGCATTTGATGGTCAATTATCTGATAGATATGCTAAATATGTAGATATTAATAGTAATTATATTGTGATTGCTTCTCCTAGCGACGACTATATGGGTAGTGACTCTGGTTCGGTATATGTTTATCAGAGAAATGGCACAAATGTAGTGTTTCAAAACAAACTTTATGCAAGTACCCCTATATCAGCAGATAATTTTGGAACATCTCTGGCTTTAGATGGAGATAACATTTTAGTTGGTGCTTATGCCCATGGGTGTTGTAATAATCCTGGAGCTTTATATTTTTTTCAAAATCAAAATGGTGCTTGGAATGACATATCAGAAATACTTTCTGATATAACTACTGGTACAGATCTTTTTGCTTATGATGTTGCTCTAAATGGTAATAATCTTGTGGCAGGTAGGCCAGGGGATGATACTAAAGGTATTGAGGCTGGTGCTGTTTCTGTGTTTCATCTTATACTAGATGTGCCACAAGTCGGAGATTTGAAAGGTAAAGTTTGGTATGATGAAAATGGAAATGGGAATAGAGATACTTCAGAAACTTATGAATTAAAAAATATTTATATTTCTCTTTATAAAGATGTTGATAATTCTCATAGTCTGACTTCTGGTGACACTTTGTTGGCTACCCAAAATTCTGGCAATGGTCTAAATAATGGTAGTTATATGTTTGGTAATTTGCCTGTTGGAGATTATCTTATCCAAATAGACAGGGCTGATAGTGATTTGAATAATAGTGCTATAAACGCTAATCGTGTTTATGGTTTGACTACTAGAGAAGTAATTGCTACCCCAGTTGTAGCTGGACAGGTCGCCGATAATTTGGATTTTGGTTTTGACGAAGTGGAAGTAAGAGCTTTTGTTTCTACCAATTCTATTTACGAAAGTGGCGTACCAACTGCTGAAGCAACTTTATCTTTTGGTATACTTCCAATATCTGCTTTTGGTATCACAGTAAATTTGTCTTATAGCGGAGATGCTACTTCAAATATTGATTATACAAAAGTAGAATCTATTTATTTACCTCCTTTTTCGAGCTTAACTTCTACAAGTTCAACAAGTTTTGTTATCAAAGCTATTGATGATACTATTCCAGAAAGTTCAGAATTGATTAATGTAAATGTGGTTAGTGTTTCTGGTGCTAAAAATTCTATTGCAAGCCCTATTGTTATTACTATTTATGACAACGATCCAATAATTTCTCAACATGGTATATCTGGTAATATTTGGGTAGATAATAATACTAACGGATTAAAGGATATTGATGATGTAGTTGGTTTGAAAAATGTAGAAGTAAAACTTTACAAAGACACAGACAACTCACATACTTTGACACAAACAGATAATTTAGTGGATACTGTCAATTCTGATGTTTTTGGTAATTATAGCTTTAATAATTTGATTGATGATAGCTATATTATTGTAGTGAACAATGCCTCTGTTACTTTAAAAAATGACTTAGCCAATGGTAATAAAACCTATGGTTTGACTACTTTCAAAGAATTATCATTGGTTTTGAACAATGAAGACTTAAGTAATAACAATTTTGGTTTTGCTATTGCCAAAGTTAGTATGACAGTAGACAAAAGTACTATCAGTGAGGATCCTACTTTAGGTAATAGTACAAATGTAACTTTGCATTTGTCTGTACCAACAGCTTTTGAAACTGGTATGGTCTTTGCTTATGGTGGTACAGCTCAAGCCTATATGCCTGTGGCAACAGCTAATTTAGATTATACAAAATTTGATTATATTAGTATCCCAGCTGGTAGTACAACGGCTTCATTTGTTATCAAAGCAGTACAAGATACTTTGCCAGAATATCCAGAAGTATTTAATGTTGAGTTAGTAGGTGCTGTGAATTCTTCTATTGATGGATTATTAAAGTATACTGTAGTTATTTATGATGATAGTTGTACTCTGGATTTTGGTATCAGTAATACTAGTCCAAAATTAATGTGTAAGACAACTAGTCCAAGTTCAACAAATGGACGTTCACCTGGTTCAAATTTTTCTAATCTTCCAAGTAGATTGCCTGAACAAGCTAAACTACCAGTTTTACCTGTACAGAGTAAAGCTCCTCTTGCTCCTATAAAACAGAGTGTAATAACTAAACCTGCTCAAAAACAAGTTTGTAGTTATGTAAGAAATATTAGGACTAGAAAGTTGACTTATACTTGTAAATAGTAAAAAACTTGATAAAAAAACTCACTTATAAAAAAGTGAGTTTTTTATTTTTGGGTTGTGTGTTATAATATGTATAATATATTATGTAGGCATTTTTTTATGAAGAAAAACATTTTTATTTTTATCTTGGCTTTATCATTGATTTTGCCAAATTTTGTGTTAGCTGTAGCTCCTAGTAGTGAAAGTTTCAATATTACTGGTGGAGAAGTTATGCCGACAGCTGGTTCAGGGTCGTCTGAAAATTTTCAGGTTAATCTTTCTTCTGGTTCAGAAACTGGTAATCCATCTTCGGAAAGTTTCTCTGTAACAGGAGGTTCTGCTGTGCCTAATACCACTTCAGATAGTGGACAAACAGAAACTACTGGTATAACAGATTCAACTAGTGGTGGTTCTGGTACTATTCCAACCACTGGAGGTGTTGTAAATCTTTTGAATGTAAAAATTTTTAATCTTACTACTTCTAGTGTCAAGATTTCTTTTGAGACTGATAATTTGGCAGTAGCTTATTTACATTTTGGTGAGAATATTCAGTTAAATTTAGAAACTGGCAAGGAAGATAGTTATTTATTGAATCATAACTTTGTTTTGTCTGGATTAAAGGTTGCTACTAACTATAGTTTTGTAATATATCTAATAAATCGTCAACATAACGAAATTTTTTCTCAAGTATTTTCTTTCAAGACTTTACCCATTATTAATTTTGTAGATAATAATACCGACATACAGGCAGATAATCCATTCCTGGATACTAATCAAGAACAAGAATTTGTACCGGTAAAGACGACAGATGTGAATAAAGATTTGGTGCCTGTAGATAGTAAAGATACTTTGGAAGCCAAATATGATAATGTTTTTGATTTGTATAATATCACACCACAATATGTAGATAAAAATTTTGTGGATTTGGTAGAAAATTTCAAGAACTTGCCAAAGGATGTGATAGACAACGTGAATGCTATTAAAGCTGGTTTGGTAGATAATTTTGGAGTTTTACAACAAAATATTTATGAAAATCTTAGCAGTGATGAAAAAAAGTCTATAGAGGAAGTTACAGGATTGGTATTATCAAGTGAAAATAATATTGAAAAAGTAAGTATTACCGTAGGTGACAGAAAAGAACTTGCCAAATTGTTTGGTGCTGATTGGTATAGTCTTCCTGATAGTCAATTGTTTTTTAGTTTAGATTCAAGTCTGCTTATCAAAAAAGTTAGTGAAATTACGGTTAATATAGAAAACAATAATTATTCTTTAATAAAAAACGAAGAAAGTGGTAATTATGAAGGAATGGTAACTGTACCTAGTCTTAGTGCTAAATATGAAGTTTTATCTAGAATAACTTATGAAGATGGTACTTATGAAGATGTCCATAATAGTCTATTTGTGGATAATTATGGGCACATTTATGTTAGTAAAAGTGCTAATTTTGATTGGTCAAAACCTTGGCAGTTTTTCTCTAAAACAAAAAATACTTTAGCTAATGCAAAAATTGTTTTGGAACAAAAAAATGAAGATGGTACTTGGTCTATTTGGTCACAGCATAGCGACAATGTCTATAATCCAGTCTTTACTGATGTCTCTGGTAGGTTTGCTTTTTTCGTTGACAATGGGACTTATCGACTACATGTTTATGATTCTAAATATGGCGAATTTGTAAGCAAAGATTATCAGGTTGATAGAGGTGTCTTTAATTTTGATGTAGAAGTTTCCAGTAGTAATAGTCATTTGTTGTATTTTTCATTAACAATGTTTATAATTTGTGGTATAATATTAGCAAAGTTTTTTTTAAAAAAACTTTGATCCAAAAATGATTTGTCCTTATGAAAAATTTCTTAAAAATGTTTGTTGGTATAGCAATGCTTTTTTTGCTATTCTTTTTGTTTTCAAATCTTGCTAAAGCTAATAGTGTCCCACGTTACTTGGGTTATTCTGGTACTTTGAATAGTGCTGCGGGAAGTCCTGTAACTGGAAATTATAATATAGTTTTCAAAATTTATAATGCTGAGAGTGGAAGTACTGCTCTTTGGACAGAAACACATTCTGTTGTTGTGTCTGATGGTTTTTTTAATGTGACTCTTGGAGATACTACAGCTTTGAATTTGGATTTTTCTGAGCGTTATTGGCTTGGTATCACTGTAGAGACTGACAGTGAAATGACACCACGTACACCTATTAGTTCTGTTGGTTATTCTTTTGTGTCAGATGTTTCTTACGGAGCTTTTACATCATCTACAGCTGCCAGTACTTCTACGGCTTCAGGTGGAAATATTTATTATAACACTGGCGATGGTAATTTGTATGTTTATGATGCTTTAGGTGGGGCATGGGTCGATTTGACCTCTCAAGGTACTTCAATAGCTGATGGCACATCTACAAGTACCATTCTTACTTGGGATGGTTCCAATTGGTCAGAAAATACTAATTTTTTGGTTGA
>PFBU01000084.1:0-11883 GCA_002773185.1 Candidatus Magasanikbacteria bacterium CG10_big_fil_rev_8_21_14_0_10_36_16 | reverse complement strand
ATTTAGTTTTGAATAACGATACACTTTCTGTTTCTTCTACTATTGCTAGAGTTTCAGATTTACATAATGCAATAACTTTTGATACTTCTACTTATGGTTATTTGACTTTGATAGGACAAGAAATTGCTTTGGGACAGATAGATGTTGCTGACACAAATATTACCAATGGAACTGGTATAACTATTACCAATGGAAGTATTGTCGCTACTCTTGGCACAGATGTGGATTTGGCTAGTAGTGAAGTAACGGGAATTCTCGCACTGACTAGCGGTGGTACAGGTGCCACTACAGCTTCTGATGCTAGAACAGCTCTTGGTTTGGGAAGTCTAGCCACAGCTTCTTCGGTAAGCTTGACCAGTGGTAGTAGTCAAATAACAGGTACTCTTGCTCTCACCAATGGTGGTACAGGAGCAACTACAGCATCTGGAGCTAGAACATCTTTAGGTCTAGGAACTTTGGCTACTTTATCTGCAATAACTTCTGCTTATATTACTGATTTGACGATAACAAATTCTGACATTTCAGCTTCAGCGGGTATCGTAGATACCAAACTTGCCACTATTTCAACTGCTGGGAAAGTTTCTGATTCAGCATTATCGTCCAATGTTACTAAGTTGGGTTCAGATATTAGTCTAAGTGGTTCAGAAGTAAGTAGTTATTTACCTGTAAGTAAAGGTGGTACTGGTGTAACTTCCTGGGGTTATTATAACATTCCTTATTCCTATGGTTCTTCTGCTTTTCAATATAGTAATTCTTTTATTTATAATGGAAGTCAACTCGGAGTATATAATTCAAATCCACAACATACATTAGATGTGGGAGGAAATATTGGCCTTACTAATAGTTCTTATATAAATTGGGGTACTACTGATGGTGATACAGGTTATGGTCTGAGGGATTCTGCTGGAACTATACAATATAAAAATTCTAGTGGTGATTGGTCAAATATAGCTGTCACAATACCAGATCCACTTACGGGCACAGCTGGACAAACTATTACTTTTGATTCCAATGGCGCTCAAACGGCTAGTTCAATATTGTACATTGATTCTACAAATAGTAAAGTGGGAGTTGGTACAACTTCACCTTCTAGTACACTTGATGTGGCCGGAACCTTGGGCGGTTATGGTCTGGTATTATCTCCAAACATGTCTGGAAGTAGTGGATCTTCTGGTTCTACTCCTGTTACACCTGGTCAATGGGTTGACTATAGTGCCAATAGTGTTGCTCAGCCATTGCCTGGTGCTTCTTCGAGTGTTTTAAATTTTGATGATGGACATACGGTGTCCCTATATTATAGTGAAGGTTTGGTAGGAGAAACTTTGCTTGTTGTGGATAGTGCTGGGACTGAAACAAATACCAATGAAATAATAGGAACTGGTTATAATTTTGTAGCTAAAAAAGTAAATAAAAATGTTTTTGTTGTTGCTTGGATAGGTTACGATTCTCAAGGTTATTATAGGACTTATGATAGTAGTGGAAGTGCTTTGGGTTCTGAAGTTGCTTTTACTGCTGGTAATTATTACCCTTCTAGTTTTGATTTTACTGTTGATGGAAATAGTGGAAATATTATGTTTATGTTTTACAACAGTAATTATTATAAAACTTATTATAAATCATGCCAAATTAATTATTGTTATGTTGTCTCCTATTCTGAACCTACTGTTTTGGCATATGCTCAATACGCCTATTTTAAATCAACTACATTATCTAATAATTCTGCATTGTTTGTTTATTTTGACTCCAATGGTAATGCCATGAAGTACAGCTTGTTTTATCAAGGTTCTGTTGCAAGTGGTATTATTAGTTCAGCAACTAGTCCTTATCCTACAGCAATTGAAGCTTTACCAGATGGTAAGGCTATCGTAATTTGGAATGAAGGGGAGTCTTCAAAATATTCAATTTTGGATTGTTTGTCTTCCCCTGGTTCTTGTTCGTATGGCGATGCTGTAACTATAGAAACTGTTGCTGTTGGTCATTATATAAGTACTATCCCTCGTAGATTGTCTGGTGGTGAAGTCGCCTTATTTACCACAGATGGTCTTTATAATGATCCTAATTTCAGTACTAACATTCACTATACTATCTATGATAGTACATTGACAGAACAAAAACAGTCTACGACTACTATCTATAGTGGAAGTTCTGCAATTGTATTTTATGATGTTTCTGCTGGATTTGTTACCAATACTTTTGCGATTATCTATGGTGGATATTCTGATCCTCCTACGAATTCTGTTTTAAATAATTATTATCAAGTTTATTCAGGTGGTGGTGTGAGTAGTAGTAATACCTATACGGCTGTAGGTTCAGCTGTTTCAATTCATTCTCTTAACACTTTTGACCTTGCATCTTCTATTTTTAGTGGTGGTTCTTCGATTTATGTTTATCCTGATTCTTCAAATTTGAATTTTAATTTATATGATAGTTCTGGAGCCTTATCTTCTGGGTCTAACTTAGTTACTTCTCTTTACGATGGTAATGTTTCTGTTCAAAAGTTGTCGAATGATAACGTTGTAGTAGCTTACAAATCACATACTTCAAATTATTACGGACTGTATGCAAAAGTTTATGATTCTGCTGGTAATTCTACAGTGCCAGAGGTTCCTATTTCTAGTAGTGGTCTTAATGATTCAGTCTCATACCAATATATAGATTTTAAAATGTCGCCAATGTCAAATAGTATGTTTTTTGTAGCTGATATACGTTATTTTAATGGTAATGGTCCTTCACATGGTTATGGCACTTATTATAGTATGGAATATTCCTTATGTGATGGTGTAAGTGGTTTTTGTTCAGGAAAAACTTATATACCAGGATATCCAGAAGCCTATAATCTGTCTTTGACTACTTATGGAAGTGGTGATCATGAAAAAATTTTTATAGCTTATACTGACATTGTTGATTCAGTTGGTAAATATATTATGTATGACGAAAGCATGAATACTTTTAGTTCGCCTTTGTCTTTTTCTGGTGTGGATTTAGTAAACGCTTCTAGTGTACAAACTTTAACAAATGGGAATATTGTTTTATTCTATACAACACCAACAGGAGGACAGGCTTATTATAGTGTTTTTGATACAACATTAGAAACATGGGATACTCCTCAGTTGATAAATTCAGTGTCTCCTGCAAGTACTACAAAAATACTTTCTAATATTTTAAATGATGGTAGTGTCTTGTTATCTTATACAGTAGGATCTTATGGTTCCGCTTATGATCCTGCTTTTACAATTTTTGATAGTACTATGAGCACTACCACTCAAAGTAACACTTTTGTTTATCCTGAGGGTACTTCCGAATTTACTACTTTTAATGTTAATAGTGTTCCTGCTCTTGATAAATTTACTTTTGCTTATATCAAAAAAAATGGTGATACTTTTACTGGTGCTGAATTTGCTACTTTTGAAGCAACAGGCAGTAGTGGAGGAAGTAGTAGTGGAAGTACTAGTACCTGTACTAGTACCAGTAGTGGTTCTTCAAGTAGTGCCTTTACAGATTATACGGCTGATGGTACAGCTACGCCTTTCACAGGTTTAATTAAATATGTTGAAACCTTTGCTAATGGTAATGTATTTTATCAATATTATGATCCTTTTAGTGGAAGTAGTATGTTTTTTATAAAAGATAGTAGTGGAAATTCTGTTATTTCGGATCAAACTATAGCCAATAGTGTAACAGTGCATGGTATAAGTAAAATTAATGGTGATGGTATTGCTGTTTATTATAGTAATGGCTCTTATAATTATGTAAAGAGCTACAATAGTACTGGTAGCGAAATTATGGGAGAAACTCAGTTTGAGAGTGGCAGTATCTCTTACCCAACTTTAGCAAGTATAGGTCAAAGTAATCAATTTGCAGTTTTCTATCAGAAGAGTGGTAGTTTCAATTATGTTGTTTGTTCATATATGGGTGGTTGTGGTATGCCTAATGTCATTGATGGCTCTGCAAGTATTAGTTATTATACTAGTGCTACCACCTTATCAAATAATAAAGTATTATTATTATATAGAGATAATAATGATGGTACGATTTCTCAATATAGGATAGTTGATCTTGGTAACAGTACTGTATCAGCTCCTGCTACTTTTACCACTGATCTGGTTGATAGAGCCACTGTTGTGGGTACTGCCGATGGTGGGGCTGCGATTGCTTATGTGGACAGTATCGATGGTGTAAACAAATATATAAAATTAGATTATGACTCGGGTACTGGTACATATAGCATTCCTGGTTCAGCACAGACATTACATACAGCTACAAATATTTACAATATAAGAGTAACTAGAACCAATGATGATAATATAGTTTTTGCCTATGATGATTTTTCAACAAATGGGGCTACTCCGTATACTGGTAACTATTATTTTACTGTTTATAGTAGTGATCTCAGTTCTGTCTTACAAGCTGAAACTTTGGCAGGTTCACAAGATAATCAAACAGGGTTGTCATTTCTAAGTATGCAGAGTGTGTATGGTGCTAATAAGTTTGTGATAGCTTATGGGGATGATTTGGATAATCTCTCTAATTACCTTACTTTTTCTGGTGGACAAACTGTTAGTTCTGATTATACGGCTTCAACTGATCCTATAACAGTAAATAATACAGATGCTCAACCTATGTCTACGGCTGTTTTTGCCAATGGAAATGTGATAGAGACTTATTATGATTCCAGTGATACTCATCTAAAATTTGTTATTTATGATAGCGCAGGCAATTCAGTATCCGCAACCACGACAGTAGATGACGGGGCTGGTGGTACTAGTTTGTCTGATGTGGCTATTTTGTCTGATGGTACGGCTGTCATTGTTTATGCTTATAGTGGTTATAGTTATTACAAAACTTATAGTAGTACTGGTGTTCAAGTACTGGGTGGTGAATATTCTTTCGCTAGTTCTGCTGATATTTTGGATATACAAGTCAAGGCTATGTCTGATGGGGCTTTCTTTGTGGTGTGGGATGCTCCTTCTTATTCAGGTGGAGCTTTGAAATATTCAATGTGTGATAATACTGGTGCGCCTTGTAGCGCTTATGGTGGTACTGTCGAAGCTGGTGGTGTTGGAGATTTTTCTTTTGCTGTGACAGGCAGTGGCACGACTGAAAAAGTTTTGATTACGTATTCAGGCTCTATTACTAGTAATTTCGGTGGTTATAAAGTTTTTGATGAAAGCATCTTAGATATAAATGGTGGTGGTTCATTTTACGCTGATAATGCCATTTTCTCTTCTCCTGGAAGTATATCTGCCACGACTTTATCTGATGGTAATGTCGCAATATTTTTTACTGTTTTCAATACAAATTCTTATATCAAATATATGGTTTGGGATTCAACAGCTGGTACTTTTGGTACAGTTGTGGATACTAACAATTTTCAGTTAGTAAACTCACGGTTGAGTTCTGATGTTCTGACTGGTGGAAATGTCCTTTTGGCATATGCTACCACAAGGCTCGGTTTGTCTATTGTTGTATATGAAATATTTGATAGTACCATGAGTTCAGTAGTACAAGTTGAAACTGTATTGAATAGAAATTTGGTTGTCGCTGGTCATGTTTTTATAAAGGCTGTGCCAGGTGTAGATGGGTTTGTTTTGACTTACCAACTAACTACTGATGGTAATATTGTATATGAGACAGATTTCGTGGTTTATGATGTAAGTGTCAGTAGTGGTAGTAGTAGTTTTACAGATTGTGGTAATGTGGATATATCTTTTATGGGTAGTGATGCTATTGCTTGGTCTATTAGATTGGTAACAGGAGATGGGACTATTCACTTCTTGGATGCTCAGGGTGATGATGGTGTCTATCTTACTCAAGATGCAACATCTTGGACTAGTAATTCTGACAGGAGACTCAAAACAAATATTTTGGATTTGAATGTTTTAGATAGAATAGATAATTTTCGAGCAGTGAGTTTCAATTGGATAAAAAATGGGAATGCTGACGTGGGTGCTATTGCTCAAGAATTGTATAAGATTTTTCCAGAGGTAGTAACTGTTGGTAGCGATACTCTTGGTCCAAATGGTGAAGGTGCTTGGGGTATCCAATACTCCAAATTGGGAGCTTTGGCTCTTGAAGGTGTCAAAGAATTGAAGCAACAATTAGATGTTTATAATGTGCTACTATTGGGTGGCGGTATGGACCAATTTATCAATGATAAATCTGTGACTAAAAGTTTGGTTTTCAGTAGGAATGCAGCTTTTGCCAAACACATTGCTTTGTCACAAGATTCTGTAGGTATGGCTCTTATTCAAGCCGGTGAAAGTGGTGTGCATGTTACTTTTAAGGAAAAATATTCTACTATTCCTATTATCACTCTCACTTTGGCTTCAAATTCTCCAGTAGACAAATACTATGTTAATGATGTTGATATGACAGGGTTCACTATTTATATTGAACCAAAAGCTGTTGGAGATACTCTTGTAAACTGGCATGCTTTTGGTCAGTTGTCTGACGAAGATAATATCTTGGGTGTTTCCTCTACAAACCCTAATATTAGTAGTAGTAATAGTATTTCTAGTGATAGTCTAGCTAATATTGCTAATAATTATTTGCAAACTCACAATTTGACTGATGAAGATATCAATAATGCTAGTAGTGGTACAGATGTTACTTCTACTACAGAGGAAAATATTATTGAAGAAACTACAACATCTACAATAGTAGATAACATAACTACTACAACTATAGA
Organism: Candidatus Magasanikbacteria bacterium CG10_big_fil_rev_8_21_14_0_10_36_16; assembly: GCA_002773185.1. Lineage (GTDB taxonomy): Bacteria > Patescibacteriota > Patescibacteriia > Magasanikbacterales > UBA922 > UBA1557. The sequence goes on along the minus strand of PFBU01000084.1, from coordinate 5,195 downwards.
TGAAATAATTGTGGACACTGTTACTACTACTATCAATGATAGTAGTATCGATGTGGTGACAACAACTATTGATACTACAGTCAGTAGTAGTACCTCTAATTAATTTTTAAAGATTGCTTTTTTGTATGGAATTAAAACCAAAAACTAATTTAGTACTTCCTGTTATATTATCAAAAATGAAAATAAAGGATTTTGTTTTTGGTATAGTTTTTTTATTTTTATTGGGAACAACTTTGTTTTTTTATTTTAATTATCATAAGTTGAAAAGTGAGATGTACGTGTTAACAAATCCTCAGGCTCAGGCCGCGGTAAATAAGGCCGAAGCTAATCAATTGGTAGCTGAAATATCAAAAGTAATGAATTTACCACAAGGTGAAGATCCTGTGGTTGGTACAATTAAAGATGTTGAAAGCTTAGTGAAAACTCAGAAATTTTTTGTGGGTTCCCAAAATGGTGACAAAATTCTTATTTATAAAGATAAAGCTATTATTTATAGGCCAGAAACAAACAAAATAATTAATGTTGGCCCAGTTTATATAGATACAAATAATGATGTTGCAGTAGATACTACCACTTCTACAATAAATAATGATGTCGAAAGTATGGCCTCTAGTACTGATTCAATCTCAGTTGAAGTACGTAATGGTAGTGGTATAGCAGGGGCGGCCTCTGTACTGGGTAATGAGTTAAAAAATTTAGTTGGTTACAAATTGGATAAAGTGGGGGATGCTGCTACTAGTACTTATGGCGGAAATTTAGTGGTTAATCTTACTGGTAAAAATATAGAATCTTTGCTTACTAAAATAAAAAACGCAAAGATTATCAATAAATTGCCGATTGGTGAAGCTGATAGTTTGGATGATGTTGTGGTGATATTGGGTAAACAATAAAAAAATTAATTTAAATAACCCTTAAGAAGGGTTATTTTTGTTGATTTTTGGGACTTGCTTTTGTCTTGAAAATCAAGTATAATATCTCTGTAATTTTAGTAGATTTAAACCTCAATTTATGCATATTTCTTGGCTCGGCAACACTGCCATAAAAATTCAAACAAAACCTTTTGATAAAGATGTGACAATTGTGATAGATCCATATAAACAAAAAAAAGGTAATTTCCCACGTAGTCTTACTCCTGACATAGCTCTTTATACTCGTGGTGAGGAGGGTGCTATTACTTTGTCTGGAGAACCGTTTATTTTTTCTAGCCCAGGTGAAGTAGATACTAGGGGTGTGCTTATTACTTCTGTAGATGGTCATGAAGCCGGACAGATCATGTTGCGTATTGATAGTGAAAACATGACTGTTGCACATGTGGGTATGATCAAAAAACAGCTTACAGCAAGACAGTTGGAAGTCCTTTCTAATATTGATATTTTGTGTTTGCCTGTTGGTCATCCTGATTCTTTTGATAATGAAAATGCCATAAAATTGATCAACGAAATAGAGCCAAAAATTGTGATTCCTTATGCTTTCAATTCTGACAATGATCCTGATGCTAAGGTAATAGATAGTTTTCTCAAAGAAATTGGTAGTAAAAATGGCGCCCCAGAAAAGAAAGTAATTATCAAAGAAAAAGATTTGCCAGAGGAAGATACATTGGTAATGGTTTTGGAAAAAGAGTAATTATAGTTCCTAGTTCAGAGTTCTTAGTCTATAGTTAATAATAAAGAGAAGATAGTTATTATCTTTTTAAGATAGCCTAGTTGGCTCAGATTGTGTCATTTTAAAATTTTAAAATTGAAAATTGTTTTGAAATTTAAAATTAAAAATTTGAAATTAGTTTGTATATGCCTGTCAAAAAAAATAAAAAAAAAGAGCATGAAGATAAACCAAATAAGAAATCTAAAAAAGGCAAAAAGAAGGTACTAAAAAAGATTAGTAAAAAATCAAAGAAAGACAGCCAAGAAATAAAAAAAGCTGTCAGAGATTTGCCTTCGGTACTGATGCAAGAAATGAATAAACAAACTGAAGTAAGAGATGAAACGGAAAAAATAAACGTGCCTGTATCTAGAGAGATTTCTATACCAGTCAAGAAAAAAACTGCTCAAATATATAGCTCGCCAAAGAATAGCAGTGTGTGGCTTTGGTCAGCGGTAATTATCTTTACCCTTGTGATCTTCATTTTGTGGATTATGAGTATAGGTAACTTATTTTTTGATAACAAAGGTAATTCCAATGGTCCTCTTGATTCTTTGCAGGATAGTAAAGGGGAATTACAAAGTATCTTCAAGAACTTTAATGATGATAAAGACAAAAATACCCAAAACTTGAAAAATTTGCTAACAAGTAGTACTCTAGAAGCTAATACAACAAGTACTGTAAACTTGCAAAAGTTGCAAGATGCTATGCACAGTCTGTTTGTCAGTACTACGACAGATGTCAATAATAATCTAACCACTACAACAAAAAATCAATAATTAAAAATTTATGCCACGTTTGAAAAGTATCCAAAAATCCAAAAAAAATACAGATGACAATGTAGTTGAGGGTGAAATTGTTGAAAAGGTTGAGCCAATAAATTTGGTGCAAGAAATGGAAACATCATATCTAGACTATGCTATGAGTGTGATAGTTTCTCGTGCTTTACCAGATGTTCGTGATGGTCTAAAACCAGTACACCGTCGTATTCTCTATGCGATGTGGGGCCTAGGTCTTAGACATACTGCCAAGTCCAAGAAATCAGCCCATGTGGTCGGTGAGGTGATGGCTAAATTCCATCCTCATGGTGATAGTGCAATTTATGATTCTTTGGTACGTATGGCTCAGGATTTCAACATGCGTGAGATGCTTGTCAACGGTCAAGGTAACTTTGGTTCTATGGATGGTGATAGTGCCGCTGCTATGCGTTATACTGAAGCCAAATTGCGAGCTATTGCTGAAGAATTGATTGTAGATATTGAAAAAAATACAGTTGACTTTGTGCCAACTTATGATGGATCTTATCGTGAACCAAGAGTCTTGCCAGCCAAGTTACCAAATTTGTTATTGAATGGTAGTATGGGTATTGCAGTTGGTATGGCTACCAATATTCCTCCACACAATTTGTCTGAATTGTGTGATGGTATTATGGCTTTGATTGAGAATCCAAAATTGAGTATTGAAGAATTAACCGAATATATCAAAGGTCCGGATTTTCCAACTGGTGGCATTATTTACAACAAAAAAGATATTGCAGCTGCCTATGCGACTGGTCGTGGTGGTATTGTGATGCGTGCTAAGACAGAAATTCAAGAAACTGACAAAGGGGATAGAACAAATATTATTATTACGGAAGTTCCTTTTCAGGTAAACAAGGCTACTTTGATAGAAAAAATAGCTTTGTTAGTACAAGAAAAAAAATTGGAAGGTATCAAAGATTTACGTGATGAATCCAATAGAGAAGGTGTACGTATTGTTATTGAAATCAAAAAAGATGCTTATCCAAAAAAGATTTTGAACAGACTTTTCAAATTGACTCAGTTGCAAACTACTTTTCATGTTAATATGTTGGCACTGGTAGATGGTATTCAACCTAAGGTTTTGAATTTGAAAACAGTTTTGGAAGAATATCTGAAACATCGTCAAATAGTCATTCGTCGTCGTACGCAATTTGAACTAGACAAAGCCCTTGATAGAGCTCATATTTTGGAAGGTCTCAAAATGGCTTTGGATAAGATTGATCTCATCATTGCTTTGATTCGTAAATCAAAAGACAAAGAAGAGGCCAAAGTAAATTTGATGAGTAAATTCAAATTTAGTGATAGACAGACTGTGGCAATACTGGAAATGAAGTTGCAACAATTGGCCAATCTAGAACGTAAAAAAATTGAAGATGAACTCAAAGAAAAACAAAAAATTATTGCCGAACTTCAAGCTTTACTTAAGAGTGAAAAGAAAATTTTGGCTCTTATTGAAACAGAAGTATCAGAAATAAAAACTATTTATGGTAATGAAAGACGTACTCAGATTATTGCTCATGGTGTCAAAGAATTCAATATTGAAGATTTGGTACCAAATGAACCAACTCTTATCATCTCTAGTCGTGATGGCTATATCAAACGTCTGCCACCAGATACTTTCAAACAACAAAGTCGTGGTGGCAAAGGTGTGATTGGTTTGGCTACCAAAGAAGAAGATGTAGTTGACAAAATTATTTCTACCAATACTCATGATAATATTCTCTTCTTCACTACGCGTGGTCGTGTTTTTCAACTTAGTGCTTATGATATTCCACAAGCCACTCGTACTTCAAAAGGTCAGGCCTTACAAAATTTCTTGCAATTGGCTCCAAATGAAAAAGTTTCTATATTTTTGTCATTAGAAAATCTTGGTAGTTATGAATCTTTGGTCATGGTGACAAGTAAAGGAAATATCAAGAAAACCAAAATTGAAGATTTCAAAAATGTTCGCAAGTCTGGTCTAATTGCCTTGAAGTTAAAAGAAAACGATATGCTGGAATGGGTACAGCCAACTGCTGGTAACAATGATATTATGATTACTACTTCTCTTGGACAATCTATTAGATTCAAAGAAAAAGATGTGCGTGCGATGGGCCGTACTGCTTCTGGTGTCCGAGCCATCAAACTTAAATCAATTGATGAAGTAGTGGGTATGAGTATTATTGACAACAGTCTAGTCAAAATGAAAGTCTTGGAATTGTTGGTAGTCTCAGAAAATGGTATGGGTAAAAAGACTAAGATAAATGAATACAAAGTCCAAGGTCGTGGGGGTAGTGGTATTAAGACTATGGCAGTTACTACCAAAACTGGTAAGATTATCAGTAGTCAGATAGTCAATGTTACTGAAGAAAAAGATATTATGATCATTTCGGTCAAAGGACAAGTAATCCGTACACCACTCAAGAGTATCTCTACTTTAGGCAGAGCTACCCAAGGAGTGCGTATTATGAGGTTCAAAGATCCAAATGATAAAATTGCGGCTATTGCTTTTGTATAAGACGCAGATTTGAACGGATTAAAACGCGAATTTACGCTGAAATTTTATAAGGAGTCCATCTTTTTAGGTGGACTTTTTTGTTTATTTTTGACTAAGATAAAACAAATTTTTGTTAAATAAACCTAAATAGACTTTTGACTTTATGGACTCTTGGCTGTATTCTTGGCTGTATTCTGTCCCGCCCATATGATAATGTCATAGGGCTAGCAAAATAGAAATGTCATAGTTAAGTAATTTTGTGTAATAATAGATCTAAATTA
>PFBU01000065.1:12079-12686 GCA_002773185.1 Candidatus Magasanikbacteria bacterium CG10_big_fil_rev_8_21_14_0_10_36_16 | reverse complement strand
TATAGGTTTGGTAATAGTATTTAGTGCTTATATTCTTGTCAGTTTTTTACTCACAGCTCTCAATGTTTTGCCAAGCTTCCGTGGTATAAATTAATTTTTTATGAAAAAAATATTTTTTACAAAAGTTTTATTTTTTATACTTTTTTTGGGAGTTGGATTTTTGTTTCAAACTTTTAGAGTTGATGCTGGTACTGATACTTGTGCTACAGTTCATCCTGCAGCTAATGGTAATCCTGCTTGGATTTGTCAAAACCAAAATGCTTGTGGTATAACTACACCTGCTACACAATGTAATACAGCTGATAACATAGTTAAAAATAGTTGTGAAAAAAGCTTGTGTAATGCTACTGGGCAAGGTGCCGACATTATTTGTTGTCAGACTAAATGGTGTGCGGGTGCTAGTTTAACTTGTTCTATAGGTCAAGCATTTCTTTGTCCAAATCCAATGTATGATACAGAAGCTGCTTGTAATACTGCTGTTACTGATGCAAAAAGTAAGTGGTGTCTTAGTTCTGACAAAAAAACATGCAAACAAAATGTCTTAGCTTGTGGAACTTATTATGACACACACGATACTTGTATAGCTGCTGTAGATGCAGCTAAGCAG
>PFBU01000065.1:0-12064 GCA_002773185.1 Candidatus Magasanikbacteria bacterium CG10_big_fil_rev_8_21_14_0_10_36_16 | reverse complement strand
TCAGGTTCGACGACTACGGCGGGTACCTTCAAAGAAGTTACAGATGTATCTTTGGAAAATCCCATAGGATCTTCCGACATTACTCAGATTTTTGGCAATCTTATCAAAGTTGCTTTGGGAATTTTGGGTTCTTCAGCGTTGTTGGTTTTTATATATGGTGGATTTATGTGGCTTGTTTCATCCGGTAATCCAGAAAGAGTGAAAAAAGGTACCAGTGCTATGGTCTGGGCGACGATTGGTGTTGTTGTTATTTTTGCTAGTTATGCTATAATTAGTTTAGTTTTACAAGGATTGGGTGTGAGTTAACATACCCTAATAATTTTTATCTATGTTAAAAAATCTTTTGAAGATGAAGGGGGGTGATACACATGGAAATGTTATATAAGTTAGCAAAATACAAAATGGTTCTTTCTATTATTTTTGTATTAGCTTTAGGACTTGTGCTATCACCAAGCTTGGTAAGAGGTCAAGCTTATGATCCTACTGACCCACTAGGTGTCAATAAAATAGATGACAAAACAGCACCTGCAGGAGATGCAATAGCTATTGGTAATGCAGACTTACGTACTACAGCTGTCAAAATTATCAATATTGCGCTTAGTTTGTTGGGTATAATCGCTGTAGTTGTGATTTTGATTGGTGGTTTCCAATGGATGACAGCTGGTGGTGATGATGGCAAAGTAGAAACAGCTCGTAAATGGATTTTCTCAGGTATTATTGGTCTTGCTATCATCTTGAGTGCTTGGGCTATTGCCAAATTTGCTCTTGTAAATTTGGGTCAAGCTACCAACACATCTGGAGCTGATTTGTACATACCTTAATAAAACAAATATTGTTTTTTGGTAGATATTTTTGCAAAAAATATTCTACTCTGAAAGTTTATTTTGGGAGAAGTTTTTAGATTATTTATTCTTAAATATGAAAGGAGGTGATACACATGAATTTGTTATATAAGTTAGCAAAATACAAAGCAGTAATCTCTATTGTTTTTGTATTAGCTTTAGGACTTGTGCTATCACCAAGTTTTGCTAAAGCTGGTGATAGTAATCCTGCCTTTGAAAAAGTTGTGGGAATTGATGCTATTGAAGGTACTGATGGTGGAACAGATGCACAGGCTATTGCACTTGGTACTTCGGACTTACGTACTACAGCTGTTAGAATTATCAATATCGCACTTAGTTTGTTAGGTATAATCGCTGTAGTTGTGATTTTGATTGGTGGTTTCCAATGGATGACTGCTGGTGGTGATGATGGCAAAGTAGAGACAGCTCGTAAATGGATTTTTTCTGGTATTATTGGCCTTGCTATTATCCTCAGTGCTTGGGCTATTGCCAGATTTGTACTTAAAAATTTGTCCGAGGCTACTAATGTTACTGGTGCTAAGTACTAAAATAATATTTTCAGGGCAGGTATTTTGTAAAAAATATTCTGCTCTGAAAGTTTATTTTTAAAAAATAAAAAATATACTCTCTAAAATTTTAGACAATATATTCTTTATTCTTTTATAAAAAATTATGAAAAACAAAAAAATGTCTAGTATTTTTTTTACAATCTTATTTAGTATTTCTTTTTTGACTTTTATTCCAAATGTATTTGCTGACGCTGGACAGCCTCCTACCATACCTTGTAATGACAATACAGATCTTCTTGGTTTGGATTGTGTAGGTCAGAACTCTAAGTTGAGTGCCAATGATCCTAGAATAATAGTTACTCATATAATAAATGTATCCTTGAGTTTGCTTGGTATTATAGTAACAGTACTGATTATCTATGCTGGATTCTTATGGATGACTGCAGGTGGTGACGAAGCACAAGCAGGAAAAGCTCGCAAGATTATTTTTGCGGCTGTTATTGGTTTGATAATAATACTCTTGGCTTATGCTATCACGAGGTTTGTTGCTATCAATTTGTACCAAGCTACAATTCAGTAGCAATTCATTTTTTACTCACTACTCATTACTAGTTATGAAAAACAAAAAAATTTTATTTTTATTAAGTGGTTTTTTTGTAGCTGTGTCTGTTATGTTATTTTTTGTCCCGAATTTTGTCCAAGCTGATTCTAATTATGGATTAGATGATACTGCGTCTGCTGCTCAGTTGCCGATGAACACAGACCTGGCAGCCACCTTGGGAAATATTCTTGGTTCAGCTCTTTCTCTTATTTCAGTCTTGTTTTTTGGTCTGATGCTTTATGGAGGTATCACTTGGATGATTGCTCGTGGTAAGACTGAAAACACCCAAAAAGCATTGGATACAATCATCGCTGCTATCATCGGTATTGTGATTGTGCTTGCCGCTTATGCTATTACCAATTTTGTTTTTAGTAATATTAGTAGTGGACCGGTGACACCGCCACCTCCTCCTGCGGCCAAATATTGTCTTCCTTCCTCACCATCTGCAACTGATGTCTGTACAGCATTAGCATCAGGACAAGCTACTTGTGGTACAGGTAAAACTACGTACGATTTATTAGTATTATGTACACCTCATCAAGTGGTGGCTTCAGCTGATACGTGTACGAGTCAGTATGTTGGTTTCAGTTGTCAAGATATTTCAAGTACCTGTACTTCTGCTAATGAAAAGACTACGCCGTCTGGATTATGTAGTAATAGTAAACATTGTTGTCCTGCGACTACTGAAGATGCATGGTGTCTTCCTAATGATGATTTGGGTACTAAGTGTGTAGCATCAGATGGAACAAATTGTATTAATAAAACTATAAGTATTCAGGCTGTTTGCCAAACCAATCAAAAAGAGTGTAAATTAAAATCAGAATTTACATTGTCCAACTTTTGTTCTAATGATTGTAAGTTTGTGGGTGGTAACAGTTGTACAGGAAATCAAACTATTTATGATGGTTTATGCTCAACTATCTGTGATACCCAAGCCAATATTAATGTTCAAGGAGGTGTTAATACAACATGTGTTCCTGGAAGTATTTCTTTACAAGATATTGAAAGTTCTAATTGTACTAGAAACCTTACGGAGCTTAACTGTGATTCTTTATCAGACTTGTGTGCTACGACACTAACACCATAAACATATTATATTTATGTACAGATTGTTAGCAATAATTATATTTATCTTATCTAGCTTTAGCTTTTTTTTCACTGATTATGTTTACGCCAAAAAAAGTTTGAGTGATGCTACACCTGCGCTTACTACTGTATCCCAAAAAACAGGCTTGACCCAGTCATCCCTTACAGATGTGGCTGGAGACGTGGTGGCTATGATTTTTATTGCATCCGGGTTAATATTTTTTGTTTTGATGGTCTATGCTGGAGTGCGTTGGATGACAGCTCGTGATAAGGAAGAAAGTGTTGAAAAGGCCAAAAATACTATGATTGCAGCTGTGATCGGCTTGGTGATATTACTCGCTGCTTATGCTGTTTCCAATTTCATTTCTGGTAGTGTTATTGGTAATTTGGGAAATGCCCCTATTACTCCCAACACTCCTCCTTCTGGTGAAGACTTGAGATGCCAGACAGCACACCCTGGTTGGAGTTGTCAGTCTTTGACATCTTGTGGGCAAACAACTAGGACAAGTTGTCAAGGTGATGTTAATTATTGTGCCTTGAATTTGTGTCCTGGAGATAATAGTATTGTCTGTTGTCTAGGTACTACTCCAGGTGGAATTAGGTCAAGTTGTACAAACGATTCGGGTTGTAATATAAATGATGGTTTATATTGTAATAATGGTACTTGTGCGCAGTCAACTTGTTTGTATTCAGCAGAAAGTCCTGGATGTCAAGGTACCTCAATTTGTGCACAAGATGGTAAATGTTATAATACAAATGATTTGAAGTGTTCCACTGTATCAGGTGTTATAGGTAACTTTTGTTCTAGTAGTTGTAATTTTGTGAATGGCAGTACTGTTTGTTCTGCAGTTAATCAATCAGACACAACTCTTTGTGCTTCATACTGTAAAGTAGAAAACTCAAGCTGTGTTTCTGATGTAGTTAGTTATAGCTTAAGTTGTAATAGTAATTTTAATACTTGTAAGAGTATTGTAACTAATGAAAATACCCAGTTGTGTCAATATGAAAAAAAATAATAATAAATTAACTTATATTATGTATCAATTTATCTATGTAGCATTTGTTTTTTAGATTTTTTTGTCCTAATGGTCTATGCTAGAGTACGTTGAATGACAGCTCGCGACAAAGAAGAAAGTGTTGAAAAGAATTGTGTTTCTGGTGGTGGTGGAGCTTGTTCTGGTAGTTCATATATAAATGAAGCATCTTGTAATACTGCTAAGAATACAATTTAACAATGTTTACAATAATAACAAAAAAAATATGAAAAAAATCTTTTTACACTTTGTTATATCAATATTTATGGTTACTTTTTTTGCGGTTCCTGTATTTGCTCAAGGTGTAAAAAGTGCACATGTACCATTGGAAACAATCGGACAAAAAACAGGCATTACTGAGACAAATCTGGGCGAGTTAGTTGGTACAGTCATTGCAGCTGTTTTGACTCTGGTTGGTGTGATATTCTTGGCTTTGATGGTCTATGCAGGTATCACCTGGATGACAGCCAGAGGTGATGACGCTAAGACCGAAAAGTCCAAAAAGATAATTACGGCGACTATCATCGGTTTGTTTATTGTAGTCAGTGCTTACGCCATTACCAAATTTGTTACTAGTAAACTTAATTAAAAATATGAAATATATAGTTTTTAGTTTTCTATTATTATTTTCTTTTGTTACTTTTATACCACAGGTTTTTGCTTTGAATTTGGGAGATACAATTGTAACTGATGCTGGTAAAAAAGCTGGTTACGATCCAGGGACAACCGATACAACTTTGTCAAAAAATATTGGTATAGTGATAAACATTTTACTTTCAGTAGTGGGTGTAATATTTACCATTCTTATGATTTATGCTGGCTATACTTGGATGGTTGCTAGAGGGGACGATAGCAAAATTGACAAGGCTAAGAAAGTGATTACAGCTTCTATAATTGGTCTGATTATTACACTGGCAGCCTATAGTATTAGTCATTTTGTTGTTTCCAAGATTTTATCTCAGACATTGACATTACTTGGTAACTATAATTTATTTGTTTAGTCTTATGAAATTTTTGTTTGTTTTGTCTTTTGGATTAGCTATGAGTGTTATTTTTTTGCCAAGTTATACCTTGTCTGCTAGTACTACCTCTATCGGTATTACTCAAAGTGCTGTAGAACAGTTGGATGCTGGAGCCGCAGGAGCAGGTTATGACCACACGCCTACTGATCCTAGAATAATAACTACTCGTGTTATAGAAGTATTTTTAGGTCTTATTGGTTCAATGGCTATTTTTCTATTTGTTTATGCTGGTTATTTGTTTATTACATCTCATGGTGATACTGCAAAATTGAGTAAAGCTAGTAAAATAATGACAGGGGCAGTGATTGGGATGCTACTTATTTTGATGTCATTTAGTATTGCCAATTTTGTGGGTAAGAAATTACAACAAAGTATAAATCAAGGTAGTGACTCCGGTGGTTAATATTTTATAATTTTATGCAAAAAAATAAACTTTTGTTTGTAGCTGTGATTTTTGGATTATTATTTTGTAATATTACGTTTGTACACGCCGCAAACAGTATACAAGATTCTATCAATGCTCAAGATCAAGCTTTTGCAGGACAGGGTGGTGCCAAGTTGGGAAACCCGCAAGATCCTAGAATAATAGTAGCCAATATTATTAGAGTTTTTCTAACTTTTGTTGGTACATTAGCCACAGCTTATTTAGTTTATGGCGGTTATCTGTACATGACTTCGGCTGGTAATGAAACTAGATCTGGTAATGCTAGTAAAATTATGTTATTTAGTACTTTGGGAATACTTATTGTTTTGACTTCTTATAGTATTACCCTCTTTATTTACAAGGTTTATCTGTCTAGTATTGAGCCTACTGTTGGTTTGGGGCAACTTTTGTTGTCAGTATTTGGCTCTTTATTTGGTTCTTTGTTTTAAGCATCTTATTTAGTTGAGTGTTTTTAGTCTGATGACCAATCAGACTTTTGTTTGATAAATGATATATGATTGATAATAAAGAAATGTTGTTTTCTATCGTGATTCCTGCCTACAACGAAGAAAAACATCTTGAACCCTGTCTAAATTTTACCAAGAAATTAATTGGGGATTTTAATTATGAAGTCATTGTTGTGGACAATAATTCTACTGACAAAACATCGCAAATTGCCAAAGATTGTGGTGTTAAAGTACTTTTGGAGACCAAACAAGGTGTAGGTGCAGCAAGACGAGCTGGTACGATTATAGCTCAAGGTAAGTATGTTTTGCATATTGACGCAGATACTCATTTGCCGACCAATTATTTGACAGAAGTGATGAAAAGATTTGAAAAAGATCCAGAGCTTGTCTGTGTTGGTGGACAAATGTATTTTTACGACGCGCCTTTTTGGAAAAATATTTTAAGAATTTTTGTACATTATTTTTTTTGGTTTTTTGCCACCTTAGTTTCCAAAAAAACTCAAGGTCCAATGGGAAACAATATGACTTTCAAAAATTCTGTTTACAAACAGACCAGCGGTTTCGATGCCAATCTACGTTTTGGTGAAGATATGGATTTGTCCAAAAAATTGTCAGAGTTTGGTAAAGTAAAGCTTGATATGACTCTCAAGTGTCCAGTTTCTTCGCGTCGTTACAAGATAGATAAGGGTTTGTTTGATTATTCTGTAAATTTTTTTTCAATGTCTACCAAAGGTGAACCTCGCAAAAATGATTTGCCACCAGCCAAAGAGGTTGTGGAGAAGGACCATCCAAAGTTGGAAAAATTGAAGAAAATAATAAGTAAGAAAAAAACGGTTAAATAAAACCGTTTTTTAGGTACTGGTAACCAAATTGGTGGGACTATTCGTATAATTGGTTGGTGGTATAATAGAAACAACGCTAAATTAAGCATTGTTTTTAACTTTTTTAACTAACCAATTAAAGCTATGAAATCAGTTTGTCAGAAATTTGGAGGATAATCCCCCTCCTATTAGGAGGGGTTAGGGGAGGTCTATAGTATAATAAGACGTTTTATCTTGCTAAAGATCTCCTCTTCCTCCCGAGGCGGACCCGTCCTCTGGCGGGAACTCCCCCTACTATGGGGAGGAACCATTATCAACTTGTCAATTTTTTTACAGACACTTTGGTTTTCACCAACCTATTTGGTTACCAGTCCCGTTTTTTAATAATTTTTTAGTAGGTCACATCCGTAAATCTGGATTCCACCCCAGGCGGACAGGTATCCGTATATCTGTATGTTCATTTTTGCCAAGTTATTTCATCAACTTTTTCTTGTCTGTTGAAGTGTCTAGCCAGAGTAAAAAGATAATCACTTAGCCGATTTAGATATTTTGGTATGTTTTCGTCTAGTTCATAATGTTGATCCAATTTGGTGACAACTCTTTCAGCCCGACGACATACAGCACGAGCTTGAAAAGCGAGTGAAGCTCCAATTGATCCTCCAGGTAATATAAATTGTGTTAGCTCAGCTAGTTTTTCTGTCATTTTATCAATATGCATTTCCAAAAAATCTAGATCGCTATCTTTTATTTGTGGTACTTCTACCAGGTCTGTTTGGACAGCTGCTAAATTTGAACCAAGATCAAAGAGTTTGTTTTGGATTTTTTGTAAATCTTTTTTTTCTTCTGCAAAATTACTAGCTAAGTGAGAGACAAGCAGACCTATTGAACTATTTAGTTCATCTACTTCGCCGATAGCTTCCATCTCTACACAATTTTTGAAGACTCTCTTGCCACCGAGCAAAGAAGTCTCTCCCTGGTCGCCAGTTTTGGTATAGATTTTCATAGGTAACCTCAATCCCGAACCGCCGAAGAACGGAGAGGAATCTTTCTCAAATTAAATGTTTTAAAAGGTATTAACGTTAATTGATTCTAAAAGCTAATTAGAAAAAATTATTTTATGAACTTTTGACTCTGAACTTTCGACTTACTTTTTTTATCAACAAATTTATTTTCATTGAATAGTAAGACCAAGAGCATAAGAAATGAAGCAATAATACTTTCCCAAATCCATCCTGCTCCTATAGCCATACCAAGAGCTGCTACAGCCCAGAGACCTGCTGCAGTAGTCAAACCGACTACAATTTTTTCGCCACGGTGTTGTTGGTGGACGATGACACCAACACCTAAGAAACCAATGCCAGTAACAATTTGGGCAGCAACTCGACTAGTGGTATCACCGTCAAAGCCGTGAATAGACAGTATAGTGAATAGGGCCGAACCAACTGACACTAGGGCATATGTCCTCGGACCAGCTTTTTTGCCAACGGCTATTCTTTGCCAACCTAGGACACCACCTAGGATTATTGCGAGTAAAAGTTGTCCAGTAAAATATAAGTAGTACATAGGTATTCTTTTAAAATTTGATTTATTTTGTAATTAAGTATAGTATATCACTTGAAATAACAAATTACAAAATCTAAATGTCAAAAATTATGAGCCAAGTTTTTCATATAGCCAAAAATAAGGAAATTTTAGAAAAGCGTTTTGAGATTCTTAGGTTAATTAGAGAATTTTTTTGGTCACGCGATTTTGTAGAGGTGGAAGTCCCACTTCTTATCAAATATCCTGGACAAGAACCAAACATTTCAGCGATTGAGACAATTTTTCACAATGAGATGAAACAAGAATTTAGAGGTTATTTGCACACCTCACCAGAATATACAATGAAGAAATTGTTAGCTGGTGGTTTTACTAATATTTTTTACTTGGGAAAGACTTTTCGTGATGAAGAAAGTTTTGGTGGCACGCACAATCCGGAATTCACCATGCTGGAATATTATCGTACTGAGGCGGATATGTTTGTATTGATGGATGATTTAGATCAGATGTTAAATTTTATAATTAAAAATTGTTCTGGAATTTTCAATTTTCAATTTTCAATTTTCAAAAGAATTTCAATGAAAGACTTGTGGCAAAAGACAATTAATATTAATTTAGATGAATATTTGACTAGAGAAAAAATGTGGGAATTGTGCAAAGAAAAAAAATATAATGTTGAAAATCCTGAGAGTTATGAAGAGCTGTTTTATAGAATTTTTTTGCAGGAAATTGAACCAAAGTTAAAAGATATGGGGGTTGTCATTGTTTACAATTATCCAGCCAAAATGGCATCTTTGTCAAAATTGTCAGAAATAAATCCAAATTATGCTGAGCGTTTTGAGGTCTATATTGATGGCTTAGAACTTGCCAATGCTTTTTCCGAACTTACCAACAAAGACGAACAATTGAAAAGATTGCAAGAAGAGCAAAAAGAACGTGAAAGACAGGGTAAAAAAGTCTATAAAATAGATATGGAATTTATTGAAGCTGTCGGACAAATGCCTAATTCAGCCGGTATTGCCTTGGGTGTTGACCGTCTCGTACAGGTGCTGACATCTTGCCAAAACATAGATAGTGTGTTAACATTGCCCTCAAGTAAGCTATTTTAAGGATAAACACTCCGGATTTTCGGATACCTGTCCGCCTATGGTGGAATCCTGATGATACGGATATGGTTAAAATATTTTGTATCAAATTAAAATTTTTTTAGAAAAATCCAGAGCATCCGTATTATCCGTATATCTGGATTGTTAACTTTAGATTAATTATCTTTAATACAACGTACTATGGGCGATACAACAGATATCAAAAAAGGTGCCGTGATTCGTCACAATGGACAACTCTATGTCATCAACACTTTCCAATTTGTTAATCCTGGCAAAGGACAGGCTTTTTTCAAATGTAAACTAAAAAGTATTGGCGGTGACAAAGGTATGGAGCTTACTTTCAAAAGTGGTGAAACACTAGATTCAGTAGAAGTCCAAAATACCAATATGCAATTTTTGTACAAAACTTCTGATGTATATTCTTTCATGAATCAAAACACTTATGAAACAGTTGAAGTTAGAGAAGGTGTGATTGGTGAAGATGCAAAATATTTGAAAGAAGGTTTGGATATTGTTGCTTCACTTCATGATGGTAATATTGTAGCTATTCAATTGCCAAAGAAAGTCACATACAAAGTAGTGACCGCTCCTCCAGCTGTCAAAGGTGACAGTAGTGGTGGCAATGTGACCAAAGAAATTATTCTTGATAATGGTCTTACTATTTATGCTCCAATCTTTATTAAAGAAGGTGAAGAAATCTTGGTCAATACCGAGACTGGTGAATATGGTGGTAGAGTGGTTTAGTTCATCCCGAAGTCGGCGAAGCACGACGAGGGATCTTTCTCAAGGTAATCGTAATTACCTCAACATACTTTCAAAAGAGGTAAAAGACTTTCAAAAAATTCAAACAAACAAAAAATCCCTTAGCAATTAACTTTGGGATTTTTAAATTATAGAAGATGTGTCTATTTTATGTATTGACAAAGTAATGACATTGTGTTGGTATATAAATATAAGAAAATAATTATAAAGTATATGGCTACAATACAAATTAGAATTGACGAAAAACAAAAACAAAAGGCAAAAAAGATCTTTGAAAAAATGGGACTAGATATGAGTAGCGCTGTCAAGCTTTTTTTTCAGCAAACAACTCTTTTGGAAGCGCTTCCTTTTCGTCCTATTACGAAAAATGGGCTGACACTTTTGGAAGAAAAAAAGGTTTTGTTAGCTTCCAAAGAAGCAAAAAAAGGTATCAACACAGTGGATTTTGATGATATCAAAAAGGCACTTGCACATCTAAAAAAATAAGGGGGACTAATTATGAAAATTAGATACCACAAGAACTTTTTAAAACAATATTCAAGACTTCCGATAAAATTGCAGATGTCTGTAGAAAAAACAATAGCAATATTTCAGGTGAACCCTTTTCATCCAAAGTTAAACAACCATCGTCTTTCTGGTCAATTGAAAGACCAACGTTCTATTCCTGTCACTGGCGATATAAGGATTATTTTTGAAGAAAGTGATGATTATGCATTCATGTCTTTTGTTAGCCAATACACAATGTTCTTGACAAAAGTATTAACTTTATATATACTTTATTTATATAAGGTTAATAATATAAATACAAAAATATGAAAACAGACACACTTATCGTCAAAGTAAAACCAGAAGTAAAAGAAAAAGCCATGAATGTGGCCGAGAGCTTGGGTTTTAGTATCAGCTCTTTGGTCAATGCTTATTTGCTGGATTTGATAAAAAATGAAACTGTTCACTTCTCATCCAAACCACTTGAGCCAAGTGATGAACTACTAGCTAGCCTAAAGGAGTCAGAAGAAGAAAGAAAAAAAGGAAACTATTATAGTTTTGATACTACCGAGGAGGCTATTGCATTTTTACATAAAAATGTAGAAGAGGGAGGTAAGTATGAGGACTGATTTGACAAAAAAGTTTTTGAAAAAATATCGTAAATCTCCTCTAAAAGTACAACATGCTTGTGACAGAAGACTTGTTCTTTTTAGAGAAGATAAAAATGATCCTAGATTAAATGATCATAAATTGGCAGGTGATTTGAAAAGATATCATAGTATTAATATCAATGGTGATTGGAGGGCGATTTATAGAGAATTAGATGGAGTAATTGAATGGGTGGAATTTGTGGATTTGGGTACACATAGTGAATTATATAAATAAAAAAAATCCCGGCGACCTCGGGATTTTTTAACTCAGCAACCAATAAGCCAACAAAATTTGCACCACCAGAATCACCGCCATCATCGCCTGAAAACTAAGTTTCTTAGTCTTGTGTCTAAACATTTTCATTCCCAGTAAAGCACCAAGTGAGCCACCAAGGAGAGACATTATCCAGAGTGTTCTTTCTCTTATTCTTCTGTTGTTATTTATAGCTTTTCCCTTGTCTATGCCAAAAGTAATAAGTGTAATCAAGTTGATTAAAATGAAATAGCCGATCAATACTAGATTTATTTTTGAGAGTTCTATCATAAAAAAATAAAGAGATAGATAGAGATAGATAGAGGTAAAAAAATAAAACAATTATCTCAATTTATCTCAACGTATCTCCAACTAAAATTAATTACCATCCAAGGCTATATCCTTCATGTGGTATTTTCTGTCCTCGTCGGCTAGGCTTATCAATTGTTCGCGGATATGATT
>PFBU01000022.1:12395-17592 GCA_002773185.1 Candidatus Magasanikbacteria bacterium CG10_big_fil_rev_8_21_14_0_10_36_16 | reverse complement strand
CCAAAGCAATATTCATCTTACCAATATAACCAGCCGTAAACGGATAAATTTTAAAATATTTTTGTCCATCATCACGCCAAGCTTCTATTCTATTGCCATGAGCAACGAACAAATCCCTTTTACCATTTCTGTCCAAATCAACATAAGCAATCCTATCTCCACCTTGATACTTGTCATCAAAAGTAAAAAATCCATTACGGACTCTCGTACCATCTGGACGAAAAAAACGCAAAAAGGAACCATTGGTAAATAAAATATCATTTAAAGTATCAAAAGTTTTCAGAAGTATCAAACCATCACTAGCATTCACGTTCACTTGACTAACAATAGCCCCATCATTAATATTTTGATCTTGAGTACCATGAATTTTTTCGTAATCTCCTCCCAAATTAATTTTTTGAGCACTATCAGTACTATTCACCACAGCTACACCATTTTCAAAACTTCTTTCCCAAATATCTGGTTTGTAAGTAATATAATTATTTTGTGAGCTGGCCTTATCAATTGGTTGTCCAAGATTAACATTATACTCATCATACCACCAAGTCTGACCATGGTTAGTATCACCATAATCATAGGCAAAATAAGAATTCTCTAATAAAGCGCTGGTAAGACCAAAACGCATGTTTTGATAATTTTGGATGCCAGTGTTATTGGTATTGGCATTAACAAAAGATATTTGTGGACTCTTATGATCTTGTACTAACTTTCTCAAAGTATTCATAATATTTGACCAATCAGCACTAGAAAAATTTTCCAACAACTTACCATTCAATTCTTGCAGATACAAAGTATTATGATTATTACCTAGCAACATGACTGACTTACCATAAAGATTTCTCGTTTGATTATAAATTGTTGACAATCCTTGTTGCCATTTATTATCCAGATCCACACTAACTCTACCATCACCATTCAAATCAATATTTTTACCAGCAAAATAAGTGATGTTGTCCCAGCTGTTGTCATAAAAAACACCATCCCAAAGTCCAGTCGACAAAAGGTTTCGTGTAACAAATCTAGCCAAGTAGCCATTCAACTTCTCTCCATTGTGTATAGGTGCATCATTGGTAATATTTAATAAATAAGTACCAGGCCACCAAGAAAGTCTATTACCACTACTATCTTTCAGATACCAACCGTCATGAATTCCACTAGCCAATTTTTTACGCATAATACTATAAGACGAATCAACATTTGTAATAATTTCTTGGGGAGTAATATAGACAAGCAAAATAATGTCAGGATTCCACAGACGCATTTTTTGTAACAAATCAGGATGTCTAGCCTGTACTTCCATATCCAAAACTAACAAATCCCATTTGGATAAATCTTTGGCCTGTGTTTCTGACAAATCCCAATTCAAATAATAATTGGCTAATTTTGGAGAATTTGTTTGAGCAAAAACATCTTGTTTACTAGAAAAATTAAAAATCAAGATAAGCACAAAAATCAGCAAGCTAATACCGATTTTTTTCTTTCTAATAAATAATTTACTTTTGTTTTTCATGATATGATTCTAATCTTAATTTATATCTAAATTATCATAAATTTTTTCTAATCCTATGATGTTTTTCTTAATGTCAAAATTCTTACTAGCGCAATCTCTAGCTTTCTTGGCAATTTCAATTGCCTCTTGTTTATTATTCGCTATATAAGTAATAATTTCTGCCAATTTTTGAATATCTTTAATAGGTACTATATAGCCATTTTTTTTGTTTTCCAACAATTCTTCTCCAGCTGGTGGCGTTACCACAACAGGACGACCTGCTGTCATCATCTCCATTACAACTAGACTAAGACCTTCCCACAAAGATGGTTGGACTACAATATCCATATCTAACACATAATCAACCACGTTAGGAACAACACCATGCCAAACTATTTTTTCATATATTCCCAATTCTTTTGATTTACTAACCAACTCTTTTTTCAAAGGTCCATCGCCAAACAAATGCAATTCATAATCAAAACTATTGATTGTACTCAAAGCTTGTAAAAGATAAACATGACCTTTTTGTTCCCAAAATCTACCAACACTAGCCAATTGAACTTTGTTATGAGTGAATAATTTGTCCATTGACACTTGTAACCATTTTGTAGTATCCACACCATTCAACAACAAAATACACTTATTTTTTTCTACTTTAAATTTTTCCAAGGTAAATTTTTCTACACTTTTGGAAACAACAATCGCTTTATCAACGTTTTTTAAAATATAACTCCATAAAAATTTTTTCCAAAAAGAAGTTGATCCTTCTACATTATGCATGGTAGTAATCCAAAATATGTTTTCTTTCCAAAACAATTTTACAACAAAACCAAAAAAATCTGCACTAAGTAAATGAGTATGAATAATATTTGGTTTTATTTTTTTGACATACTTCCAAAGTTTCAAATATGCACCAAATCTTCCATCATCATTTCTTTTTGATCCCAAATAAACATAAACATCAGTTACTTTTTCAAACTGTTCTCTGAGCTCTCCATCCTCAACACAACTAGCTACATGAATCTCATATTTATTTTTATCAAGTAGTTTGGCATAATCCAATACAAGCTTTTCAGCACCACCTATTACATATCTTGGTATTACATACAAAATTTTTGTTTTCTTTTCCATAAAATAATTAACTTTTATCAAGTAAGTTTAAATAAACTTGCTTATACTTATTTTTCATTTCAACTAGAGAAAATTTATTTTCAACACTTTTTCTAGCCTCAGCACCCAACTTTGATAATTTCTCTTGATTGTCAAAAATCCAAGACAAACATTCTGTAAAACTTTTCAAAGAATTATCAGCACACAAAATACCATTTTTTTTGTCCACTATGACTTCTGGCAAAATACCCACTTGTGTGGAAATAATAACTCTAGCCGAAGTCATTGCTTCTAAAGCCACCAAACCAAAGCCTTCATAGAGTGAAGGTAACAAAAGTACGTCAGTCTTATTATACTCAGACACGACGTCAAAAGTAAACGAAACAAATTCTATTTTGTCTTTCATACCAAGCCTGTCTACTAAACTTTTCAAATCGTTTGTAAAGCTTCCCTTTCCCACGATTCTACAATGCCAATTTTTATCTTGATGTTTCGACAAAGCCTCTAATGCTAAAGCAAAATTTTTCTCTTTTTCTAGACGACCAAGTAGTAAAAAATTTATCTGACCAGTTACTTTTTTGTTAGGGATAGACAAAAATTTTGACAAATCAATCCCGGGATTTATTACCACTACCTTTTCTTTTACAATCCTCAAACATTTTTGTAAATCTTGTTTTACAATTTCAGAAACTGACACAAACTTGTCAATATTTTTTTTATTACAGTGTTTCAATTTATTTTTCAAAAAACTTTCATTTTTACAAAGACTATGTTCGGTAGCAATCACTGGTAAACCTAATTTCTTAGCAGCCATACTACCCCAAAAATCTGCCCCAAAAAGATGAGTGTGGACAATATCAGCCCCAATACTTTGTAAAGTATTCACCAAATCTTTTATTAAACCAAAAGATAATTTTTTCTTTTTTTCTACCAAAATCAATTTGACACGTTTGTCCAATTGACTAGCCAGAGGAACATTGTCAAAAAATGTAATAATACTACAAGTAAAATTATCCTCTACCAACTGATTTGCCAAATCCACCACCAGACGCTCTGCCCCACCAAAACCCAGAGTTGGAATAATTTGTACTATATGAATTTTGTTTTGTTTATTCAACATATTTTTCTCCGTAACGACTAAGCTGCAAAGCAGACAAGCCAAGTGCCAAAGGAAACCACATATTAGCATTGAAATAAGAAGTACTAAACAATTGAAAAGCTATAGCTGAAACTACCAGAAGAAAAGCCAACAGTAAATAATCTTCATGTGTTTTTTGGTAAGCTCGCCATACCTTTATTATTACACAAACCAAAAACAACAACATAGCTAGACCACCAAGAATTCCTTCTTCAAAAAATATTTTGAGCAAAATACTGTGAGCATCTAGTGACTCACCAAAATCACTAACATAAACAACAGTATCATTGAAAACTGGAATATAAGTATTAGGACCAAAACCAAACAAAGGTTTTTCTTGCAAATAAAAAGCTGCTATCTTGAAATTTTCCCACCTAGCTTGATCCGAGCTATTCACTATACTTGAGCCCAAAAATATAATCATATAAGAAGCTATAGCTACCAAAAAAATCATAGCTAAAATCACAAATTTATCAAGATATTTTTTTACAAATTCTACACTTTGTTTTCTAAACATCAAAAACAAAAGTACCAAATCCAACAACAATACTAACCAGCCAGTACGTGACAAAGTAAGCAAGGCAATCAAAACCATAAACACGCTACCAGCCAAAACTATTTTTTTAGTCAACAAATCTTTTTCTTTTTTATAAAAATAAAAACCAATAGGAATAAAAGCCACTAAAACTTCGGCAACCATATTATGATTATCACCAAGAGGGGCAAACCCGAAAAAAGCAAAAGGTGTCACCATTGGCCAAGCACCAAATCCAAAACTACGCACGAAAGCAAGCAAACCAAAAAGAGCGATAGCTATACCAACAAAAAATAAAATACGCAAAACTTTTTCAAAAATTTCTCTGGTCTGAATAATGAACAAAGATAAGGAAACATAAAAAATATAAACAAAAAACATGGGACGTAGCAAATACTTGAGAGAATAACCGATCATATGTTCGTAAGCCAACCAAGTAGAAACACCAGCCAAACACAAAAAGATAAAATAAAATAAAAATCCCGGAAAAAGCCACTGAATTTTTGTTATGTTTATTTTTTTCAATCGCAAAAGCAGAGCTACCACAAACGACAAAAATAACAATATAACCAAAAAATCAATCAAAGGTGCATTGAGTGCTGAAAGATAGGGATTGTCTCGAGACCAAGCAAAATGAGAAAAGTCTATTTCTAGACCCTGCAGAAACATGAAAGGTAAAGTAAGATAAAACAAACTTTCAAGATGAAACGCAAAAAAAACAATGACCAAAAAAGCCAAAGCCATCACTACATACAAAGGATAAAAATTGTACAAAAAAACCAAACTAGTAGCCAACAAAATGACTACAAGAACAGAAAAAAAACTAATCTTATTGTGTGGTTTAGTTTCTATTGATAGATCATTCATAATGTTTATATTATATCACGAAGATAGCTTATAGCAAAACATAATCTCGTTGATA
>PFBU01000022.1:0-12356 GCA_002773185.1 Candidatus Magasanikbacteria bacterium CG10_big_fil_rev_8_21_14_0_10_36_16 | reverse complement strand
AACGAGGGACGAGTGAACGAAGTCGAGACCTGCCTGCCGGCAGGCAGGAATCCCAGAATCATTGTTTGGAAGATTAGACAGCAAGGGGATCCCTCGACTCCTTCCAGTCGCTCGGGATGACGTCTAAATTTAATAAAAAAAGGTTCAACACTTGACCTGTGACAAATATTTGTAGGGTTGTGCATAATTTATTGGATTATCAATAAAATATCTGTGCACTACCGCTATTAGGAGGGGAAATTGTAAAATGAAAACAAAAAAACACCTTCTCAGGTGCAAATAAACTTTATGAACTTTCTAACTTTATAAACTTTACAAACTATTTCTCCAACAAATCTACACAGAATATAATTACGAGAAAGGTCTTACTTTTTTTCATAATAAACTTCTGTTCAAATGTGTTGTGGGATGGTCGCAAGCGAAGTATTTCTTCGTTTTGCGACCATCCCGTGTCCCCCTTTTGTTGTTGTGTGTACTTTTTCGAGCTAACGTATGTGGGTAGTTACTCCACACTGCCCGCTGGTGTACTTACCAGCGACTCATTTTTTGCGATCTAGGGAGAAGTGACCCTAGCCTACGCCTTTAGAGCGCGTAGGGGTAGAAGTCCTGCGTGACGCAGGCACCAACAGCCCCGTTGACCAGGGCCGCCGGCGCGATGCAACATCCGACCGAGGTCGGACGAGCCTGCGCAGACACAGGGGCATTCTTACAGAACGGAGGCGCGGTCACGTAGGACTCGAAGAGCCAGAGGAGCGGGCTGACGTAGCCCATCTCATGACAGCTCGGGTCGAACAGATCGTTCCCGTTCGTGTCGACGCCCGTGGGAGCGTCCCAGCACCACACGGCCTGGCCCGCATTCAAGCAGAGCCCGGCCGAGCAGAACTGGTTCGTCCCGCAGGTGACACCATCGCAAGGTGTGGTCGGAGGGGCAGGAGCGCAGTCGCTGTCGGCTGTGTCGATCTTGCCGTCGAGATCGCCGTCGATGCCATCGGCGCAGAAGCGCTCCGGCACGTCGGCGAACTGGTCACCATCCTGGTCCTCGTAGGGGGTACAGACCCCCTCCTCGGCGCAGTAGTAACCATAGGCGTCGGTCACGCCAGCCTCGTCCCGAAGGGCGAAGCAGTCGCCGACGGTCTCGTCTCCTCCCACGTCATGGGTCGGGTCGCACGTCGGGTTGACGCACTGACCCAGCACACAGAGCTGCCCGATGAGCGAGCAGGTGACGTCGAGGCAACTGTCCACGCAGACCACGCCGTTGCCGGTGAAGCCCGCGTTGCAGGAGCAGGTGAAGCTTCCGACGGTGTTGGCGCAGGTGGCGTTGACGGAACATCCGCCGTTGCCGGTCGCGCACTCGTTGACGTCGGTGCAGGTGACACCGTTGCCGGTGTAGCCCGCGTTGCAGGAGCAAGTGAAGCTGCCCGGCGTGTTGGCGCAGGTGGCATTGACGGAGCATCCGCCGTTGCCGGTCGCGCACTCGTTGATGTCGGTGCAGTTCGTGCCACTACCGGTGTAGCCGGCGGGACACGCCTCGAATCCCTCGTCGATGTTGCCATCGCAGTTGTTGTCCACGCCGTCGTTCACCTCGGTGGCACCGGGGTTGATGCACTTGGAGCACATCGTGAAGTTCGAGTTGGAGCAATCGACCTGCTTGGCAGCCACCGGATCCTTCGGACACGGCGACGCATCATCATACGGATTGCCGTCGCAGTCGCCACTTCCCTTGAGGGCCGCGGTGACCTGCCCGACACAGAACTCCTCCATGAAGTCGGAGCCTTCGTACGAGCACTGCGCCCGTGCTTCCGAAGTCACGTCCCCGGCGATGAACTGATCACCGTCGAGGTCGAGGTTCTCGACGAACTTCAACACGTAGTTGTTGTTCGTCTGACCGAGACCCTCGGCCGGGGGGACGCTTTCGCATCCAGTCATCAGGAACAGAATGGCCAACGCGGCCATGAACTTCGTCATGTCTTCTTCTCCGAACACGAGGAGCTAGCGATTTCGGCGCGTAGCTCCACACTTTTGGACCGAAGTCCGCAGGCGTGAAGCCCGCCCTATTACTACTTTACGAGTGAATCTCGCAAGCAGCTCCAGGAATAAATTCACATAATTGATATGAACTAATTCCTGAAGCTACTTTTGGTATTTACTAATTACTAATTACTAATTACTAATTACTAATTACTAATAAATTGTAATGAACTATTTTACTAAGAATTAACAGCTGAGTATAGCACATTTTGGCTATTTTGTCAATAATGATTTTCAACTCCCATTCTTCTCTTCCCATACAAGATAGGAAGAAAACACGGGAGGGGTAGGGATTTTGCAAAGTCTGTCATAATCTCATTGTTCCCCACCCGGTTGTTCTCTTTATACTCTTGAACAAAGAGCTGTACATCTATCTCACCAGAACCGCACGCCGAGGCCTCCGAAGAGGCCAATGAAGGAATCTCGTCCTCCATCGTTGTCCCAGGTGGCACCGAAGTGCCCCTGGAACGTGAGGAAGATAGGGTCTTCTACGTTCCACCTCGCTTCGACCATGCCCGAAAGCACGGTGTCGGCGAGACGGAAGTCGGCGCTTTTGAAGTTGTGGGTGCTCAGTCCGAGACCAAGCTCCAAATCCTTCGCCCGGAAGACGTACTCGAGTCCTCCCACAAAGTGGTAGGGCTCGAAACTGTAGCCAGCACCTCCGAAGATGCGCAGGCCGTGGTGCCCAGCCGACGGATACCAGGTCAGCGCTAGCTGGAGCGATGTCATCGCTCCAGTGCCGATCTTGCCACCGACCATGAGAGTCGCATCGAGCTTCAGCTGGTCAGACCAGCTTGAGACGACTCTCTTCTCACTGAGGAATGAACACCTCACTTCACTCGTCACGATCGTCCCGTCGGAACAAGTTCCTTCAGCGACGACCGTCTCGCCCGATTGACAGTCAACCGTCTTCACGATCAACTGTCCCGTCGGGCACGTCAGAGTGGCTTCGACCGTGATGGCCTCAGCCAGAACTGCCGGGTGCGTCCCGGCGACGGCGATGATTAACGTGATCATCGCAAGAGCAAACTTCATGGTCTTCATGATTTCCTCACAATCCGGTCACTTACGGCCGGAAAAAAGTTGACGAAATCCTCACCGTCCACCCATCTCGCAATAAGCGGACGGCGCAGTAAGGAAGATATAAAAAAGGCTTACGAGGCTCACAAGGCCTACAAGGCTTACAAAAGCCAATCTTTTTTACAACTTCCTTACCACGATTGGATAGTGAAAATTTTATTTGGTTCTAGTAAAAATGTAATGAACATCAGTCTCTCGTGTCTATTTCTAAACTCCGCGAGAACTGCTAGTCTACACCTAATTTGTAAGCCTCGTAAGCCCTGTAGGCCTCGTAAGCTTCGCAAGATGTTTACTAGCAGTCCCATTTTCTTTTGTGAAGAAAATGGCTGCGGCTTGATCGTCGATCGTCTCAGGGAGACAACCAACGAGACTTGTCCAGGTACCTCGGACTGGTACCTGAAATCGCTGTCCTCCGATTGTCCGACGGAGGGGTACTTTGATTATACTGCTCTGTACCATTGTGAGCAGTTGAAGGTTACTCGCTCTTCACCCGGAGGGTGAGGGAGCTTGTTCCCCTCTGTGTCGGGGCCGAGGCGAGGGGCACCGGCCGGGTCTCGAGCGCTTGGATGCGCTGCGAGTTCACGGTGAGGTCTCCCTCGACCACGGTGACCCGGGCGTCGATGTCCTCCACCTTCGTGGAAAGTCCCGCGGCGGCCTCGAGGGCTCGACTCTGCGCCAGACGCTGATCGCGCCCGGCGATCCAGGCCTTCTTGGCCGCTTCGCGCGACGCCTTCAGGACGTTGACGTCGGACTTCAGGTCGTCGACATCAGCCTGGCTGGACTTGTCAGCGACGTCGACCTTGAGGGCGTCGACGTCGGCCTGGCTAGCCTTGAGGGCGACATCGGTCTTGAGGGCGTCGACTTCGGTCTTCAGGGCGGCGACTTCAGTCTTGTCCGCCTTCAGCTTCAGGGCTTCGGCCGTCTTCGCGGCATCGGCCTTGTCGCCGACCTCGACCTTGAGGGCGTCGTGGTCGACCTGGCTGACCTTGGTCGCCAGGTCGTCGGTGGACGCACGCCCGAGGGCAACGACCAGCGCGATGAGCGCGGCGGCGATGGCGGCGATGGCGACGATGGCGAAGAGGTTGAAGCTGTTGGGCTTCTTCCCCTTGTCGACGTGGTCGACGACCGACTTGGTGGTCGCCTTCCCCTCGCTGATGCGGGGGACCTCGGTCGTAGTCTCGGTGACCTTCGGCCCGTCCTTCGGCGGGGTGGGGGTGGTGGGGGTAGTGACGGTGGGGGTAGGGTCGCTCTGGGTCGGCATGATTTTTTCTCCTTGGCCATGCCAGTCCATCAGTCTGTCACACGAAACATTCGTGCTCCAGAATGTGGGAACTTGCAATATTGCCTTTTTAGACAACATTATAGGTTCCCACATTTCGAGCTTCCTTCATCCAATTTACTACCTTACACCAAAATTTTATTTATATACAGCAGTTTTTGGCTACTGTTAGCAATTTATGCTCTATGGCATAGACTATTAACAATAATCAAACAATTCTTCTTCCTAGCTTTTAAATAACGAGCTATTATAACATATTTTACTAGTTTTGTCAAGACCTTTCGACGGTCCAGACACAAGCGACTAATATCTACTAATACTAAGTCAAAATATCTATATCCCCAATTACTTCCCTAATGACATTGTCAATGACAACTACAGCTCTCACAAACTAAGTTCTCCCCTAATTGAAATCTACCACAAAACAACAAAATACTATAGCATATTTTGAATCTTTTGTCAAGGTAAAATATACACTTTTTGCTATACCAAAAATATGTCTATCAGCTATAGTTAAAGTGATACCTTACTTAAAATAAACTTGTCTTAAAAGGCTTAATAGACAAAACAGTAAGCTAAAAAATGGAAAATACGGCATAATGCAGCAATAAAAATAACTTAATTAATATACTATATAAAAAAGTGTACATTTTGCTTAAAAGGGTAATTAAAAAAGAAAAGTAAAAGAAGAAAATTATATATGTATAAATGTCAGTGCCAGACGAATTTCCCCGCCCCAAATTGGCGGGTCAATTCGTCAATCCAAACAAAAGAAGAGAAGGAATGACAAGCGCCAGCTTGTCACAAAGCGTGATAAACAGGCCTGCATCTGTCATTCCTCATTAGTGCCAATTAGTTGAGTGGGGAATTTCGTTATACGTTGCAAAAGAAAAATATTATTGAATTTATAAAAAATTAGCCTACCGTTTTGTCCATTAAGCCTCTCAAAATCAGACACTCTGTTTGCCAAAACATTCACAAAAAAACAAAATCCACCACCCTCTACAATTGAAAGGTGATGGATTACAATCTAATTGATGGTTATTTTTTAACTTTTTCCCAAATAAACATTACTGAACTCTTGCAAAGATTTGTCAGTGACATCATCAAGATTTGGGATATTGTCCTGCAAAAACTTTTGAGTGACAGTACTATCTGGCTCACCATCCATCATTTTTTCGAAAGCATCGGCTGACTCATCTGGCAAGACTTGCAAATAGGAAAGTAAAAGATGGTGTAATAATCTACTATATAGATCTACCATCATATCATCTTTTAATTTTTCTGGAATTCCTTGCTTGTGTTTGTCAGCAAGCAACTTTTCCAAAAATTGTCTATAAGGTTCGGGTATTTGTGAAATCATATATAATTTTTAGATAAATTAAAAATAAAAATTTATTATTTTTGTCCGGACAAAATTATTTTACCCATTTCTTCGAGAACGTAAGATGGTACATCTTCTCTTTTTCCTTCTGCCACGTCGTTCAAAGAAGTGTGTAATTTTACTTTTAGTTTTCTTTTGACATCAGCTTTCAAACCCAACTTATCCAAAAGAGCCTCAGATTGATCGCGAGTGTCAACATCACGTTCAGTAACAAACCATGCATTCCAAACTTCCCAACCTATGTGTCTATTTAGAATTTCTTGTTGAAGACGTTCTTCTGCTATTGGATCACCAGGTTTATACTCCGGATGATTTTTGCTTTCTTCTATACCAGTAGCATCATCGGAATAATAAAATTGTTTAGCCATATCCCAGTATGTCCAAGTCTTACTCTTACCAAAGGTACTGACAGGGATATCTTTACTTTGCAAAAATTGTTGACACTTGTCATGGATACTCTTGGCCACTTCAGCAAATTTTGCTTTACCATGTTTTTTTTCTAATTTCAAAAAGCTTTCTGCAAAAATACGTGCATTTTTGTTTTCTTTACTACTTTTTAATGCTTCTTTTTTTGCATCAACCTTCAAATCAGCATCTTGATAAGATAGATAATCTTCAATAGCACTATCTATTTTTTCTTTAGAAAATTCTTCTGGTTTTTCAGGTTTTGTTTCTTTTTCTTTTGTTCCTTTTTTTGGATTTTCTGGTGGAGGTGGTGGTGTTTTTTCTGGATCTTTTTTGTCACCACTTTCTTCCCCTGTCATTCTCGTCTCTCCCATATCTTTTCTAGGAGCAAAAGGCAAAGGTATGACGTCAACTCCATCATCAACTTTTGATGGTATTTCTACACTCACTGGCGGAGAAATGACATCATGATCAGTAACCACGGTATCCAATAGTTTGATATCAAAATTTTCTAGTGTTGTTGGTATTTCCAACTCTGTAATCTCTTGACGAACATTGGTAGCAAAAATATGATCAATACCTTTATCATCTGTAAAAGCAATCTCGGCTGTAAGTCTTGGCTTACCATCTGGCTTAAATAACAAATTAAATAAATCTGGTTGAGTATCTGGATCTATAGCTATCTTGCCATCAGGGCCAACCGGCAATGAAAAGGCAGCATGGCCTGAAGCAAAGTCAGCTTTACTAGCATAAAAACGATAAGAAAATTGTGGAGCAACGTCAGATAGCTTTTTACCATGAAACAATTTTTTGACTGCGTCAAATCTATGATCATAGACACCATCAGCAGTATGTGGACCACCTTTCAACATATCTTTGATGTTTCGTGAAGCATCAAATACTCCCACACCATCTTTACCTACCCCTGCCTTACTCATTATTTCACGACCATCAAAAATAGTACCACGAACTTTGTCACCAACTTGTACACGTGTATCTGTAATATCTCCTTGATAAGCAGCTTCATTGGCATTGATATCCTCAGCAGTGACAGTATGTTCATAAGGTAAATTTGGTTTACTAAAATCTATATCTCCCTTCAAATTAGGATTATCCAACGAGGTTGTATCATAAGTTTCATTTATATTTCCATGCCATATTCTTTTGGTCGGAGAAGAAACACCCTTACCATAACGATTTTGTAATTCTTCAAAAATTTGTTGTCTGTCTGTAAGTACATTAGGAACAACTTGTTCACTAGCATTCACACCAAAACCAAGTTCTTTTAATTTTTGGATATCAGCACCAGACAAAGTACCACTACTCAAATCAAGACCTTTAGCATAAACAGTTGGACTTGATCCGTTAGCGTCTACTATATTGTATATACCACTAGAAGCACCATCTGGAACAAGTCTCAAACCATTTGGCAAATTTATAGTTACACCTGGATTTAGAATAGCCAAACTCTCGGCGTGCATACCTTGTTGGCCCAAGAAATCCTCTGCCTTGACAACACGACTATGCTCTACTACACCATAACCAGCTTCACGCATGGTTGTTACTTGTTCTGGAGTTAGATGTTCACTTGTAGAAACTGTTTGAGAAGGTATCACTATACCATGAGCAAAAGGAAGTACTTCGGATCCACCAAAAATATGCTTTACACCATCAATTACTGCTCCACCAACAAACCTTATAGCTCCACCAACAGCAGCACCTGCTACACCAGCAAATATAGCTGTCTTGATAATTTCATTTCTTTTGAATTCTTTGAACTCAGTATCTTTGGCACTAGCTTCATCCACCAAACTACTATATTCCAAGTCAATTTGGGATTTTAAACTTTCAATATTAAACTCTGGTTTAGCCTTAGTCAATCTACGTATAGCCAACTTCAATTCACGCATTGATTCTACTCTAGTACCAGTCCTCTTGGCTTCTTCTTTGCCGGTAGCAAATAAATCCATCTTCAATTCATTTTCTACGCCAAGACGAGCATAGACTCCAGCTATAAACTTTTTATCATCATCACTGATAGTATTTGGAGCAGAGTTTACGATGCTGTCTATTTTTGGAATGACGTCATCAGTACTCCACATATCATAATTGAATTTGCGAACCCCACGAGAATTGTCTCCCATAGATTCTTTACCAAGAGCCTGACGTCTAAGTTCCATACCTCTATCATATTTCAAATCTCTATTACATCTCATACCAGCAAAAAGACTGCCCATCGCAGCTCCGAGTGCCACAGGTGAAGTCAAAAATTTGCCCAACAAACTACCAGCACCTGAAGACTCGGCAAAAGTAGCACCAAATGTATTACCAGTTCCCATAGCTGTAGAACGAATACGACTCTTTGCCAACAAAGCAACAGCACTACCAGTAGCAGCATAACCAACAGGAGTAGCAAAAAACTTTCCTAGTACTGGAATTTTTACAGCGCCCTTTTGAGAAATATTTACAAATTTATCAAACAAACTTAATACTTTTTTTGGCTTTGTTTCTCTGATATCACGAGCCTTAAGACCAAGATGGATATCCATTGTAGCCATACTCTTGACATGCTCCATTAACATTGCTTTAGTTTCAGGACTATAACCTTCCATCACTTCTGGTCCAAATTTTTGATCTATATAATTTTTGTAATTTTGAGCAATTTCAAAAAGATTAGTAGCATACATCAAACCTTCAGCACCTTTATTACCAACATTAGACAATTGTAAATCTTTATCTTTTATAATCGGACCAATCTCTTCATTAACAAAAGTTTCGACTTCCTGACGAGTACTAAACTCACCAGTAACAAATTTACCTATGAGTTCGCTCACTTTTGCCTGAATATCTTCGTCTGTTACATGTTCACCATGCTCTTCGGCTTCAGCCACTTCCTGAGTATAATCTGCCATAATACTATCCAGAAGCTCGAAGTGAATGTCTATTCTATCTTTAGCATCACCTTTTGTTTTACTCTTACGCAAACGAGCCTCGATTTCAGTCATTAGATTTTTATTGTTCTGAATTTCCTTTATAGTCTCATCAATTAATTTTTCACGATAACCCTCTTCTCCAATACGTGCCCAAGAAGAAGCCACAAATTGTTTAGGATCTTTTTTTGCATCAGAAAAAGTATTACCTATACTTTTGGCAATACCTTTGGCTACATCTTTGGATCTTTTGAATAATCTACCTAACCAGTTTCCTTTAGGTTCTGGGGTAGCAGTTGCTTGAGCAGCGACTTCTTCATTTTTTCTACGCCAAGCTCTTTTGTATTCATTGAGTTTTTCTTCGGCTTGTGTTTCTGCCAATCTTCTAACAATTCTAGAAATATCTACCACAAAAACTTTGGAATCTGGCAAATTAGGTTTTTCTGGAATATATGGAAGAGCAAGCGGAGCTTCATATTCTATAGCTTTTGGTTGTTTGTATTCAATTCTTTTTTGTGGTTCAGAAGGTGGAGGTGGTAATCCTACTGGATCTGTTTCTGTTCCAATAGGTGGAGGTAATTCAACAGGACCTGATTTAACTACAGGCTCTGGTTCACTCACTTGTATTTTTTCCATCAAAACCAATTCCCGTCTTTTTTCCATTTCTTCCATTCCCAATTTGTAATCTTTATCAAGATCACCTTGATTACGATAATCTAGTGAGATAAATTTAGCTTCCAGCTTAGTGCGCCAATGTTGTTTGTCGCCTTTCATGTCTGGACGTAAATCAAA
The DNA here is from genome assembly GCA_002773185.1 of Candidatus Magasanikbacteria bacterium CG10_big_fil_rev_8_21_14_0_10_36_16. Classification (GTDB taxonomy): domain Bacteria; phylum Patescibacteriota; class Patescibacteriia; order Magasanikbacterales; family UBA922; genus UBA1557. The sequence goes on along the minus strand of PFBU01000022.1, from coordinate 2,458 downwards.
ATATTTTTGACTGTGTTTTTGCAAATCACCCACTACACCATTAATACTATCAAATTGTTGTACTTGCAAATTGAGCCAAGCTTCAGCAGCTGCTTTGTCACTCTTGTAAGTTAAGTTTTTACCATGGTTATACTCAGTAGAAATATTTCCTTTTGCCTTTTCAGCACGAAAATAATCCATGAATTTATTTTCCTGGACCAGTTTATTCCACTCATCTATTTTTTTACCAAATTCATTTTTTATTACACTTAGATTATCCAACAAATCATTGACAGGTACACCTTCTTGTTGTTCGTTGCCAACACCATCTACAATCAAAGCTGTTCCAGTTTTTTCATCTATTCTAGACATTGCTGATTTGACAGAATGTATGACCCAATCTAGTTTTTTTCTTTCTTCACCAGTCAAAGTATCTAATTTTTTCTCCAAAATTTCTACACCTGTTTTTACTTTTTCAAATATTTCTCGATTAGACTTTTCTACTTCGATATTTATTTTTTGTCCAATGTCATAAAGTCGTTTTTCAACATCAAAAATATTCTGAGCTAGTTGATCAGCAGAACCGTCACCAGCAAAATCATTTGCCAAAAGTGCTTGCAATGCTTTTACTTCTGTTTTTAAAACATTAGCACGTTCACCTAATTTCTCAACAATTTTGTTGTATTGTTCTGTTTTCTCATGATATTTGTCCAGTGGCTTTGGCACTTCCACTTTGCTTAGTTCTTCTTGAGGAGTTGTTAAATTTTCTGGCATATTTTTTGTATAAAAAATAAATTTTAATTTAATTTAGATATTTGACTCAAAGTATCTGAAATTTTTTTCTTATGTGAAATATCTTTCATTCTCTTGTGAAGAGCACCAATTTCTTTTTCCAGTTGAGTCAATTCCATGTCCAAATCTTTTAAACCAGCAATTGATCTAGATTCAACTGGTACAATTTTATTAGCCACTCTGTTTTTTGTAACAGATTTTTTGAAAACTTTAATCTTTTTTGTAGCAGAAGTTGTTTTTCTTGGCATAATTATATAAATAAAAGATGATTTAAAATTATTTTCTCACCACCAACAAACCCATCAGCAATGTACCGACTACAAAACCAAGTAAGGCATTCAAAACTAAATTTGGTCTGACTGGCCATCTTGTTGCTATCGGATTATTGACTACTTTCATCGTGACGTCTCCACCAACATATTCCCAACCACGAGCCACAAGAGCGTCAGCCGAAGCAGCTGCCAATTTTACAGCGGTGTCTGAATTTGTGTTGAAAGTAGAAATATTCAAAACTCCAGTACCATAAACTACTGAAGGAACCAAAGTTTTTTGCCAAAGTTTACGCTTTTCTCTTTCACCTTTACTTTCAAAAACAGTCCAATCTATATCATAATTTTTTTGAGCTTTTACTTTTTGGTAGAAATCATCAGTCTTCATAACTTGAATAACATTATCACCAACCCGTTCAGCAGAACGAACCAAAGTATAAGGATCTATCCCGGAATTGGATTTGGAGATAATCAACACTTGAGCATCGGCTCTATACTCTAATGGAAAAACAAAAGTGAAACCAACAGACAAAAGAGCTACTAAGATACCTACCAAAAAAATTAATTTAAAACGACGATGAAGACGTTCTAGTGGATTATGGATGTTGAACATATATTAGATTACTGTTTTATTAATTTATTAGTTAATTTTTTAAAAAGTTAAATAGCTAATCAAAAAATATTATTAATTAATAATTACTAATTATTAATTAACTTGATTTTCAAAACAACTTCTTCACCATTGCGCCAAACAGTCAAATTAAAATCCCCTGTATTGGTAAGTACAGTCTTCCAAAGATTGTGTGGATCAATACTACTATTATTTATAGCTATAATTATATCACCTTTTCTAAGATTTGTAACAACCTTGCCAGGATTAGTTATTAGAAAACCACTACCAGGCGTACCAACAGTATTACTTGAACCATGACGCTCTACAAAATAACCACTCCAATCAATATTATTTTTTATAAATTCACCTTTTTCTAATAAATTTGACAATTGAAAATCTGCAAACCAAGCTGTCTGCAACATACCATTCTTGTCTACAAAACCCACAAATTGTCCATCTTCAGTCATTACCATATCACCAGGAGATGTTTCTGGCTCTAGATGCAAACGACTATATTGTTCAGTAATAACATGAGGATTTTTGACCACGACAATCGTGTCTCCTAGTTGTCTTTCTTTCCAAACATTGTAATCTGAAACCCAAACTTTGGTACCATTGGTAAAATTGTTCCAATTTGGAAAAGACATTACACGAAAATTGTCACCTACAAATTTGACATAAAGCATTCCCCTTTCAGCGTCAAAAATAGTGTTTTCTATTTTGTATTCTATACCTTGACTATCTAGAGCTAACCAATTTGTCAATTTAGCTTGAGTAAATTCTGGATAATAAATTACTCCCCAAC
>PFBU01000008.1:8300-10612 GCA_002773185.1 Candidatus Magasanikbacteria bacterium CG10_big_fil_rev_8_21_14_0_10_36_16 | reverse complement strand
CGAGTAGATACTGTTCAGATAATTCCTATTACTGACAAAAAGATAGTACTAGTAAATGAAGAACAACCAACACTTTCCAAAAAAATTGGAGTAATTGGTGGAAGATTAAACAAAAACGAAAAGCCAATAGATGGCGCCAAAAGAGAAATGCTAGAAGAAACAGGTTACGTATCTGATGAATTAATAAAATTTGATGAGTGGAGACCATTTCATAAAATTAATTGGACAGTACACCGTTTCATTGCTAAAAATGCAAAAAAAGTTGCAGAGCCACATCTTGATCCAGGTGAAAGAATAGAAGTAAAACTTGTTGATTTTGACGAATTTATAAAAATAGCAACTTCTGATAATTTTCGCTCAACTGACATAAGCTACTATTTATTAAAATTACATTATAAAAATAAGTTAGAAGAATTCAAGAAAAAACTTTTCAATAAATAATTCAGTTTAAACCTGTTTTAACCAATGCAAAAAAAAACAGACCCCACAAAAGGTCTGCGTAAATCCGCGTTATTTTCCGCGTTAGTCAGCGTCTTATTTACCCTCGTCAACAATTTCAGTCAAAACATTTTCATCCTTCATATCAGTAACCATCAGAGTAATACCACACATATCACACTCTACAATGTTTTCTACTTCCAAACTTGGATAATTAACCAAATCAACTTCATTTTTACATTCTGGACAAACTAGCTTCATATATAATTTTATTAGGTAATTAAATTTTAGACATAAAAACATAATACTATATACTATAACAATTGTCAAAGTAAGGCCAAAATCAGCAGACACAGCAGTCAGCAGATTCAGCCAGCATAAGAAACAAAATATTTTTAATTTAAAGCTGAATCCGCAGTATCTGCTGACAGCTGAATCTGCTAAATAATTATGAAAACCCCCCAACCAACATTTATAGAACTAAACAAAGCTTTGGGACTAGACGTCTATCTCAAGCGTGAAGATGAACACAAATATTCTTCACACAAAGGTCGTTCTATTCCACTAATGGTAAAAAAGTATAACAAAGAAGAAGACATCACAAACTTTGTAATTTCTTCTTCCGGCAATGCCGCCATCGCCGCCATCCATACCATCCAAGCTCACAACAAAAACAATGCTAATAATCTTACATTGAAAATTTTTGTCGGACAAAATATTGATAAAAAAAAACTAAAAGTTTTGAAAGCTATTATAGAAGATAAAAACATTTCTCTAGAGCAAGTCAAAAAACCAAAACAATCTGCTTTTGCTCTAGACAAAGCAGGTAAAGCCAAAAACCTTAGACAATCAACCGACGACAATGCTCTAATGGGTTATTATGAACTGGCTGAAGAAGTAAACAATATTCCGAACTTGCAAGCAATATTTGTACCAACATCTTCTGGCACCACCGCCCAAGGACTTGGTATGGCTTTTGATATTATTCCTGCTTCCAAATTTGGAGGACAACAACATCCTCAAATTCATATTGTGCAGACAACTAGTTGTCACCCGATAGCTGAAGAATTTGATAAAAATTTTGAAGCAACAGAAACTTCTCTAGCAGGAGCAATCGTTGACAATGTTGCTCATCGAAAAGAAAAAGTAATTGAGCAAATAAAAAAATCCAGTGGTTCTGGCTGGATAGTGACTGACGAAGAATTGAAAAATGCAATAAATTTAGTAGAAGAAACTTGCAAAATAAAAATCTCTTACAACTCTGCTTTATCCGTGGCTGGACTTATCAAAGCCATGAATAGTGGCTGGAAATTTGACGGGGCGATAGTCTGTTTGATTACTGGCATGTAGGAACACTAATCTTAACACAAATAGACACGAATACTCAAGGACTTTTTTCAATCATCAACAAAGACTTCTTCAACAGGATATTTGATAAAACTTTCATTTACTCCTTCAACTCCAAATCTTTTGAACCAAACAGAATTACTAGAATATTTATAATAAAAAGCTTCTTCCAAACTTTTGACTAACCCATGTTTGAAAGGATTTTTTATTATATAATTGAAATGTTTCCAAAAGTCAGCTTTGTTTCTGATACAATAGTCAAAATATTGGTACCAGATTTGACGACCTGGGGTTTGATCCATTTCATTACACATCTTACTAATTATACTATGCAACTTTGTCACAAACTTAACTAATTTACGTTGATGAGGAGTGACAAGCGCCAGCTTGTCCTGTTTATCACTTGACAAGCTGGCGCTTGTCACTCCACTCGTTTTGTCTAATCTAAATATCAAATAATAATGATTATTCAAAATAACCCAAGCAAATATTCCAATATTCAATTCTTTGGATATTTCTCCTAATTT
>PFBU01000008.1:7263-8290 GCA_002773185.1 Candidatus Magasanikbacteria bacterium CG10_big_fil_rev_8_21_14_0_10_36_16 | reverse complement strand
CATTTCTTTTCTTTCATCATTATAAAAATAATTCACTGCTTTATAACATCTCCCAGTCAAAAAATAAGTATGACCATCATAAAGATGAAAAGGCCTGTGCTTATTTAGTTTATTTCCCTCCATATATAAAAATAATTATTTCCTCAAAATCGTCACCACATTATTCCCCTTTTTCACATCACTCACTTTACCTTTTTTAGAATAATAATTTTCTTCTACTTGAAAACCAGCTTCGCTGCAAATCTTATCTAAATATTCGGGAGTAAAACCATAATAATATCTCTCACCCAATACTTCACCTCGAGGATTCATCCAAGGTACAACGAACTCACCTTCGTTTTGTTGCCACTTACCTTTTTCTACTGTTTTTTGAGCTGAATCTGAATAAAGATTCCAGTTGGTCATAAGTACTCTACCCCCTGGTTTCAAAATTCTCTTCATTTCCGACAAAGCTTGTCGTCTAGTTTCTTCATCTGGCAAATGATGCAAAGTTGCAATACAAAAAACTAGATCAAAACTAGCGTCTTCCAATGGTAATTTGGTCATTTCTGCCTGAACATATTTGTTATTCGGAAATTCTTTCTTGGACTGCGCCAATTGTCCAGCACTTTGATCCAAGCCTATATAATCAATAGAGTCTTGAAATTTTGCGAAAATCTGATATAATCTGCCAGTGCCACAGCCTAAATCCAAAACTCTGATATTTGGCTCAATATATTTTTCAAAAGGTTTCAAATCGTCCCAGATATATTGTCTGGTACTAGCAAAAAGAGGTGCTATAATATCATACACTTCCCTATTTTGCTCAATTATCTTTTTTAATTTCATAAAACATTGATTTCACTGATTATTTTGGATTACACTGATATTATATCTGCAAATCAGTATTATCTGTAATCTGTATGTAATTAACTTATAAAAAAGATGAATAACGAACTCGAAAAAATTTTATTAGAAATAATATCTCAGCATCCCAAAACCAAGGATGATTTTAATGATGCCCGCCGTCGAATTTGTGGAAAAATGA
>PFBU01000008.1:5265-7236 GCA_002773185.1 Candidatus Magasanikbacteria bacterium CG10_big_fil_rev_8_21_14_0_10_36_16 | reverse complement strand
AGTACAAAACCTGACAAACACCTTGAATTACTCCTACGCAAAGCTGATATTCGTTCCATGTCTGGAGTAGCAATTATTACTTCTCTTATCAAACCTTATACTTGTCCTGGACAATGTATCTACTGCCCGACAGAAGTAAAAATGCCCAAAAGTTATCTTGCCACCGAACCAGCCGCTGCTCGTGCTTTGGCTCTTGCTTTTAGTCCTTATAGACAAATGCAAATGCGTCTAGAGATGCTCGAAAAAACTGGCCACCCAACAGACAAAATAGAATATATTCTCAAAGGTGGTACTTGGAATGCATATCCACTTCGTTATCAATATTGGTTTATCTTGGAATCTTTCAAAGCTTGCAATGATTTGACAAGAAAAACTCCAACCAAAGCTACTTTGGAAAAAGATTGGAAAAACAAAACTTTGGAAGATCTACAAAATGCTTTGAAACTAGAACAAGAATACAACGACAAAAAAGCTAAACACAAAATCATTGGATTAACTCTAGAAACTCGTCCCGACGCTATTTCACCAAAAACTATTTGGCACATGCGAGAGCAAGGTTGTACTCGTATTGAGCTTGGTCTGCAAGCTCCTGATGACAAAATTCTTGAGCTCGTCAAACGTGGACACACAGTTGAGCAATTCAGACAAGCTATTTTACTTTTACGCCAAGCTGGTTTCAAAGTGGATTTGCATTTCATGCCAGATTTGCCAGGTACAACCGCCAAACACGATGTAGAAATGTACGCCAGTCTTTTTACAGATGAGGGTCTCAAACCTGACATGGTAAAAATCTATCCTTGTACAGTCATCAAGAGTGCTGAACTTTACTCCTGGTTTGAGTCTGGTAAATACAAGCCTTATGACAGCCAAGAATTGTTTGATGCCATACTTGAAATGAAAAAACTTACTCCATATTATTGTCGTATTTCTCGTCTAATTCGAGACATACCAAGCAATGAAATCGAAGGTGGCAATGCTATTACCAATCTTCGTGAAGCACTAGAAAAAGAACTACACAAGCAAGGATACTATTGCAAATGTCTGCGTTGTCGTGAAGTCGGACACGCCATGAAAACATTTCCGCCAAAGGCGGAAAAAGCAGACAAACTCACTCCGCAATTATTTGTTGAAGAATATCAAACTAGAGGCGGACGTGAATTTTTTCTTACTTTTGAAGACAAACAACGTCGAGTAGTCTTTGCCTTCCTTCGTCTTCGCTTGCCAGAATATGATGACCAAATAAAAAAATCAGAATCTCTTGAAAAATATCTTGGTCTTGGTGATCTAAAAAAATTAGCTTATGTCCGTGAACTTCATACCTACGGACAACTCGTCAATGTTGGTGACAAAAATTCGTCAGCTTCCCAACACAAAGGTCTAGGAACCAAGTTAGTTGCTGAAGCAGAAAAAATCGCCAAAGAAAATGGCTACACCAAAATTGCTGTTATTTCTGGTGTCGGCGTCCGCTCTTACTACCGCAAATTTGGCTATAAAAAAATTGGCACTTATGTTGCCAAAAAAATAGTATAAAAGCAATTTCTTTTTTACAAAGTTCACGGGGTCTGTCATATCGAACATACCCCGTTTATTTCTCGTCAGAATCGTGAATTGAAAGACATTCCTGTCTCCTCAATTCAACGTATCGTTTAAGGATTTCCTCAAACTCTTCTGACGGACTAGTATATCCACCAAAAATCCAATAAATTTCCTCAAGGAATACTTTATTTTCGTCACTTACAACCGAATTCTCTCGAACTTTATCATTCATGGTCGCCTCCTTGATTGACCATGTTTACTTCCATTAGAACACAAAACCAAAATTTTGTAAAATTTCTGACGGGGCGACACAATTATCGCCCCTTTCCTCCCTACCAGCAAACGCTAATCATCTAAGAATTCCTCCTCCTTGTCTTTATGTTTCTTTCTTTTTTGCAGCTTATACATGAGATACTTCTCCAGTCTGACTAAGCT
>PFBU01000008.1:2828-5214 GCA_002773185.1 Candidatus Magasanikbacteria bacterium CG10_big_fil_rev_8_21_14_0_10_36_16 | reverse complement strand
ATGAAATATAATCTAAATAAAAACAAACGTCAAATAAATTACCCACAGAATTGTCTGGTGGTCAACAACAAAGAGTTGCCATTTGCAGATCCCTTGTCAATAATCCAGATATTATTTTTGCTGATGAGCCTGTGGGAAATCTTGATTCCAAATCAGCTCAAGATGTACTTGGACTTATTCAAGAACTTAGCGTCAAAGACAAAAAAACTGTCATTTTAGTTACCCACAATCCAGCTCACTTAGAAATTGCTGACCGTATTTTTTTTATGAAAGATGGCAGAATAGTTGATACCAAAATAAACAAAGAAACTAGAAAAATTATTGTTGGTCAATACAGCCATTTGGAATCACAAGATGACAGTCTTAAGATGTCACCTAAAAAAGGTACCACTAACACTATTGAAAATGCCAACTCAGAAGAAGTAGATAATATCATCCTAGAATACAAAGCCAAAGAAATTGTTTCTGAAGTTTTGACTGGACTTAGCTATGATGAAATCACCAAAATAGAAAACTATATCAAAGAAGCTTTGACACACAGTAACTCGGATTACAAAAAACTTAAAACCTACCTCAATACTGACTATATGCAAGATGGTTTGAATTTGAATGTAAAAACTAGTCAAAAAATAATCCAGAAACTAGAAACAACTACCAAAGAAATTGAAAAAATGAGCAAAGAATTTGCAGAGAAAGAAGTAAAACACAATAGTTATATACAACAATTACGTCGTTATTTATTGGATACATTTGAAGTAAATATTAGAACTACAGATGCCATAGAAGCTATGGAAAATATAATTGAAGATAGAGTAGCGGATGTAACAGATCGTAAAGGTGTAGAAGAAAAATTTGACAGACCAGTAAAACAGGGTGGAGTTGGCATAGACAAACGTACTGCCAAAAAGATGTCCAAGCATTTGGAAATGATTATTTTAGGTCGTTATCAAAAAGACCAAGCCAAACAAAAAATCACAAAATAAATTATGCCTAAAAAAAATAAGCAAACAATTTTGGACAATGTAAAAAATATGAGGTACGTAGATACTCTATCTCTATCAATGCGTACTTTCAAAACTAGACCGATGCGAACTGCGCTGACTATTTTAGGTGTAAGTGTTGGTATTGGCGCGGTATTATTTTTGGTATCTTTTGGTTATGGTTTGCAAGAAACTGTCTTAAACAACATTACCACAGCGGACGCTCTGCTTAGTCTAGATGTCAGTTCTGGAAAATCAGACGTCATCCAACTCAACCAAGATTCCATAGACAAAATAACTAATCTACCAAATGTAACCGAAGTCAGTCCGGTAGTAGCTTTGCCTTCCCAAATTACTTTAAAAGAATTCACAGCAGACACTACACTCTATACTATCAAACCATCTTTTTTGAATTTGAGTGGTCTAGTCCCCTTCCGAGGCACTTTTTTCAAAGCTGATAACAACGGTAATAACCAAAAACAAGTTGTCATTTCTTCAGCTATGGCCCAACTATTCAATATTGACCCAACTGACATTGTTGGACAACAAATAAATATTACAACTTTTGTGCCAAGGACAGATTCAGACGGACAAAATCAAGTAGATGTGATAGAGCAAACCTCACCTTTTACTATTGTAGGGGTAGTAGATGATGAAAGATCAAGTCTGACCTATGTCCCTGCCGATGTGTTAGAAAATATTACTTATAGTACTTATGTTGGTGCCAAAGTAAAAGTTAGTAACAGCGAAGCTATGACTAGTGTTCGTGAACAAATTATTAATATGGGATTTTTGGTATCAGTCCTCCAAGATACCATAGACCAAGTCAAAAAAATCTTTTCTATCGTACAAGTAGTTTTGGGTTTGTTTGGTCTTATTGCCCTGACAGTCTCAGCTATTGGCATGTTCAACACTATGACCGTCATGCTACTTGAGCGTACCAACGAGATTGGTATTATGCGTTCTATCGGTGTAACTAGAAAAGATGTTCGTAAATTATTTATTTTTGAAGCCATGATTATGGGTTTCTTAGGCGGTCTTGGTGGTGTTTTGTTGGGGTACTTAGGTGGTTTCCTAGCCAACATTGGTATCAATGTTTTGGCGCATTATTTTGGTGGTCAAGCTCTTGATTTGTTTAGTAGTCCTACTTGGTTTATTGTTCTGATAATCTTATTTTCTACTATTATTGGTCTGCTTACTGGCATCTTTCCAGCACAGAGAGCTGCCAAGATAAATCCACTAGATGCTTTGCGCTATAAATAAAAATAATTTTCAAAAAAATACCAAGCCTAAAAATTGGTGATTTTTGTTTTAAACAAAAACATAAATTTTGCCCTTGATATTACTCACAAAATAGTTTAGAATAATATAAGTAAATAATATTTATAATTTTTATGTTGTAATTG
>PFBU01000008.1:519-2801 GCA_002773185.1 Candidatus Magasanikbacteria bacterium CG10_big_fil_rev_8_21_14_0_10_36_16 | reverse complement strand
ATTTATGTTATTCTAAAAAAATATGAACAAACAATCTCTACAAAACTTTGACCCACAAATAAAAGAAGCTATAAACAAAGAATTGAAACGTCAAGAAGAAGGTCTAGAAATGATCCCATCCGAAAACTTCGTTTCTTATGCAGTACTTGAAGCTCTAGGCTCAGTCCTAACCAACAAATACTCCGAAGGATATCCTGGCAAAAGATACTATGGTGGTTGTGAATATATAGATATTGTTGAACAATTGGCTATTGACCGAGCCAAACAACTGTTTCAAGCTGAACACGTCAATGTCCAACCACTTTCTGGCGCACCTGCCAATATTGCCGTGTATTTTGCCTTACTCAATCCTGGCGATACTATTCTTGGTATGGATTTGTCTCATGGTGGACATCTTACTCACGGACATCCTGTCACCCATATGACCAAAGTCTTCAACTTTATCAGATACAAAACCAATGCTGAAGGAAAAATAGATTTGGACAATTTACGCCAAATGGCCATAGAGCACAAACCAAAATTAATTCTTGTTGGTTATAGTGCTTACTCTCGTGAAATTGAATATGAAAAAATAAAAGCCATAGCTGACGAAGTTGGTGCGATGACGATGGCAGATATTGCCCATATCGCTGGTCTCATCGCTGGCGGACAGATGAACAATCCTGTGCCAATTTTTGATGTCGTGACAACCACTACTCACAAGACTTTGCGTGGTCCACGTGGCGGTATGATTATGTGTAAAGAAAAATTTGCTAAACAAATTGATAAATCTGTATTTCCTGGTTTTCAAGGTGGACCTCATGAAAATAATATTGCTGCCAAGGCTATCGCTTTCAAAGAAGCACTTGAACCAGAATTTAGAGAATACGCTATTCAAATAAAAAAGAACGCTAAAGTATTGGAAAGTAAATTCAACGAAATGGGTTACAAACTAATGTTTGGTGGTACTGACAATCATCTACTTCTTATTGATGTTACTACAAAAGGTGTAACAGGGTCTGAAGCTGAAAAAGCCTTAGACAAAGCAGGTATTACTGTCAACAAAAATATGATTCCCGATGACCCACGCAGTCCGATGGATCCAAGTGGCATTAGACTTGGTACTCCAGCTTTGACCACTCGAGGTTTCAAAGAAACTGAAATGGAAATTGTCGCTGGTATGATAGATAGAGCCATTACTAATTTCCAAAATAATGAGGAATTAGAAAAAATTAGATTGGAAGTAAAAGAATTGACTTCACACTTTCCACTATATCCTGAACTTGCTTAGAATACCAAACTAAAAAGGAATAGCAAGCGACAGCTTGTTGTGCAAATGTATGACAAACTGGCGTTTGTCACTCCTCACTAAATTATTATGAAATACACAACAAATACAACTGAAGAAATGATAACTATTGGTGAAAAAATTGCTAGCAAATTAACTGGTGGAGATGTTATTTTACTGCAAGGAGAACTAGGTGCTGGTAAAACTACGATGTCCAAAGGTATTGCCAAAGGTTTAGGAATTTCTGATGACATTGTCAGTCCAACTTTTACACTGATGAATGTCTATGAAATCCAAAATCCAAAATCCAAAATCCAAAATCTTATTCACATTGATACGTATAGACTTGAAAGCGAAGATAATCTAATTGAAATAGGAGTGGAAGATTATTTAGGACAAGCTAATATAGTTACGATTATTGAATGGCCAGAAAAAATTCAAGAATTAATTAAAGACAAAAAAACAATAGAAATTTCTATTGTTAAGCAAGATGATAATAGTAGAGAGATTAGTATTACACCAAACATTTTCTAAATATGTATGGTAAAAATTATTATGTTTATATCATGAGTAACAACCATTGTACTGTTTTTTATGTTGGAATAACGAATAATCTTGATAGGAGATCAATAGAACATGTACATAAATTACACAAAAATAGTTTTACAACCAAATACAATATTGAAAAATTGTTATACTACGAAACTTATGATAACCCAAATGATGCGATTAGACGTGAAAAACAATTAAAAAAATGGGGACGTTCAAAAAAATTATTACTTATAAAAAAAGAAAATTCTGAAATGAGGAATTTGCTAAAAGAATAAAGTAAGACAAATAATGCAAAAAATCGTCATCTCGAGCGAAGTGAGTGAGGTACGAACGAACGTAGTCGAGAGATCCCCTACAAGTGTTTGGAAGACTTAGACAGCGAGGGGATCCCTCGGCTCCTTTCAGTCGCTCGGGATGACGTTTAAGTGTTAGAACTTTTAGCTTCCCAAAGTTTCTTATCTCT
>PFBU01000008.1:0-486 GCA_002773185.1 Candidatus Magasanikbacteria bacterium CG10_big_fil_rev_8_21_14_0_10_36_16 | reverse complement strand
TGTAGAGACAAACCAATCGGATTAATCACGTCCGATTTTTTGTTACGTCCAAAAGTAAGACTACTAGACCAAATGTCAAACTTATTTTCTTTAGCATACTTTGCAGCCACATCCATACGCATACGAAAACAAAGAGGACAACGCTTTCCTGACTCTGGTTCATTTTCCAATCCTTTGGTAATATCAAACCAACGCTCTGCATCATAATCAGCGTCAACCATCGCGATATTCCACTCAGTGCAAACTTTTATGACCTGTTCTTTTCGTTTCAAATATTCTTCTTGTGGGTGAATATTTGGATTATAAAAAAAGACTGTTACATCAAACTGTGATTTCAATTCTTCAATAACAGCAATGCTACATGGAGCACAGCAAGTGTGGAGGAGAAATTTTTTCATATTATATTTGTCATCCTGAATTTATTTCAGGATCTTTTTTAAGATTGATATTTTTTATAAGAAAGATGCTGAATCAAGTTCAGCATGA
>PFBU01000027.1:1880-4322 GCA_002773185.1 Candidatus Magasanikbacteria bacterium CG10_big_fil_rev_8_21_14_0_10_36_16 | reverse complement strand
TATTTTTTAGTTCGTGATAAGCAATTATTTTGTTGAGTGCACCTTCCAATTCACGAATATTGTTTTGAATATTGGTAGCAATGAATTGTATTAATTTTTCATCAATTTTGAAATCTTTTTCCCCCGCTTTCTTTTGTAAAATAGCGAGACGAGTTTCTAAATCTGGAGCAGAAATATCGGCAATCATTCCCCATTCAAATCTACTGCGTAAACGATCTTCAAGTGCGGGAATAGCTTTTGGTGGTCGATCACTTGTAAGAACCACTTGTTTACCTTGTTGGTGAAGTTCATTGAAAGTATGAAAGAACTCTTCCTGTGTTTGTTCCTTGCCTCCGATGAATTGAATATCATCAATAAGTAATAAATCAACATTGCGATATCTGTCTTTGAATTCTTTGGCACGACCTTCTTTGACAGAAGAAACAAATTCGTTGGTAAACTTTTCTGAACTTACGTAAAGTATTTTTATTTGAGGATTGGCCTCAAGCATGGTTTGACCAATCGCCTGTATCAAGTGTGTTTTTCCTAACCCTACACCACCATAGATAAATAGTGGGTTGTAGGTGTCTCCAGGACGACGGGCGACAGCTTGAGCAGCAGCATGAGCCAATTCATTTCCTTTGCCAACTACGAAAGTATCAAAAGTATATTTTGGATTTAGTCCGAATTGTTGAACCAAAGTATTTTTTCGTTGATTGTTGTAAAGAGGGTTTGAGGAAGTGGAAATTTGTGGAGCTTGCTCAGAAAGTTTGCATTCTTCGTTTTTGATATTTTTGATATTTTCGACCACGTAGTCTATTTTTTTGATTGGTTTACCTGTTACTCTTTCTAATATTTTTATTATTTGAGAGTGGTGTTTTTTTTCTAGCCAACTTTTGGTAAAAGAATTTGGAACACAGATTATAGCTTTGCCATCATCATATTCAGCTATACCCGTATTTTTGAACCAAGTTGTGAAGTGTGCTTTGGATAAACTAAGTTCAAATTCTGCTAGTACTGCTTGCCAAATTTCATGAGTAGTCATACGTTTTGAAAATTTTATATTATGTTTCTTATTCTATCACAGATTGCTAATTTGAAAAATACTCTAATAATAGCCAAAAGTGTACAGTTTGTGGAAAAACTGTGGACGGTGTGGATATACTCCTTGCACTATGCCTGAATTTAAAAGAATTGGCAAGTTTTTAAAAAGATTAATAGATTACTAGTTTATTGGTTTAATGGATTTGAAAAGTAGATCTTTTTTAGTTCTAATAAACAAATAAACTAATAATCCAATAAACTATACAAGCTCTTGACAAATTTTATATTTTTTAGTATCATATAGCTACATTATTTAGAAATTCAATATGCCAAAAAGAACGTATCAACCAAAGAAACGTAAGAGAGCTAAAACTCACGGTTTTTTGGAAAGAATGAAAGACAAAGATGGTCGTAAAGTTCTCAAAGAACGTCGCGATAAAGGTAGAAAGAAACTTACAGTTAGCGATGAAAAAACTGGTAAACGTACCAGAAAAACTCGTTAATTTGTCTTTTTTTATCAAAAATCAACAACACCTCGTTTCTACGAGGTTTTTGTGTTATAATCTACTTGTATGTTACAACAAAAAAACAGACTAACAGGAAAGAAAGAATGGGAAATACTTTTTAATGAAGGTAATTTTGTTGGTGCCAAATTTTTGACGATGAAAACCTGGAAAATAAACATTGAAAAGTATCCACGTAGAAAATTCTTGGCTGATGATCTCAAGATTGGCTTTAGTGTAGGACTAAAAATAAGCAAAAGCGCGGTAAAACGTAATACTGTCAGACGTAAAATGCGTGAAGTGGTGAGATTGTTACTTAAAGAAAATAAAATAAAAACAGGTTTTTTAGTAGGTTTTATGGTAAAAAATACTATTCTTGAAGCTGATTATCAAGAAATTGAAAAAGATATAATATTTTGTTTGAAAAAAGTGGGGCTATTAATTTAATATATTGGCTAAGTATAGCCTATTTATTAATTTTAGATAAGATTGTAGTTCTGTTTTTCTTTTATTTTTAAATTTGTTTTGTTAATTTATTTTTGATTTTTGGTTTAGACGAGTTTGTTTGGGATGGAAGAGTTTTCAATTTATATATAATTATTATTTGTTTTATTAATTTATATTTTTGGCTTTATGAAGCATTTTTTAAAAAAAATACTTCGTTTACCACGGGTACCTGTTTTGTGGTCAATAAAGATTTATCAGAAGACCTTATCACCAGATCATGGCTTGTTTAAGCGAAGATTTCCCAATGGTTATTGTCGATTTTATCCAACTTGTAGTGAATATGGATATGAGATAATCAAGAAAAAAGGCTTAATAAAGGGAATTCCTCAAGCCATGTGGAGAATTATGCGTTGTAATCCTTGGTCTAAGGGTGGGGTTGACTTACCAAAATAATAAACGCGTATTTTGC
>PFBU01000027.1:0-1862 GCA_002773185.1 Candidatus Magasanikbacteria bacterium CG10_big_fil_rev_8_21_14_0_10_36_16 | reverse complement strand
GCGTCTAAATATCAAAGTAATACCTAAATCATCTTTAAATAAGGTTATTAGACTGTCTGATACTGATTTGAAAGTAAAATTGACTTCCCCACCTGTAGATGGCGAAGCCAATAAGAAACTAATAGAAATACTAAGTAAAGAATACAATGTTGCTAAATCAAAAATTAAAATTGTAAAAGGTGAGACTAGGAAGAATAAGATTGTGAATATTGAATATTGAATATTGAATTTTACAAAAAAACATTCTCTAATTAGAGAATGTTTTTATTTAACTAAGTTTTTTAGTGATTATGACCTGTATGGTCTTCTTGATCTTCTTCTACCACGCTATGTCCGTGGTCATGGTCTTCGTGTGTATGTCTTGGTCCATCGACTAATTTGTCGGCAAGAAATGCTACAACTTTTTTATTTAGAAGCATGTTGTGAATAGAATCAATTACTTCTGGTTTTTTCAAGTTTTCCAAATATTGAACATTGTCTTTGTAATAATCACGCATATGTTTCATTTCTTTTTCCAATTCTTCGGCAGAAACTTCAAGCTTGTTTTCTAATGCTACTTCACGAGAAAGAAGAGAGGCTTTTGCTCTGTCGGTAGCTTTTTTTCTGAAATCTTCTTGTAATTCTTTTTCATTTTTTTTGATATCTTTCAAGTATTGTTCAATACTTACACCGTGTTTTTCTAGATCATGTTGTAATTCATAAAACATTTTTTTGAGTTCAGCATCTACTAATACGTCTGGTATTTCATCAAATTTTGCTTCTTTGATAAGTGTTTCAAACATTTCAATTTCAGCTATTTCATCAGCTTTGTGTTCGGCTTCATGGCCAAGATTTTCTTTGATAAGTTCACGTAATTTTTCTACACTATCTTGTCCAAGAGTTTTGGCAAAAACTGCATCAGCTTTTGGGATTTCTCTAGTAAAAACATCTTTTACTTTTATTTTGAATTTTCCAGTTTTGCCAGCTAATACTTGACTGTGATATTTTTCTGGAAAAGGAAGATCAAATTCTTTTTCGTCATTTTTTTGTAAACCAAGCAGAGAATCATTGAAGCCTGGAATGTGTTGGTGCGCTTCTTCTAAATAAATACCGTAATCATTGGCCTGACCACCCTCTACAGGTACTCCGTCAAGAAACAAATTCATGTCAATGATAATTTTGTCTGCTTTTTCTGCTTTGCCCTTTTTGATAACTTCTTTGGCTTGCATCTTCAAAAGATTATCAATAGTTTCGTCAATATCTTTTTCACCGACTTCTTTTACTTTTCTTTTTATTTTTAGACCATCCAATTTTGGTAATTCTATTTTTGGTAAAAGAGCTACTTTGGCAGTATATACAACATCATTGTCTGGAGCCATTTTTTGGACACTGATTTCTGGCATACCAATTGTATCCACTTTTTCGGCCTTCACAGCTTGATAAAAAGTTTCTTGGATAATGTCTTCTAGAGCTTCTTGTAATAGTTTCATGTCACCTACTTCTTTTTTGACCATTTCAAAAGGAGCCTTGCCTTTGCGGAAGCCTTTGATAGCTACACGATTAGATACAGCTTCAGCTGCTTTTTCTAAATGTTTTTGATAATCTTTTGGACTTACTGTGATAGTAAATTCCATTTGAGATTTCTCTAGTTTTTTGACTTTGTGTTCCATACTAATCTTTGATTAACGCGAATTACTGCAGATAATGGCGCAGATTCACGTAGGTTTTTGTTTAAAAGTGGCTGTAATATAGCTTGTTTTGTGTTTTTTGTCAATAACTTGTAACTACCATTGTAAAGGCTAAATAGAAATGTCATACCAGTCGGCAAAGTAGAAATGTCATAGTCTGCCTTTTGTAGTCACTAAAAGTGGCTGTTTTTGAGT
>PFBU01000020.1 GCA_002773185.1 Candidatus Magasanikbacteria bacterium CG10_big_fil_rev_8_21_14_0_10_36_16 | reverse complement strand
TAAAATTTCTTGGCTAGTGCTTTGCTCAAAATATCTAGAATAAGGGTAGATTTACCAGAGCCAGAGACACCAGTGATACTGACGAGTTTGCCAAGCGGAATTTTGACATCAATATTTTTCAAGTTGTTGGCTTTGGCGCCTTCAATAATGATTTCTTTGCCATTGCCTTTGCGAGGTTTTTTGGGAGTTTGTATTTTTTCTTTTTTACTCAAATAGCGACCAGTCATAGATTTGTTGTCTTTTTTGACTTGGGCTGGAGTACCAGAAGCCATGACTTCGCCACCATATTCACCAGCTCCTGGACCGATGTCAATCAAATAATCAGCAGCCTCCATAATAGCTCGATCGTGTTCAACCACAATTACCGTGTTACCAGAATCGCGCAAAGATTTTAGAGTCTCAATCAGTTTGGCATTGTCTTTGGAGTGTAAACCAATAGAGGGTTCATCAAGAATATAGATAATACCAGACAGTCCTGCTGAAAGTTGAGTGGATAAACGCACTCTTTGGGATTCACCACCAGAGAGTGTACTGACTGAGCGATCAAGAGTGATATAACTCAAGCCCACTTTATCAATATGATCCAATCTTCTTCTGACTTCTTTGGCAATGGTAATAGCGACCTCTTGTTCTTTTTCTTTTAGTTTTTTGAGTAAGTCGGATTTTTTGCCTTCAATATTTTTGAAAAAAGTCAGGGCTTCAGCTATACTCATTTCAACCATGTCAGCAATCGTCATGTCTGCAATTTTGACGTAAATACTGTCTTCTTTGAGTCTTTTGCGATTACAGACTGAACAATCTTTTTCGTGCATGTAAGATTCTATTTCTTTTTTGACGTACTCTGATTTGCTAGTCAAATATTTGCTAGTCAAATTGGGAATGACACCTTCATAAATAGTTTTTTTGCCATGCAAATCATATTCTTGTCCGTCGGTACCATAGAGAATGATGTCTATGATTTTTTGTGACAATTTGTCGACAGCTTCATCAACAGAAAAACCGTGAGCTTCGGCTACTTTGGCAATCAGTTCTTGATAATATACTTGGTTACCAACCAGTCTGGTCCAAGGCTGGACTGCACCTTCGGCAATAGTTAGTTTAGGATTTGGGATTACTAGCTCTGGATAGACTTCTAGAGTTTTGCCAAGACCAGTACAACGTGGACAAGCTCCATAAGGACTGTTGAAACTAAAAGTTCGTGGTTCAATTAGTTCAAAGACGCGGGCACATTGACTACAAATTGGCACCTCGGAAAAAGTAATATATTCATTTTTTTTTTCATCCAAAAGTTTGACAAAACCATTGGCATAGTCAAGAGCCTTTTCAACATGAGTTGTCAGATCACCCAGTGGAATCGTACTAAGTTTGTCTATCAGCAAATCTATATCGTAAAGATATTCAGGGTTGAATTTGAAATTTTTCAAATTTTTTATTTTGACGTTGACGCCGTTTATTAGCAAATTACTATAACCAGTTTTTTCAATTTTCAATTTCAAATTTTTCAAACTGATTTTTTGTTGTCTAATAATAGGGGAAAGGAGTAGAAGTTCTGGATTTTTCTTTTTGGCTTTTCTCACTTCTTCAATAATTTTGCCTTTGTTCAAAAAATCTACTGGGATGTGACACTTTGGACACCATTGTTTACCAATGCGTGCAAAAAGAAGGCGCAAATAATCATAAATCTCTGTTGTTGTTCCGATAGTTGATCGAGGATTTTTGGCGAAGTTTCTTTGATTTATTGCAATAGTAGGGGATAGACCTTGAATCTCGTCAACATCTGGCTTATCTTGCATATCCATGAATTGACGAGCATAGGCATTCAAACTTTCGGCATAGCGACGTTGGCCTTCGGCGTAAATAGTGTCAAAAGCCAGAGAGGACTTTCCTGAGCCGGAAAGTCCTGTAATAATAGTTAGTTTATTTTTTGGTATTTCAACTGAGACGTTTTTCAAGTTGTGTACTCGGGCGTTGATTACTTTTATTTTGTCGTGCATAGATTATTTTTATTTGTGTCTGTCAAAATTTTAAATTTATTTAAGATTATTATTTAACCTCCACCCCATTTGTCTGTATAGTGGTCATTAGCCTTCTCTTCTTGGGGATAGTTTATGAATATATTACTTACATTTATATTAAAAACAAAGCCTTGTAGTAGTTGTTCTTTGGTTATTAAAAGATCATGTGGTATACCTGGTTTTAGGATAAATAAATTATAGTTGCACCATTCCCAATTATCACCATCAGCTACATTCTTAGCAGCACAAAGGTCAATCATATTACCTTCTTTGTCTCTACCAAGGAGATGATTTTCATCTGTGGATTTTATGGGTAAATTGACATCTACATTTATAGCAAAACCAATATAAGTTGGTGTTTTGCCTGTATCGTTGTCACACTCACTAATCAAGTCATCAATATCTTGTTCTGTATAGTTTATTATATATTCTTCTTTCTTGGTATTTTTATTGACTTTATTATCAGGATCTGAATCTATAAAACGGTCAATAGTTTTGTGACTTTGATAATATGAAAGATCTGTTTTGCCATCATTACAAATAATATCTACTTCGATTTCGGTGATCCATTTCCAGCTCCAGAAGTTATTAATTGCAAACATGAGCATTTTTTTAGGTAAATCTGCATCTCCATAGTTTGTGCTAAACAAATCTGTAGCATAGATTTGTCCGATCATTTTGTCTTTTTTGCAGTTTTGGTTGGCTTCATTTACTCCTTGAAAACAGAGTGTGTCAGAATCACAATAATCTCCACGACAGAATTGGTCCTCTGATTTACCTTGGATAAAATAGTCAAAACCACATTTGGCATTATTTTTGCCTGTTTTGTCAGTATTATCAAATTGAAACCAGTCTGCTTCAGTCATAGCTATGTCTGGTCTGGTGGCAGATGATTGTTTGGCCAGGGCAATTTCGATGGGATTACCTTGCGGAGATTGTAATTTGTTGCAGGCATAGGGTACTAAGATGTCACTGTTGACAGCCCAGATACCTGGTAATTTCATATTTACTAGATAGGGGTTTACGACATTTAGCATGGTATAGGCCAGGGCCATGAGAACAAGCCCGATGACGGCACCGTAGATTCTTTTTTTGGCTTGTCCTACTGTGTCAGTATTGCCACCAGAAAAGATATACATCACTCCAGCAATGACAATGACCATGACAACTAATACACCAGCGACTACCATGCCATATTGATAAATGAATTTTATGAATTCTCCTATATTGGCAAATTTGTTACGTCCGCCAAAAGTGACAGTAGTGACAGGTTCACCAACAGGTAGGCAAAAACCAATATCTCTACCGAAGGCATCTTGACCTTTGTCGTCTGTCTCACAAGCCTTGAGAGCATCACTGTGAGTCGCAGCATCATAAAAACCGCCAATAGCATCAGTGGCACCATAATTTGTTCGGAATGTTTGGCAATCTTCCTTCACCCAGCATCTTTGGTCGGCAGTTTGACTAACTTGGGGTATGAGCAAAAAGGCAAAGATTAAGATTGTAAGTAATTTTTTCATTTTTTTATTATTGGTAAATAAAACCCCATTTTTTACCATATATATTATTTAATATGTTTAATTTTGTTTTACTAGGACAGATAGCTGAAAAACAATTTATATTTACATAGGTTATTTTACTTACGTCTATGTCCATTATAAACCCTTTTTTCAATAGCTCTGCTGTTATAAAATATGGGAAGCTCCACATACCTGGTTTAGCACTATAAATATAAGCCCAACAAGGATTATCGTTAGATTCTTCTGTTGTGTTTATACCTACATCATTATATGGACACAAATCTACCATATTGCCATTTTCATCTAAGCCTAACATATGTGTTTCGTCGGTTGGATCATTTGAGTTATTAACATCTACTTTAAAAACAAAGCCCACAACTGCAGAATTTTTACAATCACTTGCCAAATTATCTACATCAGCAGAAGTATAATTCATTAAATAATTTTCTTCCATTGTCTTTTTATTTATTTTGTCCTCTGGAGTGGAATCTTCAAGTGCACTACTGTCTTTAAATCTTCCTTCATTTTGGCATAGTGCTATTATGCTAATATTTGTTATCCATTTCCATGCCCAAAAATCAGTTGCTAATCCAAAACCTGCCTTTACAAAAAAATTTGAATCACCCACTGCTTTACTAAAAAAACCTGTGGCATAGATTTTTCCAGCTATCTTGGCTTGTATACAACTTCTATTTGTTTCATTCACTCCCTGAATACAAAGGTTTCCTGGGGTGCAGTAATCACCGCGACAAAATTGGTCTTCCTTTTCTCCTTTGATAAAATAATCAAAACCACAGACAGATTTATTTTTTAAATTGTTTTGTTCTTGCAAAAGAGATAATCCAGCTACAATCGGATTTACCGTCGGTCTACTTGGTGCTGAATTATTATTTGGTATAAACCATTGTGCTTCAGACATAGCTGTTGTTGCTTTTGCTTCTTCTGATTTTTTGGCAATAGCAATTTGGCTAGTTGCTGGTAATTTATTACAAGCATAAGGGGTGGTACCTTCGGCATTTATCGCCCAGATTCCAGGTAAACGCCAGTTTGTTAAGTAAGGATTTAGATTATTCAAAATAGTATAAGATAAAGCCATAAGTGCTAGTCCGATTAGAGCTCCAAATATTTTTTTCTTAGCTTGTCCAACTGTATCAGAATTACCACCAGAAAAAATATACATTATTCCGGCGACAATGATGACCATGACAGCTACTACTGCACCGACTATAAAACCGTATTTGTAAATAAATTTTATGAATTCTCCTATATTGGTAAATTTGTTTTGACCACCAAAGGTGATGGCTGTCACAGTTTCACCAACCGGCAGACAAAAACCTATTTCTCTACCAAAAACATCGACACCATCTCCATTTGTTTCGCAAGCTTTGCGAGCATCATCGTGAGTCGCAGCATCATAAAAACCACCTAGAGCATCAGTGGCCCCATAATTTGTTCGAAACGTTTTGCAGTCTTCTTTGACCCAGCATCTTTGGTCTACAGCCTGACTAGCTTGTGGTATAAGCAAAAAACTAAACACCAAAATAACAAATAGTTTCTTCATATTTTATTGGTTTAAATTTTTGATGATAATATTATCCCATTCCTCAGCAGATATGACACCTTCTATAATTTTGCCGTTTACTAAATATGTTGGTGTACCACGTAAACCAAGATCCACTGCATCTTTTAGATCTTGTTGGATGTCTGTTAGATTTCTTTGAGTTTTGAAACAAGTATCAAACTTGTTCATGTCTAAACCAAGACTTTGACCATAATTATAAAGTGAATCAGTATCTAATTTTTTGTTGGTAAAGACTTGGGTGTAATATTCCCAAAATTTGTTTTGTTCACTGGCACAAGTACTTGCTAGAGCGGCAGCTATAGCATCTGGATGTATATCAGTAAGTGGTAAATTTTTGAAGACAACTTGGATGACTGGTTTGTATTTTTCTATAACGTGAGAAAAAGTTGGATAACTTGTCTGACAATAAGGGCATTGAAAATCTAAGAAAGTAATAATAGTGACTTTAGCATTAGTATTACCTTGTGTGGGATTGTATTTTCTGACGAACTTTTTGTAATCTGTAGTATCTTGAGGTGCATCTTTGTTTATATCTGTACTGAAGTTTCGCTCATACTCAGAGGTTATTTTTTTTTTGGTTTCAGAATTGCCATATCTAAGTTGTGCTAGATAATAAATAAAAAAAATTAAGAAAAATGTAAAAATTAAGCCGACAATACTAGCTAAAAATATAAAAAAATATTTCCAAAATTTTGATTGTTTAGGCATAGTCGTTGTATAAATAAATGGTGTTCACATTATAACATATTTTTGCTTTTGTCAACAGAGAAACACGAAACACGAATCTTAACACGAATTGGCACGAATATAATACAAAAAAATTAAGCACAAAATTTTAGATTCGTGGTCATTGACAAAAAGCCTTTATTCTGATAAAATTAGTTTGCTTAATTGCTTTTAATCATTATTATTGTATAATAGGTATAAATTAGGAAAAATTATGTTAAAAAACATTTTACAAATAATTCAGCTAATTTTAGCTATATTACTTATTTTGGTAGTCCTTTTACAACAAAAAGGTACTGGTTTAGGAGCTGCTTTTGGTGGTTCTGGAACTATTCATACTACTAGACGTGGTATTGATAAAGTCCTTTATCAATTGACTATTGCTATTTCCACTATATTTTTTCTTTTGGCTATTGTAAATTTACTTTTTTAGTTCTGTAGTCAAAGTAAATAGTTTGAAAATTATTTTTTCAAAATTATTTTTTTCTTCTCTAATCTCGTAGTAATTTTTTTTCTGTGTTTTCTTTTTTCAAAAAAACGTGGCAGACAGTTTCAAAAAGTCTGAAACGTAACCACAATTCTAGTAATCTAGAAAAAGACGACTTAGCTCTTATGAAGAAAATGCATAAAAGTAGTTTTTTTTCGGTACGTCAGTTTTTCAATATCCACAAAGTTTTGTCAGGACCTGAGAAAACAGTCTTTTTTTCAGCGCTTACTATTTTGGTAATTAGTGCTGTCTGGGGTCTAAATGTTTTGTCAAATAAATTTGGGGTAGAAGTACCAAAAGTTGGTGGAGATTATAGTGAAGGAGTTTTGGGTTCACCTCAACTTATCAATCCACTTTTTGCTAGTCTAAATGAAGTTGATCAAGATTTGGTCAATATGATTTATACTGGTCTCATGCGCTATGACAAGGGTCGTAACTTGGTGCCAGATTTGGCTAGTAGTTATAGTGTAAGTGATGACAAAAAAGAATATACTTTTAAATTGCGTCAGGGAGTATTTTGGCACGACAAGGAAAAGTTTACAGTTGATGATGTTATTTTTACTTTTGATTCTATTCAAGATAGTATCGTTGGTTCTCCACTCAAAGTGACATTTGATAACGTGAAAGTAGAAAAGATAGATGATAATACTGTGAAGTTCACTTTGAACGAAGCCTTCCCATCTTTCTTGTCTACTTTGACTGTCGGAATTTTGTCACAACATATTTGGTCAGGAGTTGCTCCGGACAAAATGAAATTGGCAGGACGTAATTTGCAACCAATTGGGACTGGACCTTTTTTGTTTAGTAAGCTTGTCAAGAATTCTAGTGGTGTTATCAACAAAGTTACTTTGGATCGCTTTGCAGATTTCTATCGACAGCCTGCTTTTATAAAGACATTTTCTTTTGTTTTTTATAATAATTATGACGGACCAGATGGGCTAGTAACAGCTCTTCGTGAACAAAAAGTAGATGGTATGGGTTTTGTGCCTTTTGAATATAGGGACAAGGTAACACGCAAACATATAGATTTGTATACTTTGAAACTACCCCAATATACTGCTCTATTTTACAACATGGACAAAGATATTTTGGGAGAGCAAGAAGTACGTCTCGCTTTATCTGAAGCAATAGATAAAGCCAGAATCGTCAGTGATGTTTTGGACAATGAAGCCCAACTTATCAATGGACCTGTTTTGGAAGGATTCCCAGGCTACGATGTCAATTTGGCTGGAGTAAGTTTTTCAGCTGATGAAACTAATAAGTTGTTGGACAAATATTACCCTCGTATTTCGGCTGAAGATTATCGTACTTTGTTTGTGAATACTCAAGTATCAGCTTTGGAAGCTCAAAACAAAGTAGTAACAAGTACTGACGGTGCTACTGCTACTAGTACAATTTCAGACGCTACTAGTACTGTCAATATGGACGAGATGAAAAAACAAATTGCGGATCAAGTAGACAATAGCTTGGACGCTGCTCAATTATTTTATCGTTATACTGACAAAAATGATAAATCAAAAATTGTTACATTGAATTTAGTTACTTCTGGTAATCCTGAATATTCCAAAGTTGCTCAATTGATTGCTGGTTATTTGCAAGATGTGGGTATCAAAGTAAATGTCAAACTTGTGGATTCCAATGATTTTGTCAGACAAGTACTCAAGACGCATGATTATGATATGTTGCTCTATGGTGTCATCGTGGGTAGTGATCCTGATCAATATCCATTTTGGCATTCTTCCCAAATAAATTATCCGGGTCTAAACTTTTCTGGTTATGTGAAGAGAAGTGTGGATGATTTGCTCGACAAAATTAGAAGTACCAAAAATGATAGTGAATTGGCAACCGAATATAGTGATTTGCAAAAAACTATTTTGGCTGATACCCCAGCTACTTTCTTGTTTGTACCGACTTATACTTATGCTTTGTCAGACACTATCCACGGTTTTGATGTTGAGCGTATTGCGCATCCAGCTGACAGATTGGTGAATGTCGCTGAATGGTATATGAAGACCAAGAGAGTCTGGAATTTCCAAAAATAATTTTCTCGCCTAAAAAATAGAATACAGATTGGACGAATTTTTATCTCTGGTTCCTGCCTGCCGGCAGGCAGGCGTTAGATCTGTATTCTATAATCAGACAAAGTTTTTGTCTCTGAGTTTATATTTTTTATTACACAAAAAACTAATTTATTTTTTTGTGTTTTCTCTTCAAAAAATAAACCCTTTTATTGTTGTTAGATTTTCTACCAACAATTTTGTGAAGTTTCTCAACCATTTGAGAGTCTTCCTGTTTAATTCATTTATTAATCCTGATTGAGTTGGTACAGATTTTTTTCTTTGTAAATTTTTACAAAAATAATTTTTTTTGTTTCAACTTTTTGTGGGAAAGTTAATATCTTTTTAATTTTTATGATTAGAAACAATACTTCTACCTATGGTAGAAGACCGTCTTCTCCTAGTACGGGAGAAAAAAAATCGAGTGCTCAACCACCAACAAATAGAACTTTTGGTGTCCGTACTCAAGGCAGTTCGTCTATTACTGCCAATAGTGGTAGTATGCACAAACGTAAAAATGTGCAACCTACTAGATATAATAATAGACCTAAGCCTATCGTCGCTCTAAATAATACTAAGTCTAATACTAATACGATGTCAAATTCCAAGAATTTGCGTATTATTCCGATTGGTGGTTGTGAAGAAGTAGGACGCAATATGACCGTTTTTGAATACGATGGAGATATTGTGATTATTGATATGGGTATCCAATTTCCAGAGGAAGATATGCCTGGTATTGATTATATCATTCCTAACACTAAGTATTTGGAAGACAAACTAAAAAATATTCGTGGTGTGGTCTTCACTCACGGTCATCTTGATCATATAGGCGCTGCGCCTATCTTGCTAGAAAAATTGGGCAATCCTATCATTGTTGGTAAAGATTTGACACTGGCTCTTATCAAACACAAACAAGATGATTACAAGAAAGACACTGCCAAAAAACTACGTACCATTCGCGTCAATGGTTTGGAAGACGTCGTCCAACTTGGCAAATTCACTGTCAAATTTTTTCAAGTGGAACATTCTATTATGGATGCTGTGGGTATAATTTTGGAAACTCCAAATGGCACTATCATTCATCCTGGTGATTGGACTTTGGCTCGTGACAGAGATGGTATCACTCATATCAATTATGATGAACTAAGTAAATTGCCAAAACCAACAATCTTAATGCTGGAAAGTCTGGGTGCTCTCAATGATAAACGTCATGGTATTTATGAAGAAATTTACAAAAATCTTTCCAACCTTTTGGAAAACTCTCCTGGTAGAGTAGTGATTGGGACTTTTTCTTCTCAACTAGAACGTGTTCGTTGGGTAATAGAATGCGCTGAAAAATTTGGCAAAAAAGTTGCGCTCGATGGTTATAGTATGAAGATGAATGTCAAAGTTGCTCAAGAACTTGGTTATATCAAATCAGCCAAAAATGTTTTGATTGATATTAAAGACACAAGAAATTATCCAGACAACAAAGTCGTAGTCGTTTGTACTGGCGCTCAAGGCGAAAAGAATGCTGTACTTATGCGTATCGTCAGCAAACAACATCGATTTATCCAATTGAAAAAAAATGATACTGTCGTCTTTTCATCCTCCATTATTCCTGGCAATGAAAGAAGTATCCAACGCTTGAAAGATAATATGTATCGTCAATGTGATAATGTCATTCATGGCGAAATTATGGATGTCCATGTTAGTGGTCATGCGACTCGTGAAGATATTTTGACTATGATTGATCAAATCAAACCAACTTACTTCATTCCAGTCTATGCCAATTATTATTTCTTGCGTGAAGCTGAGCAATTGGCTCTTAGAAATGGTTTCAAAAAAGAAAACATTTTTGTACCAGATAACGGAAGTATTATTGAAGTCAACCAAGAAAAAGCCGTGATGCTTGATAAGAAAGTCCCAAGTGATTACGTCTTCGTGGATGGTCTAGGCGTGAGTGACAATCAAAATATCGTTTTACGTGATAGACAAGTCCTAGCGGGGGATGGTATGTTGGTGGTGATTGCTACGATTGATTCCAAGACTGGCACTCTTATCCAAAATCCAGATATTATTTCTCGTGGTTTTGTCTTCCTAAAAGATAATAAAGATTTGATAGAAGAAATTAGAAATAAAGTAAAATTATTGGTGATAAAATCTGATCCAAAAACTTGGGCTGATAGTAATCAAATTCGTAATGATATTCGTGATAAGATAGGACAATTTGTTTTGAGTAAGACAGAAAAACGTCCGATGATTTTGCCGGTGATTATTGATGTCTAGACACTGATTACACTGACTGAAAAAAGATTACACTGATTATAAAATAAAAATCGTCTTTTACAAGACGATTTTTTTATTAAAACATTAGCACTTTATTTTTTATAGCCTCTTTGTAAATATAATATCTTCGGAGTATTAGATAAACTGGCCACTTAGTAAAAAATATTTTTAGATCTTTTTTGCCATGCATTATATATCTAATGAGTAATAGGGTAATAAAAATTGGCGCTGTCAGTAAATATAGATAATCTTCTTTGTTGATAATTATATTGAATTTGATTGGTGGACCAAATAGTAAATAATGTTTGGGATATTTTTTCTTTAGTATTGGCCAGACAGAAGCATTTCTAGCTGATCGCAAAATTGATTTGCTAGTCCAATTCATGGCTTGGTGATAGACAATCGCTTCAGGGGCTCGTCCAAATGAAAAGCCTTTGCTCACAACCCGAATCGCCATTTCCGAATCTTCGTTATTGTATTTGAAGAAAAAACTATCAAAATCACTACAAGTGGCAAAAACTTTTTTTTGATAGGCAATATTACAACCCATTGGCCATTTGGCATTTTTGTTGGAGACCAGACGTTCGGGGAAATATCCTTGGTAGTTTTTGCTGATATAAAAAGTCTGTCCAATGACAAAGCCTACTTGTTTATCATTAAAACCTTTTGACAATTTTGTCAGCCAATTTTTGTCCACTTCACAATCATCATCTGTGAAAGCAATAATGTCAAAGTTGGTATTTTTTATACCAGTATTTCTGGAAGCGCTTAGACCTTGGTTGTGTTGATTATGGATTACCTTAATTTTTTCATTTTTTAGATTGTCTAAAAAATTTTGTGTGTCATCGGTTGAGCCATCGTTTATAATAATAATTTCGTATTGGGGGAAATCTATTTTTAGCAAAGAAGTGATGCACTTTTTCAAATAATCAAGTCTGTTGTAGGTGCAGACGACAATAGAGAATTGGCTGGTGCTCATAAGTGAAAAATAGATTTTAGATAATACTTACAAATTTAGTTTAACTCCCAATCTACTGGTAAGGTTCCGGTAAAAGGAAAAGATCCAAATAAGACATCGGACAC
Source organism: Candidatus Magasanikbacteria bacterium CG10_big_fil_rev_8_21_14_0_10_36_16 (assembly GCA_002773185.1). GTDB lineage: Bacteria > Patescibacteriota > Patescibacteriia > Magasanikbacterales > UBA922 > UBA1557. The sequence continues at coordinate 916 of PFBU01000020.1, read as the reverse complement.
CCCTTGACCTTCACTCCCAGGGAGCCAAGATGCGACGACAGCATCCCAATCGTTGACATATTTTTTGATATCTAGTGGTCGGCCTGAGACTATGACGACAACTAATTTTTTGCTTTTTGCTTCTACTTTTTTTATAGTGGTGATGTCTTCAGGGCTCAAACTAGGATTAGCAATGTCGCCCCAACCTTCAGCATAGGGTTTTTCACCTACAATAGCAATGCCGACATCGGCTAGACTTTCGTCTAGAGTAAAATCTCCAGTTCTGTTATAATCTACTTTTGTATCTTTGGAAACTGTATTTTTTATACCTTCTAGAATGGTTGTCCCTACAATGCCGGCATTACCATCTATGCCTTGCCATTCTGTTGTCCAGCCACCAGCTTGGCGACCAAGATTGTCGGCTGATTCGCCACCGATTACAATTTTTTTGATTTCAGTAGATAGTGGCAAGAGAGAATCTCTGTTTTTCAATAATACCTGAGATTTGCGAACTGCTTCGCGAGCCAACTCACGGTGCTCGGTGCTACCAATAACAGACAAGCCTGTTGATGTTGCTTCCGGACGGTCAAACAATCCTGTTTCAAATTTTACTTTCAAGATTCTTCGCACAGCATCATCTACTCGTTCCTCGGTAATATCGCCATTGTTCAAGGCTGTTTGTATGTTTGTCAAAAAAGTTTTGTATTCAAAGGGCGTCATCACCATATCTATACCAGCATTGATAGCTCTGACCAGAGAATTATATTTACTTGTTTCAATTTCATAAACACCATACCAATCTGAAACTACAAAGCCAGAAAATTTTAACTCGTTTTTGAGTATTTCTGTCAAAAGATGATAGTTGTCAGAGTTTATTTTTCCTTGCCAGCTACCAGTACTCACCATGATGACTTGTGCACCACCAGTGATAGCTTCT
>PFBU01000018.1 GCA_002773185.1 Candidatus Magasanikbacteria bacterium CG10_big_fil_rev_8_21_14_0_10_36_16 | reverse complement strand
TGTTTGGCAGCTTTGTTGGTAAAAGTAAGAAGTAAAATTTGTTCTGGCTCCACGCCATGTTCTAATAAATAAGCCACACGATAAGTAATTGTGCGTGTTTTCCCTGAACCTGCTCCAGCCAAAACAAGACATGGTCCATCGCCGTTATGGATGACCTCTAATTGTTCTTGGTTTAATTCTTCGGCAAAGTTTAGCATAATATTTATAAAAAACTCTTTAAAAAAAGCTAAGGGGTCGTACATGGACGACCCGCGTTGTGGTTGTATTCAAAAGTTTACTCCAAAGACAACTTATAGCTATGTCTATTACCATTGTCTCTAGCAGTCAACTCGACCCTCGTGAAATAGTCTGATGGTGACCAACCTTCAATAATCTCGACCACCACCCAAAACCACTCCTTATCAGCAAACAACTTCTGCCAAGCAGCCTTTTTACTGGCTTTAAACTCTTCGAAGTTGTGTTGTTGTTCGAGAATTCGCAATTCCACCAGATATTCACGACCCCAGAGACGTGCCACCATGACAACCTGTTTGAAGTATCCAGCTGGCGAGAGCCGGATAATGAACTCAGCGACTTCAATAGGTGTCATGTTCCCGAAGATGGTATGCCACGCCTCGTGAAAATCACGTTGCACAATCTTGATGTTCCCGTGCATCGAAGAATTCTTTAGATGGAGAGGAATTCTCGACGACGGAATCAGATGGTGTCTGGTGTTTTGCAGAGGACTACTTACTCGACTTTTGGACAACCTTCCCCCTTTGTGATATAAAAACGAACAAAATTCGACAAAGTAACAAATAATTTTATATACTACTTTCTAGAATTTTATTACCTCTATAATAACACAAAAAACAAAGAAAACAAACTTTTGTTTATACTATTGATTTTTCTTTCAAAATGGTCTAAGATAAGCAAAAACAAATTATCCTAATATGACATTTTTCCAAATCACCCACAAAGATAAAAACTCTAGAGCCCGCACAGGCTTGATTCAGACTGACCATGGCGTCATTGAAACTCCAGATTTCATGCCCGTAGGAACTCAAGCTACAGTAAAAACTCTGAGCAAAGAAGATCTGAACACTATTGGTGCACAGATTATTTTGGCTAATACTTATCATTTACACTTACGACCTACTGAAGACTTAATCGCCAAATTTGGAGGACTTCACAAATTCATGAATTGGGACAAACCAATTCTGACAGACAGTGGTGGTTTTCAAGTCTTTTCTCTTGGATTGCAAAAAGAAGCCAAAGATGTTACTAGCAACGAAAAATTAGTCAGTATTGACGACGATGGTGTGACTTTCAAATCTCATCTTGATGGATCTACTCATCGTTTCACTCCCGAAGAAGCAATCAATATTCAACACAAAATCGGAGCAGATATTATTATGGCTTTTGATGAATGTACACCGGATGATGCAGATATTGCATATACTAAAAAAGCTATGCAACGCACGCACGAATGGGCAGAGCGTTGCATATCTGAACACAAAAAAAATACTGAGTACCATGGTTACAAACAATTTTTGTTTGGCATTATTCAAGGCGCCAATCACGAAGATTTGCGAAAAGAATCTGCAAAAATTATTTCTTCTCTAGATTTTGATGGTATTGCTATTGGCGGTGAATCTATTGGTTACAATATGGGAGCTACCAAAAATATTCTTGATTGGGTCAGTGATATTATCCCAGAAGACAAACCTCACTATACTATGGGTGTCGGGTTCAATCCTAGCGACCTGTTTGAGGTCGTTGAGAGGGGCATAGACATGTTTGATTGCGTAGCGCCAACTCGTGTGGCTCGCAACGGCAGACTCTTTGTACACAAGGAAATAAACCCAAAGATGTATATCAATATCAAGAATTCTGAATTCAAAACTGATGACCAACCAATTGATACTAAGTGTGGTTGTTTCACTTGCCAAAATCATACTCGAGCATATCTGCACCATCTTTTCAAAGCTGAAGAAATTTTAGGGCTCCGCCTAGCTTCTATTCACAATCTTTATTTCTTTTTGGAACTCATGAGACAAATTAGAAAAGCTATCAAAGAAGATAGGTTTTTGGAATTGAAGAAAGATATTTTAGGATAGACATACATACAGATTACAGATAATACAGATCTACAGATAACTACCAACCAATAACAAATGCTATTTATTTTTAAAATTAAAAAATATGGACAAAGGAGGGGTTCAAACTAATTTTTTATATCCTGAGTTGAGTTATGAAATAAGAGGAACATTGTTTGATGTTCATAATGAACTAGGAGGAGGTCATAAAGAAAAATATTATCAAAAAGCTGTGGCGCAATCACTCAAATCCAAAAATATTTCATTTGTAGAACAATATTATGTACCCGTAAAATTTCAAAATGAAATAATTGTTAAGTATTATTTAGATTTCCTTATTGAAAATAAAATTGTATTAGAACTTAAACGTGGTAGATATACTTCCCTTGGTGTAATTAATCAAACTAAGCAATATTTAAAAGCATTAAATTTACAATTAGCAATTATAGGATGCTTTGCAACTGACGCTGTTATAACAAAAAGAATATTAAATCTATACTAAAATATCTGTAATTCATAAATAAAACAATCTGTAAATCTGTATTATCTGTAATCTGTATGTACAAAATTAACATTATCACCCTCGGCAAACTAAAAGAAAAATATTGGTCTGATGCTGAGCAAGAATATCTCAAACGTCTTTCTATCTTTACCAAAACAAACATCATTGAATTAAAAGAAGAAAAATTTGATGAAAAAAGTAACCACGAAGTAATCAAAGAAAAAGAAGCGGAAAAAATATTAAAAGCAATTCACAAAAATAGTTATGTAATAGTACTTGATAAAGAAGGAAAGCAATTTAGTTCGGAAGAACTTTCAAAAAAAATAATTGAATTTAAAAATTCTAGTACCGAAATCAGTTTTGTAATCGGAGGACCACTTGGTTTGGCTGAAAGTATTTTGAACATTGCCAAAGAAAAATGGTCATTTTCCAAACTAACTTTTACTCACCAAATGATGCGCGTGATTCTGCTTGAACAAATCTATCGTAGCTTTATGATAAGTGAAGATAGAAAATATCATTGGTAAAAAAATATAGAATAAAAAAATTATGCACTTTCTCAAGTGCTTTTTTTATTGACCAAAAAAGAAAATAGGAATAAACTTAAAACATGACACCTGACAAAGGAGGTTGTTATGATATATATTATTGGTGGCATCAGCATCGTAGTCATTTTTTTTCTCGCGTACCGTAGGGGGCGAGAGTTTCGTCGAATCAATCGATTCGATGGAAAGTGACGAAAATGGGCTCACGGCGACAACGCCGTGGGCCGCCCGTGACAAAAAGCAAAACCACCTCACTCCATACATATTTATAATATGTTTCGGAAATGAGGTGGTTTTGTTGTTTATCAAAATGACTTTACGAACTTTACAAACTTTATGGACTTTCAACTAATATATAAACATCGCATCACCAAAACTATAAAATCTATATTTTAGTGAAATAGCCTCTTTATAACATTGTAGCATAAACTCCCGTCCTTCACTAGGGCTTCGGTCGACAAGTCTATCCCCTACAAATGCTGAAACAAGCATAAGCAAAGTTGACTTTGGCAAATGAAAATTGGTAATCATTGCATCAACTATTTTAAACTCAAATCCAGGCATGATAAAAATGTTAATATCACCTGTAAACGGACGAACCCCTCCCCTAATAGGGGAGGTTGGGAGGGATCCATCTTGAGATGAATATTCTTTTTTACTCTGGACCCCCTCTAACTCCCCCTGATAGGGGGAGAACAACTTAGCAACTCCTTCCAACGTTCTCACCGTCGTCGTACCAACCGCAACAACACGTCTTTCTTCCATCTTCGCTTTATTTATTTTCTCAGCGGTTTCCTCTGAAATTTCTACCCATTCACTATGCATGGTATGATCTTCCACACGTTCAGCTTTTACTGGCAAAAAAGTACCCAGTCCAACATGAAGAGTAACTTCAGCAAATTCCACTCCTTTTTCTTTTAATTTCTCTATTATATCATCTGTAAAATGAAAACCTGCAGTAGGAGCTGCCACTGAACCTTCTTCTTTGGAATACACTGTCTGATAAATTTCTAGTTGGTCTGGTTCATCTTTGACATAAGGAGGTACAGGAATATGTCCATACTTATTGGCTTTCGCCATCACTTCTTTGTCGTCTTCTTCAAATTGAACAAGAATAGTTCCCTCTAATTCTTTGATAATTACCGTACAATAAAAATCTGAAGCAAAACGCACATTCATCCCAGGCTTCACTCTCTTACCTGGCTTGGCTAATATTTTCCAAACACCAAGATTCCCCGTCGGACGGACAAGAAATATTTCTACTTCTTTTTGATTGAGTAAAGCTCTATCTGGCACACCGTCTTTATTTACATCATTATCACATGCTTCTAACCTACCAAAAAGTCTGGCTTTAAAAACTTTGGAATTATTCCAAACTAGCAAATCACCTTTCTCAAAATAATCTATAATATCATAAAAATGTTTATGATCTACTTTTTTGTTTTTTCGATCAACCAAAAAAAGCTTGGAACTATCACGAGGTTCAAGTGGTGTTTGGGCGATAAGTTCTGTGGGTAAAATGTAATCAAAGTCAGAGGTGTTCATAATAAATATTCTGTGCAAATCCGCGTAAAAAATCAGCATTAATCCGCGTTTCTAAATTTTTTAACAGCTTCTGCCACCACAGTAGCTACATTTTTATCAAGCACAGCTGGAATAATATTCTCAGCATCAGGATTCACAACATAATTTGCCAAAGCTTGAGCAACAGCCAACTTCATTTCCATAGTTACTTTACTAATTCTTGCTTCAAGCAAACCTTTGAAAATACCAGGAAAAACCAAAACATTGTTGACCTGATTTGGAAAATCTGAGCGACCAGTCGCCACCACAAAAGCTCCAGCTTCTTTGGCAACATCTGGAAATATTTCTGGTGTAGGATTAGCCATGGCAAAAATAATAGCTTTTTCATTCATTGTTTTTATCATTTCACCTGTCAAAACTTTTGGTTGACTTACTCCTACAAAGACATCAGAGCCTACCATCGCATCAGACAGACCGCCACACATATTATTTTTGTTTGTTCTATTCAATAATTCTTGTTTGACTGGATTTAGATCAGTACGTTCACGACAAACCAGACCTTTTGAGTCAATTAGTAAAATATCTGCGACACCAGCGTGAAGAAGTAAATTGGTAATAGCAACTCCGGCAGCACCCACACCACTAATCACAACTTTGACATCTTCTATCTTTTTATCTACCACTTTCAAAGCATTGTAAAGTCCAGCCAATACTACAATGGCTGTACCATGTTGGTCATCATGAAAAACAGGAATATCCAACTTATCTGCCAATCTCTGTTCTATCTCAAAACAACGTGGGGCAGAAATATCTTCTAGATTTATTCCACCAAACATTGGTGTGAGTAATTCTACTGTTCTAATGAATTCTTCAACATCTTGAGTTTTGATAGCCAAAGGAAAAGCATCAACTCCACCAAACTCTTTGAACAAAACACATTTTCCTTCCATCACTGGCAAACTTGCTTCTGGACCAATATCTCCAAGACCAAGTACGGCACTGCCATCAGTAATGACAGCGACCATATTTTGTTTGCGAGTATATTCGTAAACTTTCTCTTTATCTTTGGCAATTTCAAGACAAGGCTCAGCCACACCAGGTGTGTAAGCCAAACTAAGATCTTCACGACTTGAAATTTTGGCGCGAGAAATTACTTCGATTTTTCCTTTTAAATTTTTGTGATATTCTAGTGGGTTCATAATTTTATAAATATTTATTTTTAATTTGTTATTTTAATTTTTTATTTGCAATAAAATAAATAGAGATAAATAGAGATACTTTGAGATAATTACTGCTGAGTCTGCTGTATCTGCTGATAAGCTAACTCTGATTCTTCCAAATTTATTTTTATATTTTTCAACGAAGACTGATCCGCCTTGGGCGGAAATACTTTAATGTTTTTATTTTTGTTTAAAGATACTTCTGTCTATTAAGATTATGTTCCTCCAAAGTCTTACCATATCTTACCACACCATCCTTATCTGTCAAAAAATACCAATATTCATTACTTTGTGGGTAAATAGAAGCCATAATAGAATCTAGACTAGGCGTCGAAATAGGCCCAATCGGAAGCCCTGGGTAACGATAAGTATTCCAAGGTGAAAGTGAGTCCCTATCTTCAGCAGTAGTAAATACTGTACCATTTTTACCAACAGCATAATGAACTGTAGAGTCAGCTTGCAAAGCCCAGTTTTGATCATAACGTCGCCAGAACAAATCTGAAACTAATTTACGATCTTTACTATCACGCACTTCTCTTTCTAAAATACTTGCCATCGTCAAAACTTCAAAAACACTATGACCCGATTTGGCGATATCAGCATACATCTGGTCAGTAAATTGATTTTCTCTTTCGTCAATTAATTTCTGGACGATTTCTGTGACAGTAGCATTTTTGAAAATACGATAAGTGTCTGGAGCAAGATAACCATCATAACTGACAAAATTTGGTTTGTCAGCCATAATTTTCCAATCTCCTTCCACAACAGGTGCTATTTCTCTTTCTACTTTGTAATTGTAAGCAGATTGTCCTACTACAGCCAAAAAATCTGTACTACTTACAATACCCTGCTTTTCAAAATAATCAGCAATCTCTCTCAAATCCCAACCAGGTAAAATAGTAACAGTAGTTTCAGCTTGTGTCGGATTGGCCAGACTATTTATCACACGAGCCAAAGTAATTGGTGACTCTACCACAAATTCACCTTCACGAATTTCTGTATCTAATTTTCTAAAAGATAAATATTTTTTGAAAAACCAAGCACTGCGAATAATATGTTTTTCTTCCAACTTTTCGGCAACCAACGAAACACTTTCTCCTTTTTCAATCTCAAAAGTAACCTTGTCAGCATATTGAGCAGGTGCACTAAAAATTTCAGAATACAAAAACCAAGCACCAATACCTATACAAATAAGTAAAATTAAAAAAATAAATTTCTTCATAGGTTTATTTTTTCAAACAGAATAAAAGATACGGGATACGAAATACGAAAGTTACGAAATTACGAAACTTTCGTATGTTCGTACTTTTCATATTTCGTATCCATTAAAATTTATAAATATTCTTCAAGCCCTTCTTCCCCAATCTTCTTCAACAATTCCTTTATCCTCGGCACATCATTTTTGTGACAAACCAAAGTTGTATTATTAGTATTTACCACGACCATACCTTTCAATCCTAAGGTTGCAACTAATCTACCTTTTTCTTCATTCAAAATTAAACTATCTGTAGAATCCAAATCAACCACAGTACCTTTTTCAAAATTTTTGTTAGTACCATCAACTAAAGCTTCTTTGAGAGCATACAAAGTACCAGGATCAGTCCAGCCAAGATCAACTTTGAGAACCACAGCTTGATCTTTGTCTATTTTTTCAACAATGGCATTATCAAAAGATACCGCCTCTAATTTTGGATATTCAGTTGCTAAATCTTTTTTTCCACTGACCATATCGTCCAGTGCAATATACATTTCTGGTTTATGCTTTTTGTAAAGTTCCAAAACAAAGTCAAGATCAAAAATAAAATAGCCAGGATTCCACATCCACTCTTGACTCTCAAACATTTCTTGACACTGCAAAAGTTCAGGGTGATATTTCCAACTATCAAATTTGAACAAATCCCCTGCAATATTTTCACCCAGATGTATCCAGCCCAAATTTTCATTGGCAAAACGAGCTTGTTCACCCAAGAAAACAAATCTCTTAGGATTTTCTGCAATAAGTTTATCTGCCTTTTTCAAAGCTTCCACAAAATTGTCAGGCTTTTTCATAAAGTGGTCAGCCCACAGCATAGCGATTGTCCCAGTCATACCTTGTTTTTTGAGACGCATCAAAGCAAGACCAACGGCAGCTGCCAAATCACGCCTAGCTGGTTCTCCTAGAATATTATTTCTATCAAGTTTTGGCAAGTGTGTACAAACCAAATCAACATATTTGTCGTTAGTTGAAACATAGACATTTTCTACACCAAAACTTTCTACTCTATCCAAAGCCATAGCAATAGTAGATTTGTCACCTTTTAGAATTTCAAATTGTTTTGGACTAGATTTACGACTAATTGGCCAAAGCCTGGTGCCGGCTCCGCCAGCGAAGATTAGGATTTTCATAAAAATTAGTTTATTGGATTATTAGTTTACTAGTTTATTATTTGAATTGGAATACATAGAGATAAGCGGAGATAAGATTGAAATAATAATAAACATAATTATTAAAAAAGTGATAAAGTGATTAGGTGATTAAATGTGTTAAAAATGCGTACAATGGTTGTGTAACATTCATTACTAACCACTGGGAACTAAATAATAAAATCATTGCTAACAAAAAGCCACCCAAAATATCACGAGGATAATGCACTCCGACATAAACACGAGAAAAAGCAATAATTGTGGCAAGCAATAAAACAAAAATAGAAAAGCCAAGACCAGCACCCATAAGTACTACGCTTCCGACGAGCAAAAATGACATACTAGTATGATCAGAAGGAAAAGATTTCCAAACTTCGATTGGATGAAGCAACATTTTTGTTTCTGGAAATTCTACAATCGGACGAGGGTGTTTCCAAAATAAAGCCACACCATAACTAATTACAAAAGAAAAAACAAAAGTTGTAAGTAATATTTTTACCATTGTTTCAAATTTTTCTGGATCAACTCCACCCAAAACAAATACACCCCAAGTAATAACAAAAAATGCCAAAACATAAATAAGTAAGTTGGCAGAAAGATACATTAACCTATCAAACCAAAGACACTTACCTAACTGGGCGTTTATTTTGAAGAATAGTTTTTGTGATATAGACATAACACTTCATCACTTTAGCACCTAATCACCTGATCACTTTCAGAATAATTAGATAAATTAATTAATATTTTTTTCCACAGATTTTATTTCTGACCAAAGCATTGCTCCAATTTCTTCTCCAAGATCTAAAGCTTTTTTATAATCTTTGTGCTCTATCCAATTTTCATCAAGTGCAAAATAAAATATATATTTTGATTCATTTAATGATCCATAGGACATCTCATAAAAATTCAACTTTACTTTATCTCTTCTTCGACCATAGCCTTCCACAAAATTTAATATCACAGACATAGATGACCTTCTCAATTGTGAGACTGACGAATACAATTCTTCTTTAGGAAATTTTTTTGTTACTTCATAAGCGCATTTTACATAACTATGCATTAGTTTTTTTAATTTATTTTGAAACTCACTCATTGTATTTTCCAACATAATTCAACGTAGTGTGATTAGGTGATAAGGTGATTAAGTGATTAGGTATTTTTTAGATAACGCAAGTATGCTTCAACAAAACCGTCGAGTTCCCCATTCAACACCCCCTCATCATCCGTCGTCTCATAACGAGTACGTAAATCTTTGACCATATGATAAGGATGCAAAACATAACTTCTGATTTGACTTCCCCACTCTGGACTTTTGTATTCTCCACGAAGTTTCAGTCTTTCTTCTTCGTCTTTTTCTTCTTGCAACTTTTGTAATCTGGATAGAAGAACTTTCATGGCTAATTTTCTATTTTGTTGTTGTGATTTTTCATTTTGACAAGTCACGGTAATGCCTGTAGGAATGTGTACCAGACGTACAGCACTATAAGTCGTGTTGACACTTTGCCCGCCATTTCCACCAGCCATAAAAGTATCAATACGCAAATCTTTTTCGTCTATTTTGACAGCTTCCTCTTCTTCTAACTCAGGAATTACTTCTACTAGAGCAAAAGAGGTGTGGCGCATTTTTTCAGCATCAAAAGGCGAAATGCGAACCAGCCTGTGAGTACCATGTTCAGATTTCAAATGACCGTAAGCAAAAGTACCTTCCACACGGAAAGTAACAGACTTAAGTCCAGCTTCCTGACCCTTGGATTCGTCCAAAATGGTCGTTTTCCAGCCTTTTTGATCAATGTAGCGAAGATACATCCTAAGAAGCATCTCAGCCCAATCCTGAGCCTCTGTACCACCACTACCAGAGTGTATAGCGACAATAGCATTTTCTCTATCATGCTTACCATCAAATAGTGTGTTAAACTCCAATTTCAAAATATTTTTTTCCAAAATATAATATTGTTTTTCTATTATCTCGCGCATATTGACATCTTTGTCAGCTTCATCCAACTTCGCGATTTCTAACAAGTCTTTTGTTTCTTTGTCATATTTACTCCAAAGATTAATTTCGGCTTGCAAATCACTCATTTCTCTGCTTTTTTTAGTAGCATTTTCTTGGTCCTTCCAAAAATCTGGTTTGTTTACTTCTTCTGCGATTACCAAAACTTGTGACTGTTTTTTGGCAATGTCCAAAATATCGTACATTTCTGACAATTTTTTTTGTAGATTTTCAATTGATTTTACCACTTCTTGCATTTCCATATTTGCTATTAATATTTACCTTATTATGCCTGAATTTGAAATAAAAAACAACCCCTATACTTGACAAATTCCTCTATTTAAGCTCTGTCACCTGATCACCTGTTCACTCGAACACATAGCCAAACAAAAACAGCCTTACCAAATAAGACTGTTTTAAAATTTCTGCGTTCATCCGCGTAATAAATCTGTATAATCCGCGTCTTTTACATCATTCCACCCATACCACCACCCATAGCAGAAGGAGCTGAATCATCTTTACTTGGCAAATCTGTCACTACAGCTTCTGTAGTCAGAAACATTCCAGCGACAGAAACAGCATTTTCAAGAGCACTACGAGTAACTTTGGTTGGATCTATCACACCAGCAGCCACCATATCTTCATATTGACCAGTAGCTGCATTGAAACCAAAATTCCCTTCGTGTTTTTTGACTTCTGCAACAACCACAGCACCTTCAAAACCAGCGTTGTGAGCAATCACACGGAGTGGTTCCTCTAGAGCACGTCTCAAAATATTGACAGCCACCATTTCTTCATCTGGCAAATTCAAATTGTCAAGTGCACGACTAGCACGAATTAGAGCTACTCCACCACCAGGCACAACACCTTCTTCGGTAGCAGCTTTGGTTGCACCCACAGCGTCTTCTATTCTGTGTTTAACTTCTTTCATCTCAGTCTCAGTAGCAGCTCCCACACGGATAACCGCTACACCACCAGCCAATTTGGCTAGACGTTCTTGTAATTTTTCTTTATCAAAATCACTGTCAGAAGTTTCAATCATTTTGCGTATTTGAACGACACGACCTTCCACTTTACTAGCTTCTCCAGCACCTTCTACTATAGTAGTAGTTTCTTTGGTAGCGACGACTTTGCGAGCATGTCCAAGATCTTCTAGGGTAGTATTGGCAAGTTTCATACCAAGTTCTTCGGTAATTACTTTGCCACCAGTCAAAATAGCAATATCTTCAAGCATTTCTTTGCGTCTATCACCAAAACCAGGAGCTTTGACAGCCAACACATTGAAAGTGCTACGAAGTTTGTTTAAAACTAAAGTAGTTAGAGCTTGACCGTCAACATCTTCCGCAATCACAACCAATTCTTTATGACCACTCTCAACTACTTTTTCCAAAATTGGTACGATGTCTTCTACTGAAGAAATTTTTTTGTCAGTGATTAGAATCATCGCATCTGTATACTCAGCTTCCATACGTTCGTTGTTGGTCACCATATATTGCGATATTAGACCTTTGTCAAAACGCATACCCTTAACCACTTCTATTTCCAAACCAAAAGACTGTGAATCTTCCACAGTAATTACACCATCTTTACCTACTGCTTTCATCGCCTCGGCAATTTTTTCACCGATTTCTCGATCATTGGCCGAGATAGAAGCTACATTGGCAATCTCATCATCTTCAACTTGTTTGGAAACAGTATTGTGAAGTTCAGCGACAATCGCTTCGGCCGCTTTGTGCAAACCACGATTAAGAGCGACAGGATTAGCACCAGCTGTGACATTTTTCATTCCTTCTTTGACAATAGCTTGAACAAGCACTGTGGCGGTGGTAGTACCATCACCCACGACATCATTAGTTTTGTTGGCCACTTCTTTGATAAGTTCTACACCAATATTTTCAAATTTATCTTCCAATTCAATTTCACGAGCAACAGACACACCATCTTTGGTAATTACTGGAGCACCATAGCCCTTGTCCAATACCACATTACGTCCTTTGGGACCAAGAGTTACTTTGACCACATTGGCCAAAATATTGACACCATTGACAAGAGCTTGTCTAGCGTCGTTATCAAATTTTATTTGTTTAGGCATAACTTTTTGTTTTAATTATTTTATTAAGTTTATATTTTAATCTTTATTTATTTGTAAAAAATGTTTGTAATAAATTGAGATAAAATTTCATTGAGTAAATAAAACTAATTATCTCTATTTATCTCCTTACTTGCCCGCCTTGGGTGGATCTCTATCTTGTTTTCTATCACGAAGAGATAAAATAGAGATAATAAACAAAACTTTTTTAAAACAATTAGTTCTGCTCGATAACTGCTATCACATCCACATGATCCAAAATCTTGAAATCAACGTCACCTATTTTTATTTCTTCCCCACCCCATTTTTTGAACAATACTTTCATGCCAACAGACAAACCTAATTTAGCCAATTTTTCACCATTACCAAGTGCCAAGATTTCCCCTTGAGCTTTTTTTTCTTTGTCTGCAGTATCTGGCAAAAAAATTCCAGAAGCTGTTTTTTCTTCCTCGGCTTGAGGTTTGACCAAAATACGGTCACCAAGTGGTCTAATATTCATATACTATAAATTTAAGAATTAATTATCACTCAATATTGATGAGTGATAATATCTTACAACCAACCACCAAAATTGTCAAGGGAACACCAATCTTAACACGAATAGACGCTAATACACTAGTGAAGGTAGGGAAATTTACTTAAAAAATAAAAACTAACTTATCAAGCTAGTTCTTCCAAAGGTAAATATTCGTGCAAATTCGTGTTAAGATTGGTGGTTATATTAGTGCAAATTATCAGCCTAAGGC
>PFBU01000078.1:7672-21379 GCA_002773185.1 Candidatus Magasanikbacteria bacterium CG10_big_fil_rev_8_21_14_0_10_36_16 | reverse complement strand
TAACTAAACCGCATAGACGCCCTGTGATGTCCCGCAGGACTCACAGGGTTAATTCACAATTAAAAATTTAAAATTTCTAAATTTGAATCTCTATAGATTATTAAAACTAAAAAATTTATTCAATTGTAAGCAACGCAATCTCTGGTGGATTAAACAGTCTGGCTCTTGGTCCACTTTCACCAATACCACTGGTTACAAAAATTTTATTACCATTGGATAAGTCATGTAAACCTTGATAAAAATTAAGTGGAATCAAATCATCAATTCTACCGATTGGTCCCAAAAAAGGTAAGCGTACTTGTCCGCCATGAGTATGTCCCGACAAAGTCAGATCCATTTTTGGATAATTGCCAGTAAATAGGAAAAGTGGATTGTGTATGAGAGCAATTGTCGCTAATTCTTCAGTCCTAGAATCTAAAATACTAAAATCAAGTTTGCCAGCCAAAATAGAATCTCCGCCAAACAAATAAAATTTTTGTTTGCGAACAGTAATTATATTCAAATCATTGGCTAGATAATGAACGCCTAATTTTTCCATAGTCGTTTGTATTTCTACACTCCAATCAGCATTGTAAATATGGTTTTCATTCCAAGTTTTACCGTCGCCAATGCCATATTCATGATTGCCATTTACATCATAAGTAGGAATTTGTTTGGCTAGTTCTGCCAAAGGTTGCAAGTAATTTATTTCTTCTGGACTGTATTCACTATTGTACAAATTGTCTCCGCCAATAAAAACAAGATCAGGTTTCAAATCCAAAATTTTTTTGACAACTTTGGCTACCCAATCTGCTTGTTTGTATGGTCCAACATGGAGATCAGAAATGAAGGCAATTTTTATAGGTTCGTTTATTTTATCTAAATTAATTTCTTGTCTATTTATGACAATTAATCTCGGTTCAATAAAACTGCCCCAAATAATTGTAGCTGTTCCAAATAAAAGAATTATAGACAAAGCTAATGTTATTTTTTTGTGTTTTGCTTCCCAACTGTTTGGTCTTTTGTAAATGCTATACAAAAAAATGACTGCAGGGTAGGCAGTTATTATTAGTATCATTAAAATAAGGAAATCGTAATATTGTGGCATCGGAGTTATTTTTTTTGCTCAATGTGAATAGGGAAGTCAAAAGTCCATTCCGCCCAAGGCGGAATGGACTTTTAGACTTTTGACTAAATTGTGTGCCCGAAGAGAGAATCGAACTCTCACTCCCGAAAGAACACGATTTTGAGTCGTGCGCGTCTACCAATTCCGCCATTCGGGCATGTTTGTTTATTATTAAGAACAGATAACAATGGGATAATTATAGCGATTATTGTGGATTTTGTCAATATTTGTTATAATGAATATATCTTAGTATTTGTGTAAAAGTTTTTTAAGTCTGACTCGTTAATGGAGTTAAAATAGTTTAATTTTGGGAAACCTGCCTGCCAGCAGGCAGGGATCCTCCCTGTCTAACGCCGGCTCAGGATGACATAACCTATGTCAAAAATCATCGCAGTTGTAAATCAAAAAGGTGGAGTAGGTAAGACTACCACAGCTATAAATGTAGCTGCTTTTTTGGCTGAAATGGGTAAGTTTGTTTTGCTCGTTGATTTGGATCCACAAGGTAACGCTACAAGTGGTTTAGGTATAGATAGGGACGCTGTGGAATACGGTATTTATGAAGCTCTAGCCAAACAAAAAAGAATTCACGATATTATTTACAACACAGCTCATGATGGTTTGCGTGTAGCTCCAGCTACTCAAAATTTGGCAGCAGCCTCAATTGAACTAGTTGATGTAGAAAATAGAGAATTTCAACTTCATGATTTGTTGTCCGAAGTGAGTCATGCTTATGATTATATTATTATTGACTGTCCACCATCTTTGGGACTTCTTACTATCAATGGTCTTGTTGCTGCTCACGAACTTTTGATTCCTGTACAAGCTGAATATTATGCTTTGGAAGGTTTAGGTCAGTTGTTGAAAACTATTGAATTGGTGAGAACAAATATTCATCCAGATTTGGGTATTTTGGGGGCAGTATTAACAATGTTTGATAAACGCACCAAATTGTCTACAGAAATTATGAATGAACTCTACAAATATTTTCCAAACAATATTTTTCGATCTGTTATCCCTCGTACAGTGAGATTGGCTGAAGCGCCAAGTTTTGGAAAATCTATTTTGCATTATGAACCTAATGGTAAAGGTGCAAAATCTTATGAAAGATTGGCTAGAGAAATTATTGAGAAACACTCAAACTAAATATACAATTATAAATAAACAACCTGCCTGCCGGTAGGCAGGATTCCAGACAAATCATAATATACAATAAAAAATGTAATTTGAGAGTTGTATATTATTTGGAATTTGTAATTTGAGAGTTGTAATTTTTTAAACAAAACATTTTTTACAAATTTTAACTATTTTGTATGGCTCTTGGTAAAGGTCTCAATTCACTTATTCCACAACAAAAAAAGGTTTGGAGTATCATTCGCAAAGAAACTGGTATTGTTAATAGTGGTAATGATAGAGTCTGGCAGATAAATATTTTAGACGTAGTGCCTAATCCAGAACAACCAAGAAAAGAATTCAATGAAGAAGAATTGCATAGTTTGGTTTTGTCTATTCAAAAACATGGTATCTTACAACCTTTGGTGATGACCGAAAGACAAGATGGTGGTTATGAGCTTATTGCTGGTGAAAGACGTTTGCGAGCGGCTGGTCTAGCAGGACTAGTCACAGTTCCTGCTTTGGTACGTACTGCTACTCAACAAGAAAAATTGGAATTGGCTCTTATTGAAAATATCCAAAGACATGATTTGAATCCTATTGAAGAAGCTTATGCTTATGCTCGTTTGCTTGAAGAATTCAATCTTACTCAAGAGCAAGCTGCTGAACAACTTGGCAAAAGTCGTTCAACTTTGGCTAATACTATTAGACTTTTGGATTTGCCAACAGTCGTTCAGAAGGCTCTTACCAAAGGAGATTTTAGTGCTGGCAAAGCTCGTGCTTTACTTAGTCTCAAGACTGAAAAAGAGCAAGTTGATATGTTTGAAAGTATGATGGGTATCAAAATGAGTGTACGTGAGGTAGAAAATCTGGTAGCCAACAAAAAAAATAATAACAAAACTCACAAAGATCCCAATATGACTGCACAAGAAAAAAAAATGGAAGAAAGATTGGGTGCCAAAGTAATTATCTCAGGTAATATAAAAAAAGGTAAAATAATGATTAGTTATAGTTCGACCGATGAATTGAAACGTCTTATTTCTGAATTATCATAGTATACAAAATTAATTTTTTAAAAAACGTATTCAGCAATGAATACGTTTTTTTATTGTCAATTTGACAATGGGACAGTGTGGCAATAGGACAATTTGAACTATATAGAGATGCTACATCGTTCATTTTACTTTAGTCTTGCGGATTGTAATATTATTTTTCTTTCTTCGGCAAGATATTGAAAAAACGAGCAATACCACTTTTTTGTTTTGTAAAATTTAGGATGTGAGCTTTGGCGGTATGAGTTTTGACAAATTTGAGCCAATCAGCACTAGGTCCTTTACGATTTTTATCAATGATAATATCTACGATGTCGCCGTTTCTGAGTTCAGTATCAAGACTAACCATTTTTTCATTGATACGAGTACCAGTACATTTGTTGCCAATGTCCGAATGAATATGATAAGCAAAGTCCACGGAAGTAGCTCCTTCTGGTAAGTCAATCACGTCACCTTTTGGTGTAAGGACAAAAATTCTAGTTTGGAGAAAATCTACTTTCATTTCTTCCAAATCTGATAATTTGTTCAAAATATCTTTTTGGATTTGAGCTAGTTCTTGGACCCATTTTATTTCTTTATTTGGTCTTCTACTACCATGTTCATCATAATGCCAATGGGCTGCTACACCATATTCAGCATCTTCATGCATTTCTAGAGTACGTATTTGGAATTCTACAGGTTCGCCACCTTCGGCGAATACAGTGGTATGTAAAGATTGATAGCCATTTGGTTTTGGTTGGGCAATATAATCTTTGATACGTCCTTTGATAGGTTTCCAGATACTGTGGAGTATGCCAAGAGTGGCATAACACTTAGCCACGTTGTCCACAATGATGCGTATCGCCACAATGTCGTAGATTCTGCCAACATCATTATTTTTGTTGATTAATTTTTTATAAAGGCTATACAATTTTTTGTTGCGACCATGAATTGAGATAACAGAAATATTAGAATTGTCTAATTCTTTTTTTGTAATATCAATAATATGTTTGAAATATTTTTCTTTACCTTTTAGCTTTTCATCTCGGAGTTTTTTGACACGTTCGTATTCTTTGGGATAAACAAATTTGAAAGATAAGTCTTCTAACTCTCCTTTCATTTCATCCATACCGAGACGATTGGCAATTGGGGCATAAATTTCTAGACTTTCTAGTGCAATGCGGTAGCGTTTTTGTGGTGGTAAGGCATCAAGCGTAGTAAGATTGTGAATTCTATCGGCAAATTTGATAATCATTACTCGGACATCTTCGGCCATGGCAATAAACATTTTGCGCAAATTTTCGATGTATCTTTCCACTCCGCGATATTTCAATTTTCCCAATTTGGTAATACCTTTTACTAAAGAAGCAATTTCGGCGCCAAAGTTTTTTTCTATATCTTCTAGAGTTCTATCTGTATCTTCTGGCACATCATGAAGTAGAGTAGCCATAATAATGACAGGATCAATGGACATATTAGCGAGAATATAAGCAGCTGCTAGAGGATGGATAATATATGGTTCACCAGATTTACGGAATTGTCCTTCGTGAGCATCTTTGGCATAATCATAAACTAGGTGAATCATTTCAAAATCAGCTTTTTTGTCGTATAATTCTATAATTTTTATAAGACCATTGATGGTCTGTTTGTTGGACATATGTTTTATTAACTATATTACTTAATATAGCAAAAACTAGGAGTTTAGGCAATATCCCTTTATTACACTTTATTATTATAAGTGTTCTTGGTACAAGATGTTTTTTGTTTGATATTTTGTGAAATTAGGGAGATTCTTTGTTGTCAAATTGTTCTATTGTCTCATTGTGGTTTTTTATTGTTAGTTTATCAACAAAACAATAAAACAATTAAAAAATGTTTAGGTCCGCGTCTATTCTTGTTTGGATTTGTGAGTGAAATCGCAATCTTCATAATTTTCATTTGTCTTCTTTTCTTTTTTATCTTCAGTTTTTATATCAGAAAAATCTCTTAGTTCTTCCCATTTTTCGCGGAAGTGAGGGGCATCTAAGTAGTCAACAAATTTGTGGTATTGAGAATGTGTCGTGTTCATTCTTCTGGCATATTTTATAGGACACCAATAACGTTCGGTGCGTCCAGAAATTTCAGTAGCAAAGCGTAGTAGATTGTTGAAATAACTACAATAGACACAATTTATTTTTTCAAACCAATTCAAATAGGGGAGAAGATGGCGGTCGTAAACAAAATAGTCTCGTGATCTGACACGAGGAATACCATAGAAACGAAAAGCTACACGATGATAAATTTCAAGACAAATATGAAAGATAATACCTGGAATAATCATACCATAAATAAATGGCATGCTAAATAGGTAACGTAGATTGATAGGAAAAAAACTTTTGAAGGAACTTATTTTCCATTGTTTCATTTTTTCACGTCTGGCTTTCAACTCAGTCAAAACATTGGTTTTGGCGTCAAGAGCAGTCATAGCGCGTTCAAAAGCGTTGACAACTTCGTCACCGAATTCGGATAGTTTTTTGAGTTCTATATCTTTGGTTTTGCTTAGAGCTTCTTGGATTTTTTTGAGGCGAGCGAGGAGCTCTTGTTTGGTTTTGTTTATCATAGGATTTTTAATCCTGAGTCGAGAATACGACGAGGGATCTTTCTTAAGTAGTTATGTCTATATATAGAAAAATCTTGTTTTTATTTAATCTCTGTAGGATGACAATATTATACAAGATAGGGGAGATTTGGGCAATATTGGATAATAAAATTTTAACTAAAAGTTTTGGTCGTAATTTTAAATAAAATATGATTTTGTATATAAATTATAATTTTAAATTAGATATTAACATTAAAGAGCAGATTGAAAGAATCTTATTATAAAACAGTCCTTACTTTTTATAACTAATCCCGACTCGTCGGGACAAACAGTTTTCCCATCAAACTCCCCTTAGGTTATTCAAAACAGATAAAATTATTTATTTGCTATAATCAACAAAAAACCACTAACGATTGTGTTAGTGGTTTTCGTCTCTATTTTGACAAGTTAAAAAGAAACTTCTTTTGTTTCTGTACCTAGTTTGTATGTGATTTTGTTGTCTGTAATCCAATTTATGAAATTGGCATCTACAGTTCTCATATCCAAAAATTCTGGATTGTTCAAACTAATTTTGTCTTCAAGAGTATTCGCGTCTTTTACAAAAAGTCCGCACAAGCCTTCCCAACAAATACCTTTGTACACAAAGTAAGTACTTTGTGGTGAAAAACTAATGAACTCGTTGCCAAGATAATAGTTGCTAAGTAATTTCACTGTATTGTCTGTGGTCAAGAAAATACCGACAACTTTGTCAGGGGTAAGAGTATCACTTTCTATACTAAAACCTATTTTTATTTTGTCTGGAGAAACTATGATAGAAGCAAATCTAGTTTGGCTTTTGAAAGAATTCAAATTTCTACAAAATTTTTCTCTATCAATGACACTGGTAAGATTGTAGCCTTCACACAATTGGCTATCATTTTTGAACCAATTGAAAATTGTGTCATGGTCTATTTTCAACAAAACTTTGTCGTTTTCCATGATACTTTTTTTGTCAGAAGATAATGTAATTGTAGTTTCTGTTGCTGGGGGAGTTTGTTCTTTTGTGTAAGTGCTTGTCGTTTCTGTATTGGGATTAGTTGGTGCTGTGGTCTTTTGTTTTTGGGAAAACACAAAAGATCCTATGAGACCAACTACAACCACTAAAGATATTATGAGTAAAAGCATGTTTGTGAAGCGTTGTTTGTTCATATAGTCTGTAGTTAATGAGTTAATCTAGCTTATATAGTCAGTATAGCACTCGCAGGTGAACCGTCAATGTAAAATAAAAAACACTAGTTTTGAAAAAAGTGTTTTTTGTGAATAGTTGTTTTATATAATGTACGCCTATATGCGATTTTTTTACGACCAAAGGGAGTAAAATAGGGGAGAAAGAAAAAGAGTATCCGTTAAAATTATTTTACACTCTTTTTCTTAAACCGCATATAGGCTGTTAGGTGATGTAAAATTTTACACTTTTTGTTTTTTTCGTTCGTCATTCAATCGTAGGGGCGGGGGGCGAATTCGTTAATTATGATGAAATGATTGGATAGCCTCTTTGCTTTTCAATTTGTACCAAAGATTCCAACAAATAACCACATTCATTTTCGATACCAACGCAATGGTGATCAATACTACTTTCAAAACCAAAATCTTTTCTTAATTGTTCGAGTAAAATTGCAATATTTTCAAGGGTGGGTTTTATAATTATCTCATATTCTTGTTTAGAGTATGTCTTGTAAAAAATAAGATAATCATCATCTTCTTTTTGAGAAGAATGAGCGACAACTTCTCTTCTTCTTTCTAAAATAGGTTTTAATCCTTTTTTTATTTCGTTTGCCTTGGTGACATAGATGTCTCTTTTTGCGGTGTCTGTTAAATGTTTAATAACATAATCAATATTATTTGTTGTTACATTTTTATCAAAAATTTTATAAAGGCCGGCTATTCCTGTATATGCATAGTGATTACTTATATCCTTTAAAAATTGGGCATACCTTACTAATGAGTCTTCAAAACTCTTATTAAAAAGTAATTCTGAAATATAAAAATCGGTTGTGATTTTTATCAATTCCCTTTCCAATACATAAATTTTGTTTTTATCAATGATATTATTCACAAATAATTCTTTTTAACCAAAATAATAATGTGATTTTATCACGCATATAATTATATAAATTATTTTTTTCTTTTAGTAGTTTGTTCTCGGATGAATCGTACTATCGAAAGCAATAAACAAATTAGCCCCAATACACCAAATGAATCACCAATTATTCCTCCAATTGAATAGCTGATGCCGTATGATACTAATGCAATTAAAAATAAAACATAAGCAGGAATTTCTTTTTTTAGTATTTCTTTTTTAGAACTTTCATTCATTTGTGGAGTTCCACATTCAGGACAAAATTTTTCTGAACTAGTAATGTTTTTCCCACAGTTTGTACAATATTTATTTAAGATTATTTTTTCGATTTTTTGGCCACAATTACCACAGAAAATAGTTTCTTTTGAAAGTAGAGAACCACAGTTATTGCACGAAAAAGTATTGTTACTATCTATTGATTCGTTGGTCTCTGTCGTCTTGGTTAGATTTTTATCTGTTTGTTTCATTTTTTTCTCTTTGTCGCATTTATAGCACAATTGTTCTGATGATAAATAGCATTTTTTTACTTCTTCATTACACCCCTTACACTTTATTATAGATTGTGATTCTTCGGTTGATTTTTCTGGTGTCATATATTATTGCTTTAGTTAGTTTATTAATTATAATTTGTTTTATATTCTCTATTTTGTCACTGTATTATAGTGTAATCAAAACGTTTATTTAATTATAACATTTTTACAAAAAAACCGTCAATGAAAAATAAAAACCCTTAGCAGGATACTTGTGTTTGTTCTGGGGATTTGAATTTTTTAGTATTTTTAATTTGTATATTTATTTTTATATTTGTAAAATGGAGATTTGTTACCCCAGTGTGTATTAGAAAAAGAAGGGTGTGGCCATGTTTTTTTTAGTTTATAAAAATTAAAAATCATATTATCTAAATTGGTATAATTTTCTCTGGCTTTTGTTAATGTTAATTCATTTATTATTCCTTTTTTGATAATTTTAAACCCCGTCTTTTTGAAACTTGTATATAGTTTTCCATCTGATCCAACAACCTTTTGTTTTTTTGGTGATAATACTTTTTCTGTTTGATTTTCGTGTGGTTTGAAATGAATTAATTCATTACGCAAATTTATTAATAAGCCTAAATTTTTTGTATGTATAGATCTTTCTTTTTTAGTAAAATTTTGTTTTTTCATTATTAGTTCCCATTTTTTGATTGTAGGAGAAGTTTGTCTTTTGTCTCCTGGTGGACCATATTTTATTGTTTTTTCTAAATCTTTACCATTAAAATGGTCTCTTAATTCCATGTTAATTATTGCTTCAGCGGCAGCCGCAGAAAAAATAATAATTTTTATAGCCTGCTCTAATTTATTTTTTGTATTTGTTTCATTACAATATTCTTTTGCTATTGAAAGAAAATTTAAGCCAAAATGTGGTGTTGATATTTGTGATAACATATTTATTTTAGTTTTTTTAACTATATCACTTGTTATTTCTTGCGTCAACCAAACAAAAACCGCTATTTCTAGCGGTTTTCTAAATTATTCACTCTTCTTCTTCGCCCAAGCCCCACGTTTTTTGCTAGGTGCTTCGGCAATTAGTTTTTCACATTCTTCTTGAGTAAGATTTTTTGGTTCTATATCCTTTGGAATTTTGGCGTTTATTTTCTTTTCTGTATCTGTAATGTAAGGTCCATAGCGACCATTGAGAACTTGGATAGGACTGCCTGCAAAAAGTTTTATAGTTTTGTTGGCATCGGCTTGATTTTTTTCTCTGATTACTACTAGTGCTTCTTGAAGTGTAATAGTATATGGATCTTTGTCTTTGGTAGAATAAAATTTGGCACCTACTTTGACATAAGGTCCGAAGCGTCCGACATTGGCAAGTATTTCTTCACCTTCTTTGTCTTTGCCAAGAGTCCTTGGGAGTTTGAAGAGTTCGAGTGCGTCAGCTAGAGTCAATTCGTCTATTGTTTGGCCTGGTTTTAGTTTGGCAAATTCTGGTTTTTCTTCATCGTCTTTGCTACCGCGTTGGACAAATGGTCCATAGCGTCCGATGCGTCCGTAGATTGGTTTTTTTGATTTTGGATCAACGCCAATTTCACGCATAGATACTGTATCTTCTTTGGTCAGATTATCACTTTTACTAACCAGATTTTCGTGGAAAGGGAAATAGAATGTAGCGATAATTGGTTGCCAGTCTTTGGTACCGCTCGCAATCTCATCAAGATTTTCTTCCATGGTTGCTGTGAATTTGTAGTCAACAACTTCAGGAAAATGTTCAACAAGAAGACTATTGACGACGAAAGCAATGTCGAGAGGTTTCAAACGTTTGTTTTCATCACGTTCCACATAGCCACGACTTTCAATTGTGGAAATAGTTGGGGCATAGGTAGAAGGACGACCAATGCCGTATTCTTCCATCGCTTTGACCAAAGTCGCGTCAGAATAACGAGGTTTTGGTTCGGTGAAATGTTGTTCTGGTTTTAATTCTTTACAGTCCACATTTTCGCCAATTTTCATTTCTGGCAACATTTCTTCTTTTAGTTGTTCAGGATAGAGTTGCAACCAGCCTGGGAAGACCACAGATTGGCCTGTAGCGCGAAACATATACTCTTTGGCTTCTATATCTATGTTTTCTTTGTTTAGATTGGCTACGGCCATTTGGGTGGCGACAGCTCTTTTCCAGATAAGACTATATAGTTTCAATTGTTGAGGGTCAAGATAAGCACTGATTGACTCAGGACTTTTGTTTACATCAGTTGGGCGGACAGCTTCATGGGCTTCTTGCGCATTTTTACTTTTGTTGGCATAAAAGCGTGGTTTGTCTAGTGCAAATTTTTCGCCGTATTGTTTTCCAATAAAACTTTTACTTTCTTGCAAAAATTTTTCAGACAAATTTAGAGCATCAGTACGCATGTAAGTAATGAGACCGACTTGGCCTTCACTACCAATCTTGATACCTTCATAAAGTTGTTGAGCCAGACGCATTGTTTGTTTGGCAGAGTAGCCTAGTTTGTAACTAGCTTGTTGTTGTAAAGTAGAAGTGGTAAATGGTGGTGGAGGAGTACGCTTGGTTTGTTTTTTGACAATATCTTTTATTTTGTATTCAGCATTTTCTAATTCTAACAAAATAGCGTCAACTTGTTCTTTATTTTTCAAACCTAGTTTGTCTATTTTTTTGTCATTGATACTGTGAAGTTTACCTTCAAAAGGTGAGACCCCCTCCTGGCCTCCCCCTAAAAGGGGGAGGAAAAATCCTGCTAAAGACCAGTATTCTTGTGTCACAAAAGCTTTGCGTTCTTCTTCACGTTCGACGACTAGTCTGACGGCGACAGATTGTACGCGACCAGCTGAGAGTCCACGGGCGACTTTTTTCCATAAGAAAGGGGAGAGCTCATAACCGACGATTCTATCCAAAATACGACGAGCTTGTTGAGCATCTACTAATTTCAAATCAATATGACGAGGGTTGGCAAGAGCTTCTTCAATCGCACTTTTGGTAATTTCATGAAATACTATACGTTTGGCTTTTTTGGGATTGATTTTGAAAATTTCGGCCAAGTGCCAAGAAATAGCTTCTCCTTCGCGGTCCTCATCGGATGCGAATATGACTTCAGTAGCTTCTTTGGCAAGTTTTTTTAGTTTGCTGACTTGAGCTATTTTGTCTTTTGGGACTTCGTAAGTCGGTTCGAAAGTGCCACCAGCAATATCTATACCCATTTTACTTTTTGGTAAATCACGAGTATGACCAAAAGAAGATTCTACTTTGTAAGCAGCTCCCAAAAATTTGGAAATTGTTTTGGCTTTGGTAGGGGACTCTACTATAACTAACTTCATAGACGTTTTTTATTAAGTTACAAGATGCAAGTAACAGTTTATTCATTTTTAATAAAATAATAAACAATTTTCAAATTACAAATTCCAAATAATATACAATAAACAATAAAAAATTGTAATTTGTAATTTTTTATTGTTTGGAATTTGTTTATTTAGTATTGTTTATTTAAGTATAATAACACATTATTATATTTTTTTAAATTTTTGTCTCAATTCACCACTTAGAAAAATCGAACCAGTAATAAGTAGGGCGTCATTTTTTTTCATTTTAGACAGACAAAATGCTAGTGCGTCATGTGGGTCTAGAAAAATTTTTGTCTTAGTGTTTTTATTTTTTGCAAATTCTTTGGCAATAACTTTTGGATCAGCTACTTTGCGAAAATGGTTGCTAGTATTTTTGGTAGCGCAAACAAATGTTGGATGCAAAGTACTCAGACTTTTTATCATATTGCTTACTTTTTTGTCGCCACTGAAGCCAACTATCAAATAGAGATTATTATTTTTTTCAGCCCTAGGCTGATCCGCCTTGGGCGGAAATTTTTTCATGGCTTCTACTGTACTTTTTATTTTGTCTTCGTTGTGGGCGCCGTCAAGAATGATATATGGTTTTTCTTGTACGATTTCAAAACGCAAAGGTTGTAAAGTATTTTTTAATCCTTGCTTGATACTAACATTTTTTATTTTCAAAAATTTTGCAATGTTGATACAAAGAATAGCATTTTTTATTTGGTGTTGTCCTAGAGCTTGTAGCTCGTATTCTTCATCTTGGTAAGAAAAAATAATTTTATTTATATTTTCTTTTATTATTTTGTAATCATTTATTTTTAATTTTTCCAAATTTACTTTTTGTAAGTCAGCTTCTGTTTCAATAATATTCAAGATTTTTTTGTCTTGTTCGGTGGTAAAAGCTGTACAACCAGATTTAATAATTCCAGCTTTTTCGTAAGCAATTTCTTCTTTATTATTGCCAATAATCCCAACATGGTCTAATCCGATGTTGGTAATTGTTGCGACATCTTTGTAAGGAATGATATTGCTAGAATCATAGCGTCCGCCACAAGCCACTTCTAGCACTAGCCAATCCACTTTTTTCTGAGCAAAAAAGATAAAGCCAATGACTTCGGTCAATTCAAAAAAGGATAACATATCGTAAGGAGTTTTTTCCAAATATTCATCGAGCTTTGGTTTCAAATATTCTACTATTTCTACAAATTCTTTTTTGGTCATATAACTATTACCGACTTTCCAGCGTTCAGTGATAACGGTTGGGTGAGGGGAGTAAGTGGAGCCGACTTTTCTTTTGTCAGCTTGCAAGATGTTGTGCAAAAAAGAAACAGTTGAGCCTTTGCCACTAGTGCCTGTAACGTGTATATAGTGTTTGATCTTTTTTTCAGGATTACCAATCAAATCCAAAAAAAATTGCATTCTTTTCAGATACCAATCACACATGTTGCCCTCTTTCATGTACTCCAGGCGTGGCATGTTGGAGAGGGACAATATATAGTTGTAGGCTTTGTCAAAATTCATATTTTGAAAATTTTGAATTTAGGAATTTTAAATTTTAAAACAATTTCAAATTTATAAATGAATTAATTTCAAAAAGATATTGAAAATTTAATCATTAAAAATTGTTTTAAAATTCAAAATTTAAAATTTCTAAATTACGCTCGTACGACGTACATCATATTCCCGAGATTGCGCACTTTACCCTTCATTTCCATTATTGTCAAGGTAGCACTGATTTGAGTACTGGCTAAGTTGCTAGCTTTGGTGATTTCGTCAATATGTCGTGGCTCTTGGCTAAGTACAGCCAAAATAGCGTTTTCTTGGGGTGAATCTCCCAAGATTTGCTTATTTGTAACATAAACTTCTATATCTTGCAAGTTTAGACCTTCTAATATGTCTTGGCTACTACTAATCAGTTTAGCGCCATTTTTGATCAAATTATTGGGACCTTT